>NZ_CP036267.1:2141540-2476540 GCF_007744255.1 Thalassoglobus polymorphus | reverse complement strand
GGACGAAGTGAACTTCACTCTCGGGAGAGACTTTTTCCAGCATTCCATGGCTTAAAACACGCGAGTCGACGGCGACAGATAACCCTTTTCGCAGTTGTCCGTCTTCACAAATCTTCTCACTGATCCCTGGGAATTTTTTTTCCAATTCTTCAATCACTTCCCGGACATTCCCAGCTGAAACAACAACGGATCGGACATCTCCAGTATGTTTGCGTAAAGAAGCCGGGATAAAAACAGTCGGCATCGGAATGCTTTCTTAAAATTCAATTCGAAGCGCTGTTGAAGTTAACTTGAGTTGCCAACGACAATACAATTTTCATTTTCCGATATTGATTCAATTTCTTCAACAGATCGCTTACATGGGAATCACTGAGACATGGAGATCACTGAGCTAAGCATTCCAGATGTCAAACTGATTCAACCGAACGTTTTTGGTGATCAACGAGGTTTTTTTCTGGAGCTTTACCATCAGGGTACCTTTCGCGATGCAGGTTTACAGGCCGAGTTTGTTCAGGACAACCTTTCGCGGTCGCAACAAGGCGTGTTGCGTGGTTTGCACTTTCAAATCCAACACCCACAAGGCAAGTTAGTAACCGTCCTGTCCGGTGAAGTTTTTGACGTCGCTGTGGATGTTCGCAAAAGTTCGCCGACATTTGGGAACTGGGTCGGTCAAATTCTCTCCTCGGAGAATCGACGTTCAATGTACATCCCCGAGGGGTTCGCACACGGATTTCAAGTTCTTAGTGAATCGGCGGACTTCTTCTATAAATGCACAGACCTGTATCATCCAGAATTTGAAAGAACGTTACTCTGGAACGATCCTGACATCGGAATCGAATGGAGCCTCGATCAACCACCAATCCTTTCCGAAAAAGACATCGCGGGAATCCCGTTGTCTCAGCTTGAATGTTTTAATTGATGACGAGCACACAACAGAATCACCATGGGCTGCAGAAGAAACCTGTCGTTGCACTAACGATGGGGGACGTTGCGGGTGTCGGACCAGAAGTTGTCGCTGCGGCAGTTGTTTCGACGGATGTTCAGCAACGATGCACTCCAGTCGTCGTTGGAGACCCGCAGGTTTTAGAACGTGCCCTCAAACATTACGAGAATGCACCGCAAGTCCGCGTCGTATCTCATCTTGATGGGATCGCTGAAGAACGGGACGACGATGCCATTTCGTGTTGGAACCCCACGAACGCAGAGACTGCGTCTGTTCCAATCGGGAAGTTGCATGCCGCTGCTGGGCAGGCAGCTTATGACTGGCTCGTGGCGGCGACTCAGGCAGCACTAGCGAACCAAATCGATGCCATCGTGACCGCTCCATTGAATAAAGAAGCTCTTCACCTCGCCGGACACCACTATCCCGGGCACACTGAAATCTTGGCAAAGGAGTGCGGTGTTGAAGACTTTGCGATGATGCTTTATTTGCCAGCGGGAGAAGTCGTCAGCGGTCCGTACGGTCTCGGCGTCGCACATGTCACATTGCATACTTCCATTGCCAGCGTCCCTGATTTGCTTTCAACAGAAGCGATTGCCGAAAAGATTTCTCTGATTGCTTCCTTTCTGCAGCGAGTTGGATGTCAAGCCCCGCGAATTGGAGTCTGTGCTTTGAACCCACACGCTGGAGAAAACGGGCTGTTCGGGAATGAAGAAGCGACACTCATTCTTCCAGCGGTCGCACATGCAACTGAAACTGGTATCAACGCCATGGGACCGTTTCCAGCAGATACACTTCTTCAGCAAGCAGTGGCGGGGCGATACGATGGAGTTGTTGCGATGTATCATGATCAGGGTCACATTGCTCTCAAACTGATCGCGTTTCAACGCGCGGTGAACGTGACACTTGGGTTACCGATTGTTCGCACCAGCCCCAGCCACGGAACCGCCTTCGACATCGCTGGCAAGAACCTCGTGGAGACAGCCGGCATGGTCTCCGCGATTCGAACGGCAGTTCAACTTGTTCCTTCAAAAAGAGTTTGACCTGCCAGGCAGGTCAAACTCTCCTCAATGCTTTGAACTGACTTTCCCTGCGGCTTTCGCCGTCCACACCGTTGTACTCTTCTAATGCGATAGCACTTTAAATGGAAAATCGCACATAACCACGAGGCGGAACGCCTGCATCATTTCAGGAAGACTGCAAATCCACAAAGACAAGATGCGATGGATTCCCGACTGGTACGTACTGACCTGTGAACTTCAGTCCGCCTGTTTTTCGATTGACTTTAAAGACCGCAACGCTGTCTGCCCGTTGATTACAGCAATACAAGAAACGACCGGTGGGATCGAAACTGAAGCTGCGGGGGTAGTTGCCTCGCGTCCATTCTTCTCCAGTGAAACTCAGTTTCCCATCGGGGCCGACTGCAAAGATTCCGATACTGTCATGCAATCGATTGCCGGCGTAGACAAATTTCCCGTCGCTCGAAACCAGAATCTCTGAGCAGAAGTTGCTCCCTGCAAATTCTGGCGGAAGAGTGGAAATGGTTTGCCGCTCTGACAATGTCCCTGACTTAGAGTCGTAATCGAAGAAGACAATTGTTGAGCCTTCTTCTTGAATGGAATAAAACCATTTTCCATTCGGGTGGAAATGGAAATGGCGTGGTCCATCGCCTGGTGGAAGTGAAACGGTCGCCGTATCGTTCGGTGTCAGGCGGCCAGTCTTCTCATCGAACTTCCAGACGTAAATTAAGTCGAGCCCCAAATCGACATGCAAAACGTAACGTCCTGACGGATCTGATTGAATCATGTGAGCATGCGTTCGATCGTGGCCGCTGAATGCAAAGCTTCCCCTAGGTGCATTGGTGGCACGAGTCGGGCCGATCTTCCCGGAATCAACTTTGACATCCGTCGCTTTGCCGAGTTGTCCATCTTCTTGAATTGGTAGAACAGCAACAGATCCGCCGAAGTAGTTGGCGACGAACAAGTATCGTCCTGATGGATGAATGCTGACATAAGTTGGCCCGGCGCCTCCCGATGGAACTGTATTAAGAAGAGTCAGTTTCCCATCGGACGGGTTGATAGAAAAAGAACTGACAGTCCCTTCCTTCGTCTTCCCGACATGGTCGGTTTCGTTTGCGGAATACATTCGAGTACCGTCAGCACTCACTGCTAAACAACTTGGGCTCGTCCCCATTTCAACAACACCGGCCTCAGCCAATGCACCGGTTTGACGGTCGACCTGAAAGAGATGAATTCCTCGCCCGTTCCCCGGCGGAAGATCGACCTGTGTCGGTAACATATCTTTAAGAGGAGCGCTGAAGGTCCCGACGTAGGCCATCAACGGTTTCTTTCCATCCGTTGTCTCTGCGCTGAGCGTTTTCGCCAACAACGAAGATGTCCCAGCTGCGACAACGGAGCTCTTCAGAAAGGAACGGCGAGAGATTGGCTGGAGTTTATTTGCGTCTTGGCTCATAATTCAGAAACTCTATTTGAAAGAATTGATTCTAGGTGGAGGATTTTGAGATGACCGACAGGGGAGGGCGGTTCGCCATCTTCGAGTCAGAAAAATTCCTTGTCAACTATCACCAGGGACATTTCTTACCGGTAACTTTGAAACATTGAATTGCAAGCCAAACACAACAGACTGTTCGCTGCGTTTTTTTCCTGGCAACGAAGACCTGATTCCTTGGCACTCTGAAACGCGAACAAAAGAGAATTGGGAATTTTTGTCGAACCACTTACAAGAACCTGCCAAACTCAAAACCGTTAGCACGCACCAGTATCGAATCAAAGATTGAGTCTCTCAACCTTCGATTCACGATCAGCACGTTTCAACCAGCGAAACAAACCTAGACGTACAAACCCGAGAGCGATACCTCATGAAGTTGATGATCACTTTTCTTGTTTTGACAGTATCCACAATGAGTCATTTACACGCTGGCACTTATGTTTATGTTTCTGAAAGCCAGGACAACACCATCGGAATTTTCTCACTCGATGAAAAAAAAGGTGAACTCTCTCGCATTGGAGAAGTTGAATTCGAAGGAACACCCGGTTGCCTGAGCCTGAGTTCAAACCAAACTCGAATATACGCATCGATCAGATCAAAAGGTGAGTTTGCCACACTCTCTTTTGATCCCAAAACCGGCCTGCTCACCCACCTCTCCAGTGTCCCCAGTGCAGGAAGCGCAGCTTACATTTACGCAGACCGGGCTGGAAAATGGTTACTCGCTGCTTATTACGGGGAAGGCCTTGTGACAGTGAGCAAAATTAAAGGTGGAGAAGTGGCAGGCCAACCTGTGCAGAGAATCGTGACCGGGCAAAAAGCTCACTGTGTGCAAACCTCCCCCAACAACGATTTTGCATTTGTTCCTCATGCTGGAGAACTCAACAAAGTCCAGCAGTTTCGATTTGATGCAGAGAAAGGACGGCTTCGGTTTAATGATCCGACGACTCTCCCCGGAGCAGAAGGGGCAGGTCCGCGACACATGCAATTCCACCCAAACGGAAAGTGGGCGTATCTGGTCAACGAGCAAAGCAAGAGCGTGACTCATTGCCTGTTCAACGAAAAAACCGGGCAACTGGAAAAACAGAAAACAGTCTCGACACATCCAGACGGATGGGATCTCTCGCAGGGATCGTGCGCTGACATTGAAATCAGTGCTGATGGCGAATTTCTGTATGCTTCTAACCGAGGGCATGACAGTATCGCACAGTTCAAAATCGACTCAACATCAGGAGAGCTGACACCACTCGGTCAGGTCTCGACTGCCAAGACACCTCGCTCATTCAATTTGATTCCTGGCAATGAAGACTATCTTGTCGCAGCGGGGCAGGGTTCGAACACCTTGGTTGTGTATCGCCGTGATGCAGCGACCGGCATTCTCACCAAGCTGAAGACCTATGAATGCGGTAAAAGCCCCGCCTGGGTTCTTGGTGTTCAATTTCCCTAAGACAGGTTCTGTATTCCAGATGACACCTGTTGCAGCAGGCATTGCACCGAAAGCTTCTACCGTGAGCTTCTCCTGTGAGTTTTTACAGTTCCGTCTTAACTGACGTGCGTAAAGATTTCGCCTTTGCCGAGTTCCAGTAGATCGCCGCAATAGCGTTGATAATTCGCAGCCAGACACTCTTCAGGAACGGGAAATCCCGCTTCCTGAAGATGTCGGAAATAGAGTTGTAAGAACAATGGTTGATAAAGACTCGCCTTTTTGAAAGTTGGCAGAACCTCTGGCTGTCCGCACGGTTGACACAACGCAATTGTCCCGCGCTTCATTCCAGCACCATTGCGAATTCCCGGTTCCCCGAAAATCATTATCGATCCGGCAATCATCCCGACACCAGCGGCATCGCCAGCATTCCCAGCAACGGCGATCAATCCGCGACGCATGGTGTGACCTATCTCGTTTCCGGCGTTTCCATCAATGAGAATCTCGCCGCCGAGCATTCCTTTTCGTCCACCGCGATACACCGCCCCCGCCAGGTTTCCGACGTTGCCATGTACGTGAATGGCCCCACCCCGCATTTCCGCGCCGAGCCAATCACTGGCATCACCGTGGAGAATGATCTCACCACCGGTCATCTCAGCACCGAAATGCATGCCGACATTTCCTTCGACACGGAGAGTCCCGCTTGAGTGATGAGAGCCAATCAGTTTGATTTTGTGGAGGTTTCCCTCCCAGAGAACCGTATTGTCGTCGGTTGCCGATCCGGAAACATCGAAGAAATCGCCACAAGGGACCTTTTCATTTCCACGAAAGACAAGAGTCTTAGCAATCGTCTTCGCTGACTGCTCTCGCATCGTCTTGAGGTTCAGCGAATTAACCTCTATCGGAATCGAGGACTCAGTATGAAGGCGAATTCTAAGGGGCATTCTGGTCGCTTATTCAAGAACGTGGCTCATAAAAGAACATCAAAAACCGTTTGTACTTTGCTTCTTCAAGGTTCGCAACTGGACTTGAATCGCAATCCTGTTGATAATATGAATGAGATCGAAGAAGCTGTCCCGTTGAGGGAGTGTCTATTTCAGTCGCATCTCCCAAAATGAATTTAGAACCGCTAACAATACCTCTGAAATCGTTTTGATTCACTGGGCTTTCAAGCCCACGCGCAGGTTTTGTTAGAACGAGTTAATCTCTTTATCAATAAATTTCGTTGCACTCAGAGGAATTCATGTCGAAGCCACAAAATTTCTGCGGAAGAACTCGTCGCGAATTTCTTTGGCAAACCGGAGCAGGATTTGCCGGGACGGCACTGGCAGGAATGTTAGATGAGGACTTCTTTGCGAAACAGTCTGTCGCAGCCGATGGTGTCACTCAGTTCGAAAACCCGCTAGCTCCCAAACAGCCACACCACGATCCCGATGCCACGGCATGCATCTTCCTGTTCATGTATGGCGGTCCCAGCCACATGGACACCTTCGATTACAAACCCGAAATGTATGGAAGAGATAACCAGACGGTCGAAGTCAAAACATTTGGTCGCGGCGGACATCGCAATCAAGGACGTTTGATTGAACCTCGCTGGAAGTTCAAACAGTATGGAGAATGCGGAAAGTACGTCAGCGACTTATTTCCGCATCTCGGTGAGCAAGTTGACGACATTGCCTTTCTTCACTCAATGACAGCAGACAGCCCGATTCACGGATCTGCGATGTTAATGATGAACTCCGGGAAAGTTCTGAGTGGTTCACCTTGCCTCGGATCTTGGTTGAACTACGGCCTTGGAACAGAAAACAGCAATCTCCCCGGATTCACAGTCATGCTTGATCCACGCGGCGGGCCAATTTCCGGTTCGCAAAACTGGAGTTCGGGATATATGCCAGCGTCGTATCAGGCGACGGTCATGCGATCCAAAGGCGATCCCATCCTGAACCTGAAACCACCTCAAGGAATGTCCGTCGAAGCACAACGAGCAATGCTCGATACGCTTCGAGAATATAACGACGAACACTTGAATTCCCGCAACGACAATTCCAATCTTGCAGCCCGGATTGCGAGTTATGAACTTGCATACAACATGCAGGCTCATGCCCCGGAAGCGGTGGATATCGCCGAAGAGACAGAGGCGACGCAAAAACTTTACGGGATGGACAATCCGACCTCTGCACATTTCGGTCGACAATGTCTGCTCGCGCGGCGACTTGTTGAGCGTGGTGTACGATTTATTCAAATCTACTCAGGGGGAAATCATAACGATGACAACTGGGACGCTCACTCCGACATGGAGAGGAACCACAATCTTCACGCTGCCGAAACTGATAAACCGATCGCTGGCCTTCTTCAAGACCTGAAGCAACGCGGACTTCTCAGCAAAACACTGATTGTCTGGGGCGGAGAATTCGGACGTCAACCGACGGCTGAATACGCGAAAGGAACTGGACGAGATCATAACTCGTATGGTTTCACAACCTGGATGGCGGGCGGTGGTATCAAGGGTGGCGTGAGTCACGGCTCAACGGATGAACTCGGCGCAGAAGCCGTTGAAAACCGCCTTCATGTTAAACACATGCACGCCACAATTCTGAACCAAATGGGACTCGACCCCAACCGTCTCAGCTACTTCTTCAGTGGCCTCGATCAAAAACTTGTCGGTGTCGAACCAGTACAACCCATCAAGCAAATTATCAGCTGACGGAAACCGTGTCAGGAAAAAATCAGGCACGCCATAAAAGCCGAAGAATCGTGTAAATTTCGTTCTACATGGAAGGGCCTTACAACTACTCTGTAGCCTGCTGAAAAGTCAAAGAGGAATCCCATAGCAGATTTATTGAGCCGAACGACTGAGAAAATTTGGTGCTTGAATTTGCATTAAACCGAAGTCAGCTTCAGCGCAATAACCATTGAGGATTCAATTCGAGTGAGAGATGTTGGAGCAGTCTTTCATTCCAGCTTTTACCTGCTTTGGTCAAGCCATTTTTGGAATCAGACTCAAATTCACGTTTTTCAAAGAAGAGCGGGCAAGTTCTTTTCTATTCGTAGAATTCGCTCCCTCCGTGGTTACAATCCACGGTTACACTCCACAAAACAGACGGGTCAATTCAGTAACCTTGATATCGACAGCCAGCGAACTCACCAGATCTTTGAAAGAGCCAATGATGTCTTCCATGCGTTTGATGATCTTACTCACATCTCTGACTCTCATCGCTCAAGAGAGCTTCTCGCAAGATGCCGATGCAGAGCAGGCCACTCATGCCGGGTTCGCCGAGCGGGACATTACCCCTGAGATTGGAATGGAACGACCGGGGGGATACAGGAAAATCTTCCATCGCAGCTTACACGATCCATGCAAGGTCCGAGCTGCGGTGTTTGATGATGGCACAAACCGCGTCGCGATTGTTTCGGTCGACGCATTGTTGGTCCGGCGCGAAATGGTTCTTGCGGCTCGGAAGCGGATCGAAGAAAAATGCGGAATCCCAGCCGGCGCCATTCTTATTCATGCGACGCATTCACATTCATCGGGGCCGACCGGAATGATCTATCCGGGAGAATTTGACCATGCTTCTGAACTCGTTCAGGAATTGGCCTACGAAAAATCATCCGCCGCTGACCCAAAATATATCGTGCGTGTTGAAAATCAAATTGTCGACGCCGTTTGCGCAGCGAATGAAGATCAACGAAGTACTCAATGTAGTGCTGGAAAAGGAAAAGCAGAAGGAGTGGCATTCAATCGCCGGTTCCGAATGACGTCAGGCCTCACTCAAACTCACCCTCGCCCCGGAAATCCGGGCATCATCGAGCCAGCCGGCCCGGTCGACCCGGAAGTGGGAGTGATCGGTGCCTGGGATGCTGAAGGCAACTTGACTGGCTGCATTGTGAATTTCGTCTGCCACGCAACCGCCAGCCCTGGGGGGATTTCTGCAAATTACATCTATTATGTAGAGCAGGTCATCCGAGGAGTTTTCGGTGATGAAGTCGTCGTCGTCTTTCTCGCTGGAGCCTCTGGAGATGTAACCCAAGTCGAGAACATGACGAAGTACCAACGTCGTAAAGCGGAGCAGTCCTCTCGATTCGTTGGAGGAACCGTAGGAGCAGAGGCCGTAAAAGTGCTCCTGCGAGAAGAACCTGGAACACTCACACCGATCAATTTTGACTCAACTCTGCTCAAAATTTCGCGTAGAACACCTCGCCCAGAGCGTGTGACCAAAAGTCTGGAACTCGTCAAAAAACAACCGGCTGAAGTCGGTGCAACAGAGTGGGCATTTGCTAAAGAGATCGTCTTGCTCGATGCACTTCTAGAGAAAAAACCTGTTGCAGACGTCGAAGTGCAAGCGATTCAGATTGGTCCTGTCGTCTTGCTCACCGATCCAGCGGAGTTCTTCTGTCAGTTCGGACTGGACATCAAAGCGGGCAGTCCGTTTCCGCTGACTTTCCCGGTTTCATTGGCGAACGGTTGCGTCGGATATGTTCCGACTGAAGAATCCTTCGGACCACGCGGCGGCGGTTATGAAACGAGATTGACGGGTTACAGCAACCTGGAAATCACTGCTGGACAAAAAATGGTCGACGCTGCAGTTGAACTCTCAAAGAGACTCAAGCCGGGAAAAATCCCGACCCGACCTTTAGAAGCGGAGTTCACCGCTCCCTGGACATATGGAGCGGTTCCTCCAGAAGTCGATTAACTGGCTCAAGCAAATCATGAAGAAGATTTCGAAACTCCCAGTACACGAAGCCAAACAAAGCTGAGATAATCACTCTGATGCCAATTCAGTCAAGAAATGTGAACGTCGCGCTCATTCAACGAGCAGCGACTCTCGACCCGACGGAAAACCTGCAAGCGACCATCGCTGATATCGAGCAGGCAGCCAAGCAGGGGGCACAAATCGTTTGCACACAGGAACTGTTCCGGTCGCAGTATTTTTGTCAAAGTGAGGACCATGCGAAGTTCGACTTAGCGGAAAAAATTCCCGGTCCAAGTACGGAAGCGTTTTCACAACTCGCAAAAAAACTCGGGATTGTGATTGTCGCTTCGCTCTTTGAGAAACGCGCAGCTGGTCTTTACCACAACACGGCAGTTGTCCTTGATGCCGATGGGGCGTATCTGGGGATGTATCGCAAGATGCACATTCCTGACGATCCATTGTTTTACGAAAAATTCTACTTCACTCCCGGCGACCTTGGTTTCAAGATTTTCGAAACGAAGTTCGGCAATGTGGGTGTGTTGATTTGTTGGGACCAGTGGTACCCGGAAGCAGCTCGGTTAACGGCACTGGCAGGTGCTGAAATTCTGTTTTATCCGACAGCAATCGGTTGGCACCCTACTGAAAAAGCGGAATATGGCACCGCGCAACACGACTCTTGGGAAACGATCCAGAGAAGCCACGCAATTGCAAACGGCGTCTATGTGGCTTCAGCCAATCGCATCGGACACGAGGGCGATCTGGATGGGGGAATTGAATTCTGGGGACAGAGTTTCATTTGCAATCCAAGTGGGACCATCTTGAATAAAGCAAGTGTCGATCAGCCAGAGATTTTAATGGCTGAGTGTGACTTTGCGATGCTCAATGAACAACGAACGCACTGGCCATTCTTGCGAGATCGCCGCATCGATGCGTATAGCGACATCACGAAACGCTATCGTGATTAAAACGATTCCGCTCACTTTCACTGAAGTCAGAATCTCACGGACACGAGAATGAACAACGAACGGCTATTTCTCGACTGGTCACAACCAGCTCTGCCAGCTTTTGTCGAGGAGCTGATCAAACGCTACCGAAGCGAGCGAGAAGTAGACCTCTCAAATGTCATTGTTGTCTTTCCCGGTCGACAGGCGGGGCGACGTTTTCTGGAAATTTTGACAGACAAGTCGGCAGGTGAAGCAATCCCGCCGCGAATCATTACCGTTGGAACGCTCCCCGAGTTTCTCTATCTCCCAAAATTCCCATTCGCCTCACCTCTGACCCAGAAACTCGCCTGGGCGGAGGCATTGAAAGGGCTTCAGCGAGATCAGCTGGAAGTGGTCATTCCGCAACCTCCTGAAGATTATGATGTCGATGCCTGGTTGCGACTTGGTGAACTTCTTCGTCGACAGCATCGAGAGTTGGCCGCCGATGGCCTGAGTTTTTCCGACGTCGCTGAGCGTGGTCAATCGCTTGAATCTTTCAACGAAACTGATCGCTGGAACGTTCTGGCAGAAGTCCAGAAGAGATATCTGCAACAATTGGATGAAGCAGGGCTCTGGGATCAGCAAACGGCTCGCTTATTTGCGATTAAACATAACGAATGTCGAACAGACTCCGAAATTTTCCTGGTCGGAACAGTGGACCTGAACCACACATTGCAGTCGATGCTGAAGCAGGTTGCCGAGCATGTTCACGTTGTGATTCACGCACCGCCTGAAGAATCCAGCCGATTTGCACCACTCGGAAATTTACAGCCGGGTGAATGGAATGACTTCACAATTGAGATCGACGAATCGCAAATCCAAGTGGTCGATGGACCACAAGAGCAGGCAGAACAGGTCGCCTTGGAGCTAGAAGCTTGTGGAGCGGACTTCTCCATCGATGAAATCACCGTAGGTGTCCCGGACGACCGCATCGTCCCGCACATCGAACGATATCTGGCAATGTCCGGGATCTCAACGAATTGGGTCATTGAACAGACACTTCCACAATCGGGGCCGTATCGGCTGCTGCAATGTGTCTCAAGTTATCTGGAAGCGGACCGAACAGACCATTTCTCGGAATTGATCCGACATCCCGATCTTTCAAGTTGGATCAGCCAACAAGACTTACCCGACAATTGGTTAACCTGTTGGGACGAGAACGTTACGGAGCATCTTCAGCGTCGTACACAGGTCATCTTAGGATCAGGTCGATCAGCGAAAACCGCTCGTCAACTTGTGAGCGTGATCGGCGATCTCCTTAAACCGTTCCAAGAATCTTCGCGGCCACTGGCTGATTGGGTGGGACCACTGCGAAAATTTCTGTTGCAGGTTTACGGAGGCAGAGATTTAAATCCAGATGTTCAAGAAGACCGCTTGCTGCTTCAAGCAACGCAAAAAATCCACGAAGCTGCACTGGAACACGGACGCGTCCCGGCAGCTCTTGAGCAAGTCGTGACCGCACAACAGGCAATCGAACTAACATTGGACGAACTTCGCAGCGAATTTCTCGCAGCGCCAGTCGATGATCATGCGGTTCAACTTTCAGGTTGGCTCGACCTTCCGCTAGACGATGCCCCTGTCGCAATCTTAACCTCAATGAACGAAGGCTTTATTCCTTCTGCCGTCAACCATGACCTCTTTTTGCCGAACCGCTTACGAACACATTTAGGGATTGAAGATAACCAGCGACGCTACGCACGTGACGCGTACGCAATCAGCGTCCTTCTGCACTCTCGAAAGCGAGTGAAGCTCATCGCTGCCAAGCGTGACGCTCGTAAAGAGCCACTCACTCCCAGTCGCCTGTTGTTCGCAGCTTCTCCTGAAAAAGTTGCACATCGTATCGTACGTTTTTTTGACGATCACGAGGAAGACTTACCAACAATCAAAACAGGACTCTCCACTCAACGAGAAGACCACGACTTTCGAATTCCAAAACCTGTCAAAATGGATGAACCGAAGCGGTCGTTCCGCGTCACAGAGTTCAAAGATTATCTGGTTTCGCCATATCGATACTACCTGCGTCACGTCTTAAAGCTGGGCGAAGTGAGCGATTCCGTCGTCGAGCTCGATCCCGCAGGTTTTGGATCGTTGATCCACGATGTATTGCAAGGGTTCGGACAAAGTGACGAAACCTTACAAACCGATCCGGTACAAGTCTCCGGGTTCTTGAACAGTCAGCTCGACCAACTTGTTAACAAAAGATACGGCAGTGACCCGCTATTCCCTGTCCATATTCAGGTTGAACAAATTCGCCATCGATTGAACATCTTTGCGCAATGGCAAACCGAATGGGTTCGCCAAGGCTGGGAAATAAAACACACCGAAATCGGATATGGAAAAAACACAACACTCAACCTCGCTGACGGGTCAGAAATCACATTACGTGGAAGAATCGACCGTGTTGATTATCACCCAAAGCTGAATGAATGGGTCATTTTCGATTACAAAACCAGCGACAAAGCGCAGTCACCTGAACAGACACACCGATACAAAGATGAATGGGTCGACCTACAGCTTCCGTTGTATCGACATCTTGCGAAGCCATTTGGTGTGCAGGGAAAAGTGAGACTGGGTTACATCACGTTACCGAGAACAACACCACAAATTCGAGATCGGATTGCAGAATGGAGCGAAGACGAGTTGAAAGAAGCGGATGATGTCGCTCGCAAGATAGCAGAGAACATCATCAATGAAGAATTCTGGGTTGAACTCGACAAGCCGATTACCTGGTTTCAGGAATTCTCCGGCATTTGTCAGGACGATGTATTTGGCAGGGAGGCGGTCGTATGAGTCACTCACATCAACGCAGCTTGTTCGACGACGAAAAAGAGATCGTCCAGAATCAACCAGAAACCCCTTCACCGCTTCAATCAACGGAGCCACACTCATATTTGCCGGAAGCCGACCGCAAACTGGTTATCCGAGCCTCTGCGGGAACGGGGAAAACGTTTCAGCTTTCCAACCGATTTCTCACATTACTTCGAGGCTCGACACCAGACAAAATTCTGGCTTCAACATTTACGCGGAAAGCAGCAGCGGAAATTACTGACCGGATTCTCTTGCGGCTTGCGCAGGCGGCTCTCGATGATGCTGATTTTCAGAGTTTGAAATCATTCACCGGATCGCCCGAAATTACTCAGAAGGATTGTTTGACTCTTCTGAAAGTGTTGACGCAAAATCTGCATCGCTTGCGAATCAGTACGCTTGATGGTTTCTTCTCGCGGTTGGCGGGCTCCTTCTCTTTAGAGTTGCGTCTTCCTCCCGGTTGGAGGCTCATGGACGAGATCGAAGCTGAGCACCTTCAGGATCGGGCGATTGATCATGTCCTCCGAGAAGGAGAGCTTCAAGAGCTAAAAAACCTGATGCACCAACTCGATAAAGGGAGCGTGCGGAGAAGTGTGTATCAGTTGATCTCAGAACATATCTCGCAATTCCATGAAATCTACTTGAGAACAGATGCTCAAGCATGGAAACAGTTCGGGAAGATCCAGAGTCCCTCATCCGATGAATTGGAATCGATCGTCGCCCGATTAGCTGCAGAACCGATTGAAAATTCCCGTATGGAAACCGCTCGCAATGGCGACATTCAGCGGATTGAAGATGAAGAATGGCCAGCCCTTTACAAGACCGGACTACTTTCCAAGGTTTTGGGAGATGGCAAGTACCATCGTAAAGAGATCCCAGACAACTTAAAGTCGCTGTATTTGGAATTGGAGAAAATTGCTCGGGCCAAATGGCTTGCACCATGGGCTGTGCAAACGGCGGCGACCTACGAACTGATTGAAAAATATGATCGAGTTTACGAGCAACTCAAACGGGAAACGGGCGGACTTCGTTTTGACGACCTCACGCGACGGCTGGCACATTCACTTTCAAACCGATCCACTTCCGACCTCGCACATCGGCTCGACGGAACGATTGACCATGTTCTACTCGACGAATTTCAAGACACCTCGGTCCCGCAGTGGAGTGTGATTCGTCCGTTTGCACAGGACACAACAACCGGCACCAATAAGTCTTTCTTCTGTGTTGGAGATGGAAAACAAGCGATTTACGGTTGGCGAGGCGGAGAAGCAGCCATCTTCGATGCCATTACTCAGCAACTGGAAGATGTCGAAGAGCGGCCCCTCAACAAGAGTTTTCGCTCTTCACCAGTTGTCATTGAAACTGTCAATCGAATTTTTCAGGGGATCGGAAATCACGATGGTTTCGGAGAGAACCAGGCGGTCTTAAAAAGATGGAGCAACGAATTTCCGAAACATGAAACCGCGAGAACAGAACTTCCCGGATACTTTCAATTATTGACCTCTCCAATTCCCAAGGATATGGAGCCAGGAGACCGTGATCAATCGCGGGTCGACGCCGAACTCAATCAGTTCGTCGCCAACATGATCGCTGATCAACTTAAAGTTGCTCCGACAGGAACGATCGGTGTCCTCACACGAGGGAACGCCAAAATCGGGGAGTTGATTTATGAACTGAATCAACTCGGAATCGATGCGAGCGAAGAGGGTGGTAACCCACTCGTCGACTCAGCAGCCGTCCAGTTAGTGTTGGCGCTGTTCCATCTGGCTGATCATCCTGGTGATACGATCGCTCGCTTTCACATTGTGAACTCTCCATTGGGTGCGATTGTCAATCTGGTCAATCATGAAAACGACCGAGCCGCTCACCTCTTCTCTGACCAATTCCGAAAGCGGATTTCCCAATCAGGATATGGAGAGACAGTCCACGAATTGACCGGACAACTTGCGCAACACTGCAATCGACGGGAACTCCGTCGGTTAATCCAGTTATCCGCACTCGCCAACGAGTTCGATACCATCTCACAATCATTGCGGACATCTGAATTCGTCGAGTTCGTCGAAAAGCAAAAAGTACAAGAACCAACCGACTCTCGCGTCCGTGTGATGACGATTCACCAGTCGAAAGGGCTTCAATTCGATACCGTCATCTTCGCAGAGTGCGATGGACTCATGACGAAACCGCCGAAGTATCTCTCATACACTCCCAAACCGGGAGAACCTCCAGAAGCGGTCGCACTGTACCAAAGCCAGGAATTCCAAGATCTATTCCCCAAGAAACTGAAACTTGCACTCGCACAAACGACAGACAAGGCAATTGTCGAGTCGCTGTGCCTGTTGTATGTCGCGTTGACACGAGCAGTCCACAACCTTCAAATCATCGTGCGACCGCGAACAGCAAAAAGCGCTGAGAAAACACTTCCCAAAACTCATGCTGGGCTCATTCGTGCCGCTCTTGCCCCGACTGCACAGCTGGAATCCAACGTTGTCCTCGCTGAGGCTGGCGACCCGGCATGGTATCAGTCGTTACCACAACTCGATTCAAAATCGGAATCGCCTCCTCCTCCCAGAGAACTCAACATTCAATTCAAACAGTCGGATCAGTCACGACGCTTGCCTCGCGTTGCTCCTTCAAGCAAAGAGGGAACGAAGCTCGTTCAATTGGAAAACATCTTGCCAACCGGCGATTCAAAAGCTGTCGACAGGGGAACACTCTTTCATGCCTGGATGGAGCAAATCGGCTGGCTTGATGATGGAATTCCCGAGGACGAAATTCTCCTAGGACTTGCCACACAACTTGGAATCCAAGGGATCGACCTTGAACAGTCGCTTGCAGAATTCCACCAGTCAGTGAGTCGTCAAGCTTTGAAATCTCTGCTGTCAAAGCGTCCCTATCTGTCCGCCGAAAGCATGAATGTCTCGGAAGAGACAAAGCAAGAGATTCTGCAAGCTCCGGTCGATGTCACGTTTCGAAATGAACGAGCTTTTGCTGTCCGAGAAAATGGATCGCTTTTGACTGGCAGCATTGACCGACTCGTCACAATTTCCCGAGATTCAACTGTCCTTGCGGCTGAAATTATCGACTTCAAAACCGACGCTCTTCCCAATGATCTCATCGCAATCAATGATCGAGTCGAATACTACCGCGGGCAGATCCAGGCGTATGTTCAGGCAGTCTCGAATTTCTATAAGATCTCACCACAACAAATATCATCGAAGCTGGTGTTACTGAAACTTGGACGTGTGATCAATGTTGATGTGGAGGGTTGATGTGGAGGGTTGATGTGGAGGGTTGATGTGGAGGGTTGATGTGGAGGGTTGATGTGGAGGGTTGATGTGGAGGGTTGATGTGGAGGGTTGAGCAGCCTCACGAGAACAGTTTGCACTACCGTGTGCCCGTGAAGAACGCATTTCTCTCTTAAAAATGCTGTTCGCCACGAGGCAGAACCTGAACACCAAATCGAAAGGTGCTCTATTGATGCTGCCCCATTCAACCAGCGTTGTTCAGCCTCTTCCTTCTATGGTCTGTAACTAACCGTTGAGGAAAGAGGCTATTCCAGAGGTTATCGGACTGGTCTTACTGATTGTTCAGTCGGCCTGGTGCGCGGTAACCGGTTCCTTTGATCTTCAGCCGTGAATCCCCCAGTTCTTTGCGAGCGGCATTTGCGTACTCTTTAAGCTTCGCAACCACTTCGGGGTGCTGCTCTTTGACATCATTCTTTTCGCCGATGTCGTCACTTAAATTGTATAGGGCTAAACCTGTCTTCTCCTGTGAGTAACCGTTGGGAAGCCCATCATTGCCGGGCTCGCCCGTTAGGGAGCGATATCTGTGAGGAAAGTGCAACTTCCAATCGCCGGAACGAATGCACTGCAATTCGTTGCCCCAGTAGTAGCAGTAATATTCGTGGGGAGTTGTGGCTCCCTTCTCTCCGGACATCAACGGCCAAATATCCTTCCCGTCGATTGCATGTGCTGGCAATTTGCCATTGATCAATTTGGCAATCGTTGGAAACAGGTCGATCGTGGCTGCGAGTTCATTGCAGGTTGTCCCTGCAGGAATTTTTCCGGGCCATCTCATAATGCAAGGGACGCGAACTCCCCCTTCCCAGGCCGTCCCTTTTCCTTCACGGAGAGGCTTCGCTGACCCTGCATGATTTCCGTAGCTCATCCAGGGTCCATTATCAGAAGTGAAAATGACGAGCGTGTTCTCGTCGATTCCGTGTTGTTTTAAGCGTTCGAGAATTTGACCAACACTCCAATCGATCTCCATGATCACATCGCCATACTGACCTTGTTCGCTCTTGTTTTTAAATTTTTCCGAGACGAACAACGGAACATGCGGCATGGAATGAGCAACATATAAGAAAAAGGGATCTTCATGATTTTCATCAATAAATTTCAACGCTCGTTCCATGTACGAAGTTGTGAGGTGAACTTGGTCCTCTGGTGTCACTTTTGGATTGACAATTTTATTGCCTTCGAACATCGGTAAATCAGGAAACGCCTTACTCGTTGGGTGAAACGGCCACATGTCATTTGAATAAGGCAAGCCGTAGTAATCATCGAAGCCGTTTTGCAGAGGAAGAAACGGTTCATGGTGACCGAGGTGCCATTTTCCGTACAACGCTGTTGCATAATTTTTTTGCTTGCACAACTCTGAAATCAAGACTTCATCCTGATTGATTCCATGCGTTGAACGATGGCTCGGGGCGCCTAGCATCCCAATACGGTTTGAATAACAACCAGTCAGCAATGAGGCACGCGATGCACCACAAACCGCTTGGGAGACATAAAAGCTCGTGAATTTTCTTCCTTCTGCTGCCATTTTGTCGAGATTTGGAGTTTCAAAACCTTCCGATCCGAAACAACCAACATCTGCATAGCCTTGGTCATCAGTGAAGATGATCACAACATTCGGTGGTTGTTTCGCACTCGCGAATTGCGATGCTGAAAGGAGAGTGAAATTCGACACGAACAGCAGTGCAAAAAATGCAGTTCTATTTTGGAAGACAAAAGAATTGAGCACACCGAACTCCGAAAACGACTTAAAGGAACTGAACGTGAAGTCACAAACTCAGGCAAAGAACGAAACTTCTCACACGACGAGAAATGACGACTGAAACAAAAACGAGGCAGAAATCAAAAACCGCTTGCCCCCCCTGAAGGAGTGGCTGTCCCTGTTGATTGATTCATTTGACTGGAGGCTTGCGGACTGACAGAAAACGTTTGGAGAGCGAGTTCAATACGTTGACGGAATTGCGACGTGAAAGATTTCGGTCCGATGATCAAAACAGCTGCTTGAATATCACCAGCGAAGTGTTCGTATAAAACAGCTTGAACCGGTGGGCCGCTCCCTTCTGCTGTCGAAATAAATCGAATCACCGAATAACGTTTGGGGGCAATGAACTTTGAGTTTGGGCTGCCCGATGGCGGGACAGTCAGTCCATATCGAATATTATCTCCCGCCTGATTTGCCTCGCCGTCAGGGATAATGACATCAAATGCTCTCGCCAGTTCAGCTTCGAGGTCATCCATGAATTCCATCGGCTCTTGTGTCAATGCTCCATCGGTCAGTTTGAAACGACTATGATTGGTCAACACATAGATTCGAGAGTCGATCTGCTCTCCAGACTCCCCCGGAAGAAAAGCCTGCCAAGCCTCAATGATCCCCGGTAACTCGATCCCTAGCAACTCCTGTGGCTGACGTTGATCCGGTCCTGGAAACGTGTTGCCATCCTCGTCTTGCAGAATTTCAGGCTTCGCCATCGGGACTTTAAACGGAATTGGGAGTTTCAGCTTGAGACCATACTGGGAGTCGACCCAGATCGGGCTGGCAAGATTCCGTTCAATTGTCTCCATGTACTCATAAAACTCGGTCGATGCCTGGAGACGTTCTTCGTATTTAGCCTGCCCACATCCAAGCCAGACCATCGCAGATAAAGCGATGAAGGCAATTTGTAGAAACGTGCTTTTCTTCACAAGCTTCCTGTTGGAAAAAGGAATAGGGGCCAATTCTTGTATCGCTCTGTTCATGTTCATCGTTTCAACAAGGAAAGTCTGCTGACATTGTTCACGGAATTGGTAAAGATACGTTCTCACACACTTAGATTTCCACTACACAGCTGTAAATAGATTTTACATGAACGCTCAATCCAACGCTGCAGATCTTCAAATTGATGATGTGACCGTCATGATCTTCGGGGCCTCTGGTGATTTAACCGGACGAAAATTGATCCCCGCGCTCTTCAAGCTCTTCAAAAATGGCTTCCTCAGTGAAAAATGTCTCATTGTGGGAGTGGCTCGGCGTGAGAAGACTGATGAATCATTCCGTGAGGAAATGAAAGCGGAACTCGGCGAAGTCATTTCACAAGAAACAATTGAAGAGTACTGGAATCAATTCGCTTCGATGCTCCATTACTCACAGACTGACCTCATGAATGTGGAGGATTACTCTGCATTGAAGGAGCAGGTCGAGACGCTGGAAGAACAGCGGAACCTCCCCGGGCACAGAGTGGTCTACCTGGCGACTTCTTCGAGCCTGTTTTTGCCATCGATTCAGAATCTCTCCAATGCTGGGATGGTTCCGCGTGAAGCAAAGAAACTTCGCTGTGTCATTGAAAAGCCGTTCGGCCACGATCTGGAATCTTCCAAAGAGTTGAGTAGCAATCTCAGTCAGATTCTTAATGAAGACCAGATTTACCGAATCGACCATTATCTTGGTAAAGAGACAGTTCAAAACATTTTGCTCTTCAGGTTTGGAAATGCGATTTTCGAACCGCTTTTCAACCGCAATCACATTGAGCACGTACAAATTACGGTTGCAGAAACTCAAGGGATCGAAGGGGGGCGTGGGGGGTACTATGACGAATCCGGAGCTCTGCGAGATGTTTTGCAAAACCATGCACTCCAACTTCTCTGTCTCGTGGCAATGGAACCTCCATCGCTCTTCGAAGCTGAGCACATTCGAGACGAGAAGCTGAAAGTTCTGCAAACTCTAAAACCAGGCCGACCGGGCAGCGTGGAGGAATGGGCTGTTGCCGGGCAGTACGCAGCGAGTTCTATTCGAGGTGAAAAAGCCAAAGCATATCTGGATGAGGATCGGATCGATGCCGACTCTCGAACCGAAACGTATGTCGCCATAGAAGCAAACATTGATAACTGGCGCTGGGCGGGAGTTCCGTTCTATCTGCGCACAGGAAAACGCCTGCCAGCGCGTGTTACGGAAATTGCCATTCAATTCAAACTCCCTCCGCTGCACCTGTTCACAACAGTGGAATGTGAAGGAAGTCTGTGCGAGGCAGCGAATGCACAGCACAATTCACTTATCTTTCGAATTCAACCTCACGAAGCGATCTCTATTTCCTTCTCCACTAAACGACCGGGAATGCAGTATCAGGTGCAGCCGGTCGATATGGATTTCGAGTTTGGAGAATCATTCGGAATGGAGCTCCCCGAAGCTTACGAGCGTTTACTTCTCGATGTCATGCGGGAAGATTCCACCTTATTCACTCGCAGCGATGAACTCGAAGCTGCCTGGAAGTTTGTCGATCCGATATTGCAGCTCTGGTCCGGCAAAGATCATCGGCCTGAACTTTACCCCGCAGGAACCTGGGGACCGAAGGGAGCGAATCAACTTCTCTCAAGAAACGGACATTACTGGAGAGCCCCGACAGGAAAGTAACTCGATATTTACTCATCATTCAGATCAAATTGCTTGATCGTTTTCCCGTGAATAACGGGTTTCATCAATGAAAAGTTCCTCTTCGCGAAGCAGATTGCGAATACGATTTCAAAGCTGCTCTACTGCAAATGACCAATGCCTACTGACTCGCTGAACACCGCACGGCAACGTATTCAAGCTGCCTATTCTCCAGAGGTTTTCCAATCATTGGGAGAGTCTTTGATCTCGCGTTTGGGAGTTCACCTTGGTGAACTCCAACAGCGCGGACAGTCTGTACTGAATTGGAATCTTCCCGAAGAGAACTTATCGGTTGCGCGTGAGTGCCTGCAGCGATCCAAAACCTCAGACGATCTTCTGAATCGGTTTCAAGACTTGATTGAGACGGCAATTGAACGCGGCCACAACCTCCATCACCCGCGTTACATTGGACATCAAGTTCCCGCATCGGTTCCTTTGGCAGGACTTTTTGATGCACTCGGCTCCATTACGAATCAGGTGATGGCGATCTACGAAATGGGACCGTGGGCGACCTCTGTTGAGAAGGCACTTATTGAACGCTGGGGAGAAGTCATTGGACTCGCTCCTGGAACGTTCGCTGGATTGGTGACACATGGAGGGTCGCTGGCAAATCTGACAGCGTTATTGACTGCCAGAAATATTTCTCTGAAAAATTCGTGGACACAAGGAGTTCAGAACGCAAACTTGCCAGTGCTGGTTGCAAACGCAGACTCACACTACTGCGTCACACGTTCTGCTGGGATCTTAGGGCTGGGAACCGAACAGGTCATTAAAGTTCGGCTTGACCATCGACGCCGGATGGATGCAACGGCACTCGATGAAACTTTGACTCAACTGAGGAAACGAAACACTCCAATCGTAGCTGTCTCTGCGAGTGCCTGTGCAACACTTATCGGTGCCTTTGATCCACTGCAGGAGATTGCAGATGTCTGCGAAAGGCACGGAGTCTGGATGCATGTTGATGCTGCACATGGAGGTGCTGTCTCCATGAGCAAAAAACATGCTCATTTAATTGATGGAATCACCCGCGCGGACAGTTTTATTTGTGATGCACACAAAACACTGTTTGTCCCCGCTCTCTGTGCGTTCGTGTTCTACCGGGACAAGCAACACCGCTTCGAAACATTTCAACAAGATGCCCCGTACTTGTTCGATCCTTCTGCCCCCGGCATGGCAGACGTCGATGGCGGAATGATGACGATTGAATGCACAAAACGGGCAGCGACCTATGGGCTTTGGGGAGTTTGGTCCATGCTGGGGCAACAAATCTTTGAAGACTTGATCGACGTAACATTTGCAACGACTCAGCTGCTCTATCAGAAACTGCGTGCTGAAAAGGATTTTGAACCACTGCACGAACCAGAATGCAACATTCAGGTCTTCCGATATCTCCCGGATGAAAAATACGGACTCGACTCCAAAGCGATTTGCGAATTGAATCGCCAGATTCGCCGAACCTTAATGGAGTCCGGCGAGTTCTATCTTGTCCAGACAAACCTGGATGGAATCGGAACTTTGCGGACAACGGTCATGAATCCACTTACGAATGAAGAGGATTTAGACCAGTTGTTCTCATCGATTCGCAGAACAGCCGAGGAAATCCTGAGTCAGTAAGGTTGAATTCCAACACTCTTCAGATCGTACCTTTGCCTCGATGTGTGTTGTTGCATTGTTGAACACAAGCAAAATTGACCACAAAGAGTGCTCCGTGTTCCGTTACTTCTTCTGCTGGAGATGGCGTTTCACTTCCTCAACGACCCTTGGAAAGATCTGCGCAAACTCCTGATAGATCGCCTCGGACTCATCCCATTTTTCTTCATGGGTGAGCGATTCAAGTTGTGCCGCCAGTTCACTACTTGGAGCTCCAAGGGTTCTCAAGCTTCCTTTCAGAGTATGTGCGTATCGGTTCGCAATTGATTGATCTTTTTCTGTAATCGCAGTCTCCAGTTTCTGAAAAATACCCGGGGACTCAATTAGAAAAGCATCTGCGACATCGAAGGCCAGTTCTTCGTCCTGATACGTATTCTTAAGCAGGACATCCCAGTCCAAAACGTTTTGCTCCTCGGAGTTATTGGCTGGCGAAGATGCAGGTTTTTCAGAAGTGGATGCCTCATCCACCGGGAGACGATTGAAGAATTTTGCAATCACTGTCGCGAGTTCCAAAGGACGAACTGGCTTCGAGACGTACTCGTCCATCCCCGATTCGATGCAACGCTCACGGTCTCCCTTCATGGCATGAGCGGTCATCGCAACAATTGGGAACTTCGGCAATCTATTTTCTGCTTGAAGCGCCCGAATCTCTTTTGTTGCTCCGAGTCCGTCCAGTTCTGGCATCTGAACGTCCATCAGAACGATGTCAAACGTGTCACTTTGAATCGCATCAACAGCTTCACGACCATTGTTTGCAACCGTAACGGAATGGTTCCATTTTGAAAGGAGTCCGACTGCGAGCTTCTGATTTGCCAGACTGTCTTCAGCGAGGAGAATTTTCAGAGGCCGAGTTCTCGGAATCGCCTCCTCCGTACTTGCATCCGAATCGACGATTGAGGAGACGTCGATATCGACGGCTGCCATGATGGCATCAAACAGATCCGACTGCTTAATCGGCTTCGTTAAGTATGATTTGATCGACAACTCTTCACACCGCCGGATATCCTCAGCTCGGTCGAGCGAGGTCAGCATCATGACAATCGTACTGCCGAGATGTTCGTCGTCTTTAATCTTTTCCGCCAACGTGAATCCATCAACATCGGGCATACTCGCATCGGTAATCACCAAATCAAACGGAGTTCCGTTGTTGAACGCTTCCTTCAACTGCTGTACCGCCAGCGAAACGTTTTCAACCGCAACGGGGTCCATGCGCCAGTTCGTACACATTTCATTCAAGATCTGACGATTGGTTTTATTGTCGTCCACAATCAAGACATGAAGCCCTTCCAGCGAGGCCGATTCGCGTAGGGACTTTGGAACTTCATCTCTTGTCGCATGCTCAAAGAGTGCAGAAAAGTGAAATGTTGAACCTTTTCCGAGTTTGCTTTCGATCCAAATTTTCCCGCCCATTAAGTTCACCAGCCGAGAAGAAATGGTCAGCCCTAAACCAGTTCCTCCAAACTCTCTCGTCGTCGACATATCGGCTTGTTCAAAAGCATTGAAAACACGGGCTTGCGTTTCTGGCGTCATCCCGACTCCAGTGTCTGAAACTCGAAAGTGAAGACGAATCTGGTTTTCGGAATCCTCTTCAACTGAAACGTCCAGAATGACTTCGCCCTTGTGAGTAAACTTAATGGCATTCCCAAGTAAGTTGACGATCACCTGCCGCAACCGCAGGGCATCGCCACGGACGTATGGAGGGACTTCAGGAGAGATGTGATAGGCGAGTTCGAGCTGTTTTGAATGAGCACGTAAAGCCAACGGTTTCACAGAATCCCCCAGCCATTCGCGCAAGTCGATCGGATACGATTCCAATTCAAATCGTCCTGACTCAATCTTCGAGAAATCGAGAATATCGTTAATAATCCCAAGCAAAGATTCGGCTGAGTTGAGTACGGTTTCCAGGTAATCACGTTGTTGAGCAGTCAGCTCGGTGTCCAGGACTAATTCTGACATTCCAATGATGGCATTCATTGGCGTACGAATTTCATGACTCATATTTGCCAGGAATTCACTCTTCGCACGGTTCGCCACTTCCGCAGCCTCTTTGGCAGACTGCAATTCTTGCTCAGCTTTCTTCCGCTTTGTGATGTCCCGAGCAATTCCGACAAGTCCGACGACTTCGTTTCGATGATTCGTCAATGCGACTTTGGTCGTCAGCAACCATCTTCGCGACCCATCTGCCAGTAGGTTTTCTTCTTCGCGATTGATCAATGGCTTGCGAGTTTTCATTACTTGCAAATCGTCATCACGATACGCTTGAGCAAGTTCACGTGGCGAAAACTCAAAGTCATTTTTTCCAACGAGTTCCTGCTCGCTCTTTTTTCCGTACATACTGGTCAACGCCCGGTTGACAGTCACGAAGTTCCCTTCTTTATCTTTAATGAAGACAAAGTCGGGCAGGTGATCGATCAGAGTTCTCAATCGATCTCGCTCGTGTTCCAGTTGAGTGGCAATCTCGTGATGATGTGTGATGTCACGAGAAATCCCCATCGTCCCAATGATTGTTCCGTCAGGTTTTCGTAGTGGCATCTTCGTTGCCGAAACCCACGTCACCCTCCCGTCAGGCCAAACCAATCGTTCTTCGACATCAATGAGACCATTTCCAGACTCAAGGATCTTCTTCTCAGCTTCTTGAGCCTTCAAAGCGTGTTCTCTGGGGAAGTAGTCGAAGTCCGATTTCCCAATCGCTTCGTCGGGAGAACTGAGCCCGGAACGAGATGCTTTTGCCTGATTGATGCGTATGTAGAGACCTTTATCATCCTTGAAGTAAATGTTATCCGGGATGACAGACATCAATTCATCAACAAGCATCTTTTCGTTTTCAAAAGCTGCCTGAGTTTTTTCGCGGCATTCGACTTCACGCTGCAAATCGTCAAATGCAACCTGCAGCTCATTGGTCCGTTCTTGAATACGATGATCAAGTTTGACATTTGCTGCCCGCAATTGTTCTTCACAAACCTTTCTCTGGTAACCAAGTATCGCAGTTGTCCAAATCACGAAAATTGTCAGTACGGTATTCGCAATCTGACCGAGCTCTTTTGTTCCCCAGTCGTGAGGTCGAATGGCATATCCAAACAGACAGAGCAGGGTGACAATGGCTGCCACCACGAGGATGATGCGTTTCTGGGGAGAAGAGAATGCCAAGACAAGAACAGCAACGTAGAGCAACCCGAAGGAGATCCCAACCTCGCCGAATGTTCCCCACCGATGGATTAGTGTCTCGAGAACTGCAATTCCGACGGAGAGCAGAATTGTACTCACTAAAACAGTTGGAAAAGTGTTTTGCGACTGTTGTTCCGTCATCTTGACTGACTCACCCAAATTGTTCGCTATTGATGTGAGACGATTGTAACAATCTTCTCGGTCTGTTGTCCGCGTGCAACATGAAAAAAAGAGAGTTTCAGCATTATCACCTCGCATTTCGTCCTACGGACTCTCTAGCATCGTGTGAGTTCGATTTCTTAATTTGACTTCTCGAGAATTGTGAAACAGAGCTTCATGTTCTGTCTCGTGGAGATGAGCAATTCAGCAAAGAACGGCATGCTCCACGGAGAAGGAAAAAACGAATCTGTTTCGTCGATTTGCCGAAGAGCGAAAAGAAATTGACGTGGGCAAGCAACGCAAGTTCATACTCAATCGCAAACAGGACTGACGCGGTGGTGACATTACAGACAGATGCGCTCAATCTGATCGGGCTGATGGTTGCAGGAAGTTTCGTCTCAGGGCTTCTCTTGTGGTCAAGATTTCGCTACCTGCAAGACCAGTCCAATCAACTTCTCAAGGAATTGGCTGAAGTTCAGCAGACGTCGAAGAAGTCGAGAAAAAAGTGCGAGAAGTTTGAGTTCGAAGTGGACTGGCTGAAGCTGGCTCAACTCCAACACAGATCAGAGATTCATTTCCTGAACCTCTGGAAGAGTTCGTGCGAGAACCCAGAAGCCTGTTTGGCTTGGCTGGTCTTAAACGGCGACACTCTTGAAGCAACTGACCATTCGCAACAGTCGCCGGATGTTGTCGCCTGTTTCCCTGAACATTTAAACTATTTCTGCATTGAGAGAAGCTCGCAACAAAATCGGTTTCAGGAACTTCCAGAACATATTGAAAAACTCCATCTCTTCCGCTGCGCCCACGATTCGCCAGAGAGACTGATTCTGATTGTTTCTCAGTTGCCCTGTTTCGCAACTGAACGTATTGACCTTGAACGCTTGTCGGAACTCACCGGCTTCGTCAAGAACACATCACGCACTCTCACCACTGCGGATGCCTCTCTCGATGAAAACCTGGAAGATCTCATCGCCCGCGAGATGCTTGAAATTCGGTCTCTACTCGATGTCGAATTTCAATCACCAACAGAAATGATGGAAGGGTTTTTGAATAAGCTCGCTTGTTTATCCGGCTACGAATTCGCGAGCCTGTACTTGAGTGAAACAGATTCGTTGAAGGTCGAGGAACTCTCCCATTTCGCAAGCGGCGGAATTCTACAGGGTCAAACGTCTCAAGAATCTTGGAATGAATCCGAACAAAAATATCTTCAATCGACTGACCCTGCCTTTGACCAACCTTTAATCATCACTCCGGAATCGATCCTGGAATGCGATAAAGAAATCCCATTCCGATGCGGGTTACTGATCCCTGTTCGCCACGAGCAGGAATCGATCGGTCTTCTGTTCCTGACGCACTCTGACTCGACCATGCCTTCAGATGAAGATGCCCGACTGATCGAATGGGCATCGACGTTCTTGATTCAAACTCTGAACAAAGAACTCACACGTACCGAAATCATGGACCAGGCGCGGCGAGACCCCCTGACTCACCTCGCCAATCGACGGACCTTCGACCTTGAACTCGACCGTCTCATGCAGCACGCAAATCATGCGAACGAACCGCTCAGCCTGGTCCTGGTTGACATTGACCACTTTAAGGCCGTCAACGATCAGTTCGGGCACCCAACCGGCGATGTTGTCCTACAGCAAGTCGCAAACATCCTGGCACAAACCACCAATGAGCTTCGAGTGACCGATCATGCCATCGCTGCAAGGTACGGTGGGGAAGAGTTCGCGCTGATTTTGCCGAACATCGGTGAACAGGGAGCCGTACGTATTGCTAACCAAATCCGTGAGGCCATCGCAGATCAAAAGATTCAAACCGCAAGGACCAGTCTCTCAGTCACAGCATCCTTCGGCGTCGCAGCTTTTCGTGGAGTCGAACTACAACCTTCGGAGTTGATTCAGCTCTCTGATGTCGCACTGTATCAGGCAAAAAATTCTGGTCGAAATCAAGTTTGCTCAGCTCGAGAGCTTTTGAGTCAGCATCCTGAAATCGGCAGCAAACCTTTCTCAAAGTCATAAAGACTCAAACCTCCCCACCTCACCTCATCGTGCTGAACATGAGGCATTCCTTGGATTTCCCACCCATTATTTGGCATTTGCGCCGCATTACCCACCCGACCGCTACCAGTCGTTGAAACCGCATAAAAACACTAGACAGAACAGCCATCACCCCGTCCGTAAACGGGTGGTTACATTGTGCGGACAGTGGGCAACAACAATTCACTTCTGAGTGTAAACACGTCAACGATGCTCAACACCCTTCATCGATCATGTCGAATCTTCAATTGAGCACCACACTTTGAGTGGCAACTAGATTTTCGGTCAATTCCGAACCGTCTGCCGAGTTCGAGATTGCCATCCGCCATTCAATTCGGGCTATGAAGGATAGTTGATGTCACACTTGCGGAGTCATTCGATGCGAAGCGGAATTGCATTTACCAAAGATTGCCAACTCTACAACGACTTACAAAAGGAGGTTTGTGAGACCGACATCTCTTTAAAGTTTTTCGATCATGCTGAAGAGGCTCTCGTTGCTCTTCAATCGGGTGGTGTGGGCACAATTTTCATTGACGTCAGGGCGAATGAAGTCGACTCAGAAACTGTTGCTCTCATCAAAGCAATCGCGAATCGAGCTGTCCCTAAACTTAATGTGATCACCGTCGGAAGCACGGCGTTTCCAGTCGGCTGTGCCTCTGAACTCTTTTTAATTTCGGCTTGCCATCTTGAGTATACAAATGATCGAAGACTAAACCCCTGTGGGAGGTACCTGAACGGAATTGCTGACGAGAACTCCTTGCGAGAACTTCTCAATAGCCAGAAGGTTCAGTCGATTCCTAAGCTGCACACGCTCGAAGGCGGAGAGACTGCGCTCAAAACTCGTGAGCCATCATTCTATGAAGTACTACAAGACCTGAAACGGATCGCTCACCGCAATGTCACGATTCTGATCATCGGCGAGACGGGGACAGGAAAAACAACTCTGGCCCGGATCATCCATGAACGCTCAACACGACGTGAGCAACCATTTCAACACCTCGCATGTGGAGCTCTCCCCGGAGATCTCATTGAAAGTGAACTCTTCGGTCACGTTAAAGGATCGTTCACCGGTGCGGATAGAAATAAAATTGGCCGATTTCAGGCAGCGGGCAAGGGAACGTTACTGCTGGACGAAATTGACGTCCTCGACGTGAAGCAACAGGCGAAGCTTCTCAAAGTCATTGAGACCGGTGAATATGAGATGGTCGGCTCAACAGAGCAAATGATCTCCGAAGCCAGACTCATTACCGCTTCGAACATCAACCTGGAAGACCTGACCGAATCCTCCGGTTTCCGATCGGATCTCTACTATCGTCTCAGTGTGCTGGAGTTCAGATTATTCCCGCTGCGTGACCGTGTGGTCGACATTGTCCCGCTCGCGATGCAGTTTGTCTCAGAATGCTGTCAGGAGCATGACATTGAAATCAATCTTGTCGAGCGAGACTTCTTCGATGCCGTCTGCCGCTACAAATGGCCGGGAAATATTCGTGAGTTGAAAAACCATGTCCGACGGGCAGTCTTGTTTGCTGAAGAGGGTCGCCTCCAAGCCAAAGATCTCTCATCAAAAATTACTCAGTTTCAGTTCAGCAACATGGAGCCTTTTACAGATTTGGACGAGAAAAAGTCTCTCGCGACCCAGGTCGCAAAAAACGAACGGGAATTGCTCATACAAGCTTTGCAAGTGAACGGAAATAACCGAACACAAACCGCGAAATCTCTGGGAATCAGCAGAGTCGGACTTTACAAGAAATTGCGCCGCCATGGTTTAATCGAAAAAGACGCAAGCGATCTTCGCAAGGCTTCGTAATAACCAAAACTCTGAAAATGAGCGAGTCGTGGCGAGTCGTGGCTGTTCGCAAGTCGCAGAAGAACCTGATCCAGAAACCTGACTTTGCTCTCTCGGATATGGAGAGAAGTTGTGATTCCATAGGTTTTGAGACTGCTTTCAGAGCATCTTTCGAATTGGTTTGCAGGTTCTGCCTCGTGGCGAACAGCATTTTTGTTAGTGAAATGCGTTCTTCACGGGCACACAGCAGAGCAATCTGCCCGAAAGAACTGTCAAATTGCCTCTGGGCGCCTCGTCGCTCATGGATTATTTGATATTCTGTTGCCAACCAGCTTCGAACAAGCCTGGTTGCTTTTCAGCCTGTAACACTACTCAGTAAGACCGAACCGGATTCACAGATCATGCAAACTTGGGAAGTGATCATCCTGGGAATCGTACAAGGAATTGCTGAGTTTCTGCCAATCAGTTCCTCGGGCCATCTGGTCATTCTCGAATCTCTTCTCGGTGGAGACTTAGAGAACCTTGAGCTGAACATTACTCTGCATTTCGGAACGCTCTTGTCCATCCTGGTTGTTTTTCGCAAGGACCTGCTTCCGGTTCTCTCCAATTTCAAATTAATGACATCAATCGTGATCGCTACTCTGCCAGTGGTCGTCACAGGTTTACTCCTGAAGTCAAAATTTGAAGCAGCCTCTTCTCATGCAATCTACGCCGGCTTCGGCTTATTGATCACTTCGATGCTTCTCTTTGTGACTCCCCGGATCGATGTGGGTGAGAGGCAACTTTCTGAGATCCGTTATCGAGACGCATTCGTGATCGGCCTCTTCCAGGCAATCGCTCCCATGCCTGGAATTTCTCGTTCCGGCAGTACAATCGTGGGTGCACTTTTAATGGGAGTCAAACGAGAAGCAGCTGCGAGCTTTAGCTTTTACATCGCGGTTCCAGCCCTTCTGGGGGCTACGATTTTGACTCTCAAAGACCTGCTCGAAGAGGGCTCTGCAGGAACACCACTGACAACGATCGCCATCGGGACCTTCTTTGCGTTCATTGTCGGAGTCGCTGCGTTGAAACTACTCCTTAAACTGGTCGCAGCCGGAAAACTAGCGATGTTCGGCTTCTACTGCCTTGCTCTCGGAAGCATTGTTATTGCCAGTTCAATGCTCGGCTGGCTCTAACCGCCCCCCGGAATACGTACTCGTGATTTGCGACATGAAAGCCAGTCACGAACAACAAACAGTACATCGATGAGCCGGACCTCTCCAAGTCCACCCAACGACACATTTCATTACAAATCCAACTCGGCAATCCAGCCTCACCCAATCATCTCCTGTCCGGAGTTGATGAATTATGCTCAGCAGGCACTCCAAGTGCCTGCTGAGCTCCCTCTCAATTGCCTGCTTTGACGACAATAAAATTCTTTCTCTCAATCATTCTCAAATCAGTGAGAACAATTACGTCTGCCGATTCTCTCTGATTTTATATTAGAAATCTCTGTTCAGTCCGATTCTCAATTTTCCAATTGAGTGAATTCTCATAAGCAGAATCGCTGCACGCTTGAATCACGCTGTCAGCTTGTTAGCTTTTTAGAAATTTGCGCAAATATGGTTTTTGAGAGACGGTTCGAGACAAAAGCTGTACGACTGTGCACATTTCTCGTGAATTGGGGATCATCTTTTTAGAAATTTTGCCCATTCGGGAAATGATGTCGATGCGCGTTCCTCGTCCCGGAACTTTTGGGATGCCCTCAGCTGGAAGTGACATAACGTGCCACGCCGTGACGATATCAAGAAGATTTTGATTATTGGATCAGGACCGATTGTGATCGGCCAAGCCTGCGAGTTCGACTATTCAGGAACGCAAGCTTGCAAAGCCCTCCGCGACGAGGGCTACGAAGTGATCCTGGTGAATTCCAATCCTGCAACCATTATGACTGATCCCGAAACTGCGGATCGGACATACATTGAGCCAATCACCTGGCAGTATGTGGCGAAAATCCTCGAGAAGGAACGCCCTGACGCTCTATTGCCCACACTCGGTGGTCAAACAGGATTGAATACAGCGATGGACCTGCATCGTCGTGGCATCCTCGACCAGCTTGGTGTCGAAATGATCGGAGCCCGAGCTGATGTCATTGCTAAGGCAGAAGGTCGTGAGTCCTTTAAAGAAGCAATGGTCAAAATCGGCTTGGACGTTCCATCGTCGTTTGTCGTCCACAACATGGACGAAGCCCAGGCTGCTCTGAAAGAGATTGGTTTGCCAATCATCATTCGTCCAAGTTACACCTTGGGTGGTAGTGGTGGTGGAATTGCGTACAACAAAGAAGAATTTGCAGAGAAAGTACGTAACGGATTGAAACTCTCTCCAACAACCGAAGTTCTCCTCGAGGAATCGGTGTTGGGTTGGAAAGAGTACGAGATGGAAGTGATGCGTGATCACGCTGACAATTGCGTCATCATTTGCGCCATCGAAAACTTCGACCCAATGGGAGTTCACACGGGTGACTCCATCACCGTCGCACCTTCACAAACTCTCACCGATAAAGAATACCAACGGATGCGGGATGCCACCTTGGCCTGTATGCGTGAGATTGGTGTCGAAACGGGTGGCTCGAATGTGCAATTCTCGGTCAATCCGAAAAATGGTCGGATGTGTGTGATCGAAATGAACCCGCGCGTCAGTCGCTCAAGTGCATTGGCTTCCAAAGCGACAGGTTTCCCGATTGCAAAAATCGCCGCCAAGCTCGCAGTTGGTTATCGTCTCGACGAAATCCCTAACGATATCACTCGTGAAACGATGGCCTGCTTTGAGCCGACAATTGATTATGTAGTCACCAAATTTCCTCGCTGGACATTCGAAAAGTTCCCAGACGCAGAATCGACGCTCACCATCCAAATGAAGTCCGTCGGCGAAACAATGGCGATTGGCAGGACTTTTAAAGAGTCGTTCCAAAAAGCGCTACGTGGTCTGGAAATTGGGCATTTCGGCTTCGGAGGTGGAAAGAAAGATCTTTGGGGTACTGAGAAGCAGCCTCCTGTCGAAGAGATTCGCAGCATGCTTGCGACCCCGAACGCGGAGCGGGTTTTCTACCTCCGCTATGCAATGAAAGCCGGTTTCTCAATCGATGAAATTTTCCAACTGACAGCCATCGACCCCTGGTTCCTGAGCCAACTGAAAGGGATCGTAGACTTCGAAGAAAAAATTCGCGAAGTCAACTCGCTCAGTGAAGTCTCCGAAGACCTGATGCGGAAAGCCAAACAGCTCGGATTCTCTGATCGCCAACTTGCTGACTGGTGGCAAACTTCTGAAATAGATGTCCGCCTGCACCGCAAAGAGCAAGGCATCACTGCAACATTCAAGCAGGTCGACACCTGTGCAGCTGAATTTGAAGCGCACACACCTTACTACTACAGCACTTATGAAACTGAAGACGAAGCCCCAGGACCGAACAGCGAAAAGAAACGCATTATCATCCTCGGCGGAGGACCAAATCGAATCGGGCAGGGGATTGAGTTTGACTATTGCTGCTGTCACGCAGCCTTTGCAATGGCCGATCTGGGCATTGAAAGTGTGATGATCAACTCGAATCCGGAAACGGTTTCGACCGACTACGACACATCTGACTTGCTCTTCTTTGAGCCGTTAACAACGGAAGATGTGCTGAATGTTTGTGACCGCCTGCAACCCGACGGCGTCATCGTCCAGTTCGGCGGACAAACACCACTCAACCTCGCACGAGGTTTGGAAGCTGCTGGTGTGCCGATTATCGGAACGAGCCCGGATATGATCGACGCTGCCGAAGACCGTGAACGGTTCCAGGCGATCCTCAATAAATTGAAAATTCGCCAACCGCCGAATGGCCTCGCCACAGATGTCGAAGGTGCACGTGCAGTCGCAAATCGAATTGGCTTCCCGGTCCTCGTTCGTCCCAGCTACGTACTTGGTGGACGAGCCATGGAGATTTGCTATGAAGAAAACGAACTCGTCCGTTACATGACGGAAGCTGTTGACGCCAGTCCTGACCATCCAGTCCTGATCGACAAATTCCTGCAAGATGCAATTGAGGTCGACGTCGATGCCATTTCCGATGGGGAGACAACTCTTGTCGGAGGTGTCATGGAGCACATCGAAGAAGCTGGCGTCCACAGCGGGGACTCAGCCTGTGCACTCCCTCCATACTCGCTTCCGCAAAGTGTGATTGACGAAATTAAACAATCCACTTACGCACTCGCAGAAGAGCTGCAAGTGCGTGGACTGATGAATATTCAGTTCGCGGTCAAGAAGTCTGATTCCGGATCGGACTACGAAGTTTACATTCTCGAAGTGAACCCGCGAGCATCGCGAACATCACCATTTGTCTCGAAAGCAACAGGGCTTTCTCTGGCGAAAATGGCAGCCAAGGTCATGGCAGGCGTCTCTCTGAAAGAGCAGGGGATCACGACTGAAGTCTGGCCAAAGCATACTTCGGTCAAGGAAAGTGTGTTCCCGTTTTCTCGATTCCCCGGAGTCGACATTATTCTCGGACCAGAGATGCGGTCGACAGGCGAAGTCATGGGAATCGACAACACATTCCCAGCCGCCTTTGCGAAAAGCCAACAGGCAGCCGGAGTCGAGCTTCCTCGTGAGGGAACCGTCTTCATCAGTATGTCTGGCGGACATAAAGAGGCGATGATCGAACCGGTTCGGCGGTTAGAAAAACTTGGATTTCGTATTATCTCCACCGCTGGAACAGCACAAGTTTTCAACGCTGCCGGAATCAAAGTCGAAACAGTCAAGAAGGTTCAGGAAGGACGCCCCAACCTGCTCGACATGATGGTGAATGGCGATGTGCAATTCATCTTCAACACTCCAAGCGGGAAGGGAAGTCGTACGGAGGAAGGACGAATTCGTGCAGCTGCTGTTTCCTACGGAGTTCCTTGTGCAACAACGCTTCCCGGCTGCGAAGCGATGGTGAAGGCAATCGAATACTTATTCGATCACCCAACTCCACAAGTCCGATCGATTCATGAATGGCACGAAGAACAAGCAGCGTTAACGTAGAACACCTTTTAAACTGGTTTTCAGTGTCGATTAGCCCTTGGTGGTGAGTTACCCCGGGGGGAAGTCAACGACCATCCAGGATGCAGCGATATGACTGCAGGCCAATCGTGAATTTGGTCTAAAGCACCTTTCGAATTGGTTTGCAGAATCTGCCTCGTGGCGAACAGCATTTTTATTAGAACCAGTCCAAAAACCTCTGGAATCGCTGCTTTTCTCAATGACTGAGAGAGCTATTTCAAGTTTCAGGATCAGTTCTAGAGAAACGCGTTCTTCGCGGGCACACGGTAGAGAAAACTGCTCTAGCATGAACTTTTAGAAAATCATGTTCGCCCTCTAACACGCGAGAGCAAACATGATTTCTGAGAGAACAGTTTCTTCATTTGCTCACAATTTAACAGATTAACAGAGTTCTCTATTCGTTTTGTTTGCATGAATTGAAAGTGAACTTCGATGACCCAACTCGCCCCGGCCTGCTTGGTGCTTTTGATCACGTTGGTATTTCCAGTGGCTTCGATCGCGCAAGACGAGCCTGCTCCCAAGCCGCCCGTCCATGAAGGAGGTCCAACACCGCAAGCAGATCAAGAAATCGAAGGAGTCTGGGAGCGGTCAATTAAAACTGAAGCGGGCAAGTTTCGGGTCGTCAAAGAACACAACCAGCACAGAACCCGGGTGCGCGTCTTTGACAGTTCTGGAAAACTTCTCCAGGAAAAGACGTCTCGCTACGACACTGAAACATCTGGGTCAGTCCGTATTTTCACGTTTTTTTGACAGCAAAATTGTGGCAGGGAAAAATCTGGGGGCAATGGATTCTCGCGAAAAGTCGTACATTTACCGCGTAGATGGCGATAAATTTTTCGAGGTTCATGGGATGCTCCTCGCTGACACAGCCCCAGTTTCGGTCTTTGTCTGGAAACGAGTGCGTGATTCGGAGTCTCCATAATTTCCAGCGAGAAACTTGTGGAACATTCGATTTCCTTGCTGTTTCAGAGAGCAAATTCAGCTTCTCCAATCAGTTCGAATTTCTCCGCTTGAGCATCAGCAAGCGAAACTCGATGGCCTGATCACCAGGAATTTTTGTCGCTCTTAGCGAAAGAGTCTTGCGGCCCTTCTTCATTTTGATTTGCCCCATGTTGTGCGGCTGAAACTGTTTCACGTAAGATTCAGCGCGCCGAACACGATCCTCATCAGCTCCGACGATGGGCGGATCGTGCGGATCTTGAATCATTGTTTCAAGTTGGGCATGACCATCACTGAGTTGAATCGTGCAGCCGATATCGTCCTTCTTGCAAGTATAATAGAGTTCGACATCAAAGGTCCCGTCTTCAGGGAGCTCCACCTCCCAGGTGATCTTGTCGTCCAGACTGGTCCAGTTCGTAAAATAAGATGCGTTTGGATACTTGTTGGACCGTTTGATGTTTCCATGTGGAACACCATCGCGAGCTGGCAGTTGTGTGTTTGAGCTATCGGCGTGCCCAATGACGAATGGTCGCTTGTCATCGTCGTAGCCAGCTAAAACTTCTGACTTCCATCGCGAAACAGCCTCGCGCAGCACTCTGGCCTGTTCAGGATGTTCACTTGAGACGTCTCGCGATTGGCTGGGATCATTGAGCATATCGTAGAGTTTGCCTTGATGATCGAGTCGGTACTGCTGAGTTCTCGCTGAGACGCGTCCGCGCCATTGCGAAAAAATCGTCCGGTCCGGCCAAGCATAATTCTCTTGAGTGAGTGGTATTTTCAGGCTCATCCCATCGAGCGGTTTCTGGCTGGCGACTGGAATCTCTGAGAGCTCTGCAAGGGTTGGTAGCAAGTCAATCACCCCGGAGATTTCCGTCACTGTTTTTCCGGCGGGGATGTGATTCGGCCAGCGGATCAGCAACGGAGAACGGACTCCTCCTTCGTCAGTCGACCCTTTTCGTCCTTTCATTTCTCCATTCCAGCGGCGTCCATTCGGGCCGTTATCGCAGAAGTAGACAACAATCGTATTCTCGGCGAGTTCCAGAGATTCAAGCTTTTCCAAGATGCGTCCAACGTTCCAATCGATATTTTCGCACATCGCCAGCGCCGCCCGTGTGTGTCCAAGATTTTCTTTATCAGGGTCAACATCGCGCAACAGAAGCTCTTTCTCTTTGAATCGATTCCAGTATTCCCCGGGAACTTGCATTGGAGAATGAGGAGTGTTGTAAGGGAGGTAAACAAAGAACGGTTCTTTCTGATGTTCTTCCATGAACCGCATCGCGTGGTTTGTAAAATCGTCGATGCAAAATCCATTTCCCTGCACCAGTTCGCCGTTGTGTTCCATCATCCAGTCGAAGTATTGCCCCCAGTGCCCCGAGCAAAACCCGTAGTAATCATCAAACCCGCGACTGTTGGGATGATAGGGAGCCTGCATCCCGTTGTGCCATTTCCCGTATGCTGCCGTTTTGTATCCGGCAGCTTGATACGTTTGGCCGATCGTCATCTCATCCAGGTTGATCCTCTCTCCACCGGCTGAGGTGCTGTAAACGCCACATCGCGGGTGATAGCGACCGGTGAGCAACTCAGCCCGGGTCGGCGAACAAACTGGACAAACGAAGAATCGATCAAACTGCGCCCCATCCCGAGCGAGAGAATCAATATTCGGAGTCTGAAGATTCGTATTCCCATTCAGACTCAAATCCCCCCACCCCTGATCATCCGTCAGGATCAAAACAATGTTTGGGCGCTGGGGTTGAACGGCTCGAAGTGTTGGCGGAAAAATAAGTTGTGGAAGAATTGTAGTGGCAAGCAAAAATGCCAGTGTCGTTATTCTGTGCAGTAAATCACGTGGGAATGATCGGCGGAAACCGACCTGCGTGTTAGCAAGCCGTGTTCTTTTTTTGAATGCGGGATACATGGTCTCTTTACACCAATCAATGCGCGTGCTGCGCTATTCAAGAACTCGTACTCCGCCACTTGTTCAATTGTTGGAGTGCGCATAGAAAACCAAGGGACTACAGGTGGCATGAAACCGAAAACGGTTCCGTAAGCATTCTCACTTCTTTCAGTTAAAAGTTCAATTCCCAGAGGCGGGCACTGGCTGAAGGCTGGTCGAGGTGATATGCCCCCAATAGTTTGAGTCATTCTTATGGGAGTTCGTTCGGGTTTGGTCAGTATTTCAGCTGTGTGCTGATGGAATGCAGGGATTGTTAGAGCCGAAGGCGGAACCTCACCTGTCACGGAAGTGGCACGCTGCATTAGAATTCTGCGGGGGTGAGCCTCCCCAACAATCACCCCAGCCCTCAAAAAACGATCTTCTCCCCAGTGAAAATGCTAACAAGAGCAGTTTGCTTTACCGTGTGCCCGTGAAGAACGCATTTCTCTAGTTAAAATGCTGTTCGCCACGAGGCAGATCCTGCAAACCTATTGGATAGATGCTGTAGAACTGATCCTGAAAGTCAAAATTGCTCTCTCAAATGTAAAGAAAAGCGGCTGTTCCAGAGGTTTTCGGACTGGTTCTAAACCATCTCTGGCAACACATAAACCGAATTCTGATTAAATTCATTTGATATTGGGGGTAACTTATCGCTGACTTCTGCCATGATAAGATATATGGCTTCAAATCGAATACCCGATGATGCACAAGTCGACGCAGCGTTAGAGCGAGTTTCTCGCGGCGATACTGCGGCGTTCGCTGTGATTGTGCGCCGGCATGAGCGGTCGTTACGGACCTGGCTGGCAGTCCATACCCCACCGGGAGTGGATGTCGACGATATTGCGCAACGTAGCTTTGTCGCGGCATTTACGCGATTTCATGAATTCGAATTAGGCACAAACTTCGAAGCTTGGCTGTTTACCATCGCAAAGTTTCAATTACGAACAGAAACGACTCGACTTCGGCGAATTGCTGATTACCACACGCGATACGGGCCTGATTTACTACAACGAGAACTTGCTCGACGAAGCGACAGTTCATCTGAAGCATGGAAACTGCGTCTGGAATATTTGCAGGGTTGCCTGGAGGCTTTGGACGAGCGTCTTCGTCGATTTGTTTCCTGGAGATATGACGAGGAAATCTCGTTGGATGAAATGGCGACCCGCAGTGGTCGTTCCGTACCTGCCGTGAAAAAACAACTTTGGAAGGCCAGACAACTTCTTCACCAGTGTGTAAAGAGTCGCATGACAGCGAGCGAAGGAGGTGCCTCGTGAGTACTCAAGAACGTTTTGCTGAACTCTGGACGGACTACCTCGAAGGAGAACTTGAAGAGGTCGACCTCAAAGAATTGCAAGAACTTCTGACCGCAGATGAATCGCTTGTGCATCAAGCAGCCGATCTGTTCCAGACACACCGACTTCTCGGGTTGATTGCCGCGGAAAAATTCGATTCGCAAGAAGCATTTGTTAACGAAACACTTGCCCTGTTACCCAAAAACGACAGCGATTTCTCCAAGCGTGTGATGTCGGAGTTATTGAATTCAAAATCGGTCACCGACGATCAACAGCGGTCGTCAACTCGTAAGCTTGGCCTCCGACAGATCGCTCCAGTTCTTTTGGGATGCATTGCACTCAGCCTGGTGATCGTTTCAGTTCTTTCCCAAAGGTTTGACGATAACGACACCCATCAAATGATTGCCTTGGAGGAAGCTCTACCAGAAGTCCGAATGGCGAGTAGTTCCCACCCAAAGTTCTTTGGTGAACTTGCTCCTCCCATCGGCTCTCTGCTCGCTCCGCAACGTGAATATGTGTTAATGAGCGGGATGATTGAAGTCGAATTCCCAGCAGGGGCTTCGGTCATCATGGAAGGACCGGCGGTTTTTCGCATTTCATCTGATGAGAGCCTGGCGCTTGATGTCGGTCGCTGTTCAGTTCACGCGCCGCCAGGGGCTGAAGGGTTTCGCATCGACACCCCGAATACTCGCATCGTGGATCGCGGGACCCGTTTTGCAGTCAATGTTTCGGAGTCGACTGAAACTGATGTCCAGGTCCTCGAAGGGGCTGCCGATGTCTATGATGTCGATCAAAACGGCAAGGTTGATCAAGATCGTTCTTCTGAAACTCGATTAGCGATCGGTGAAGCTAAACGATTCGCAGCAACTGGTGCTTCCTCAAAGAATACGCTTCCGTTTGACCCGACCAGCTATCGCCACTCGCTGCCAGATCGAGTGGTTTCGTACAAAGCGACTGTAGCTGCTGATGGAGGCGCGGAAAACCTTGTCAGTGTTACCATTCAGCGAGGTGGTCGAATCATTGAGGTTTTGGCGGACGAACTCATCCCTGCTCAGGTCAGCTCGTTTTACGCACCTGGAAGCGGAGCCTTTCTGTGCGGTCCTGAAACATTTCCAAATCCACGAAGCTCGATTTCGATTGACCACAATCTTGTGACAGGCATCATCAATCCTGCGGGGAGTCGTGAACCATTAACGGAATCACCCGTTTTGGATGGTGACGACAAAACTCCTGGCATGGCGATTCGGTTTGACAGTCCTGTCATCAATGGACCTGGCGCGGATGTGGTGCTGTTTGATTTGCAAACCTTCGCGAATCCTCCTGATGGGGATGCATTTCATGTCAGCCCGATCGTGTTTCGAGAAGGGCTCCGTTCGCACACGATTCAGAAGTATGACCTGACAATGGAGTCTCCCGAATCACTCTACCTGACAAATTTTCACGTTCATTTTTTTGAAGAAAAGACAGACTCTCTGGAGAAACTGAACTCGCTTGAAACGAAGACACATCAGCAGGCGATCAAATTTCGCGGGCTGGCAGTAGGGATTGATCTCTCCGACATGGGATACGCCGAAGGGGAAGCGGTGTCAGGATTCTTTATTCAAGATGCTCTCGACGACGCACACCATGTTGATCCAGTCTTCATTGGTGGATTACCGGAAATAAAAAAATGATAAGATTGTTATCAGACTCGTTTCGCTTGCTCGATGCAACACTTTCCAACAGTTGGAAATTGTTGAAGGTTCATCGCGTAGCCATCGTTGCGTCATGCCTGAGCAGCCTCATCCCACTTTCGCTGGTTGCTCAGGAACAGGATCAAGAACCGGCTCAGCAGGTGAATCAGAATACGGCACACACTCGAGACTTGTTCGAGAACCATGTTCGCCCGTTACTCGTCACGCATTGCATCAAGTGTCACGGTGAGACGAAACAAGAAGGTGGACTTCGGCTGACCACAATCGAGGAGTTGCTTCGAGGAGGTGACTCAGGGTCAGCGATCGTGGCTGGCAAGCCTGACGAGAGTTTGCTCATCGAGGCATTGCGTTACGAATCATACGAGATGCCTCCGAGCGGTCAGTTAGAGCCGAAAGTTATCGACGGAATTGCGAGTTGGATTCAAGCTGGTGCTGAGTGGCCCCAGGGGCTTGTACTGAAGCCGACTCCGAAGATCACCGAAGAAGATCGCGCCTGGTGGTGCTATCAGCCAATCAGTCAACCCGCGGTTCCTGAAGTCGATGACAATGGCTGGTGTCGTAATGAGATTGATCATTTCATATTTGAGCGACTCGCTCGAGAAGGTGTCGCTCCCAGTCAGGCAGCGAATGCAGAGAAACTCGCGCGGCGTGTTCACTTTGCAGTTACCGGTTTGCCGCCCGATGAGTCAACTCGTCAACTGATCGAGAATGAATCGGATTGGTACGAGGCACTCATCGACAACCTGCTGACGACTTCTGCTTATGGCGAGAATCAGGCTCGGTTCTGGCTCGATTTGGTTCGATATGCCGACTCCGACGGATATAACGCAGACCACCGTCGCCCCGAAGCCTATCGATACCGTGACTATGTCATTCGGTCTTTTAATGAAGATAAACCCTATGACAAATTTGTGATGGAGCAACTTGCCGGAGATGAAATTGATCCCGGAAATCGAGATGCTCTCATCGCAACAATGTATTTACGACACTGGATCTACGAACACAACCAGCGCGATGTCGAAGGTCAGTGGGCGCAAATTATCAGCGACATTACTGAGACAACGGCGGACCTGTTTCTTGCTCAGGGAATGAAGTGTGCCCGTTGCCACGATCATAAATTTGACCCGTTGCTTCAACGCGACTATTACGCCATGCGAGCTTTCTTTACTCCTTTAAAACCGGAAGAGAATCAACCGATCGCAGACGTAGAAACACGCACCAGACATCTTGAACAACAACGTATCTGGGAAGCAGCCACAGAAGATATCCGCAAGCGATTGCACGAAATCGAAACTCCGGAACTCCTCGCTCATGCAACACGAGAAGGCGTCCATCGGTTCACAAAAGAAATTCAGGCGATGATCAAAAGCCGCCGTCATGAATTGAGTCCTTATGAGAAACAGATCGCGATATTGGCCTCGAAACAGTTTGATGTCCTGCCTGAAAAATTGCCCGAATGGTTGAGTGAAGCTGAGGAGGCGGAACGTCAACAATTGTTGGCAAAGCTGGCAGAGTTCGATCACCTGAAGCCGGAACCACTTCCGAAGCTGAAGTTTGTTGCCACTGATGTCGGGCCAGTCGCACCGCCGACATTCATTCCAGGCTTGACGGACCAAGAACCGATCGACCCTGCTTTCCCTGTCATCCTGAGCGAAGAACCGGCAACAATCATTCCCCCACCCGAGGCGTTGCAATCAACGGGACGTCGGACCGCTTTAGCGAAGTGGATTGTCAGCCAAGACAACCCTCTCACTTCGCGAGTCATCGTCAACCGAGTCTGGCAACAGCACTTCGGCAGGGGACTTGTCGCAACGACGAGCGACTTTGGTCATCTCGGAACACCACCTTCACACCCGGAACTGCTTGACTGGCTTGCTCAACGTTTCATGGCAGATGGTTGGAGCCTGAAAAAACTGCATCGTTTAATTCTCACATCAGCCACTTATCGCCAGTCCACCTCACGTAAGATGGATGAGCATTTGGCTTCTCTTGATCCTCAGAACGAATTGTTATGGAAAATGAATTCGCGTCGTTTGTCGGGGGAAGAGATTCATGATTGCATCGTCGCTGCAAGTGGTGAAATGGGACAGCAGAAGCGTGCGATTTACAAGCCAGTGAAACGGAACTCGCTCGACCCGTTGTTAGCTGCCTTCGATTTCCCAGATCGAGTAGAAAGCCAAGGGAAGCGGCATCGAACAACGACCTCACCGCAATCACTCTTAATGATGAATAATCCGTGGTTGCACGATCGTGCAAAAAACATGGCGACAAATGTCGCTTCACTGGAAATTGATTCACTCGTTGAGACAGCCTATGACCGGCTATACTTCCGTAATGCCAGTCGAGAAGAAATCGACCAAGCTGCGAAATTCGTCGAGCTCTATGCATCAAACGCGGAAGAGATCAAACTGCCCAAGCGATTCAAGTCACTGCCGGATGGTCGCCCTGCGATCATCCTGAATCCCGCGAAACCGACCTCGATTAAAATTGATCCGATTCCGGAATTGCGAGACCCTAAAAACAAAGGCGACTTCACCATCGAGGCGACAGTGCTACTGAGTTCATTGTATCCCAATGCCAATGTGCGCACGATCGTCAACTCTTGGACAAATAAGAACTCAGAGCGTGGATGGTCTTTGGGCGTTACGTCCACCAAGAGTTCGTACAAGCCTCGAAATCTGATCCTGCAGTTTGTTGGTTCACAAAGTGATGAGCAAAGTAAACCAGAGTACGAAGTCATCCCATCCAATCTTCGAGTGGAGCTGAATAAACCGTATTACATCGCAGTCTCTATTGATCTGGATGATGCGTCAGACACGGGAATCACTTTCTACTTAAAAGATCTGTCCAAGCCAGATGCGAAACTGCAAGTGGCCAACGTTCCCCACAAGGCTCGCTGGAATATCCAGTCAAAGCAGCCGATACAAATTGGTGGGCGAGCAAATGCCCATCTGTGGGATGGACTCGTTCAAAGTGTCAAATTGCACCAGGGGGCGCTGAGCGAGGAAGAGTTATTTTCAAGTGACCGTGATCATTCACGACTACTGTTTGATGTTCAATTCGCAAGTGAAGATAAGCTAGGTCAGGATGCATCAGGGCATGGGCGACATGCCTTCGTTGCAGAGACTGAAAACACGAATGCTTCACCCGAGATGCGTGCACGTATCGCACTGCTTCATGCAATCTTATGTTCCAATGAGGTGATTTATGTTGACTGAAAACAAAAAGGGAAACGCCCTTACACGACGCGAGATGCTGTTACACAGCGGTGGCGGTTTTGGTGCGTTAGCACTCGCGGGACTGCTGCCAGATAAACAGGCAACAGCGAGTGAGTCTGCTGCGCCTTCGCCGCTGTCAGCAAAACTCAAACATCATGCAGGCAAGGCGAAGAGTGTTATCTTCCTATTCATGGATGGTGGCCCAAGTCACCTCGATACTTTCGATCCAAAACCTGCTCTCGAAAAGTTAGCAGGCAAGCCGATTCCCGAAAGTTTCGGTCGTGTCATTACAGCGATGGGAGAGTTCGATTCTCCAATCATGCCGACAAAACGAAAATGGAAGCAGCACGGCGAAGGAGGCTTATGGATTTCTGACTGGTTGCCACACACCGCCAAGATGGCTGATGAACTGGCGGTCATTCGATCATGCTGGACCAACGGTATCAACCATTCCGGGGGCATGTGCCAAATGAATACCGGTACTCAGTTTGCCGGTCGGCCCTCGCTGGGAAGTTGGGTCACCTATGGGTTGGGGACAGAAAATGAAAACCTGCCAGCTTTCGTGGTGATGCAGGAAGGGAAAGGACGCGTGATCAACGGTTCACGAAACTGGGGAGCCGGTTTCATGCCTGCGATTTATCAGGGAACAACGATGGAAAGGTCAGGTCCTCCTTTCTCCAACCTGATCCCTCCAAAGCATATCGCCAATGCACAACAACGTCAGGAACTTGATTTTCTCGCACAACTCAATCGGCGGCATGCTGAATCGCGGCAGGAGAACACAGATTTGGATGCGCGCATCCGCAGCTTTGAATTGGCGTTTCAGATGCAGTCTCATGCACCAGAAGCCATTGACCTTTCAAAGGAATCGGCCGACACACAGAAGATGTACGGAATGGATGACGACAAAACCGCGTCGTACGGTCGAAACCTGTTGATGGCTCGTCGACTGGTTGAACGAGGCGTTCGGTTCGTGCAATGTTACCATGGTGCTGGGAGTAAATGGGACGCTCACAGTAACATCGAAGCGAACCACACAAGAATGTGCGGTGGGATGGATTTACCGGTCGCTGGTCTTCTGAAAGACTTAAAGCAGCGTGGACTGCTGGAGCAGACGCTTGTTGTGTGGGGTGGTGAATTTGGTCGTACCCCGATGAGTGAAAAAGGGAACGGTCGTGACCACAACCCCACCGGATTTACGATGTGGATGGCGGGTGGTGGAGTGCAAGGTGGGCAAGCATATGGAACGACTGACGAACTCGGACTGCATGCTGTTGAAGACCGTTTGCATGTTCACGACATCCACTCCACGATCCTGCACTTGATGGGTATCAACCATCGAAAATTAATCTACACTCACAAAGGCCGTCCTGAGCGCATCGATCAAAACGAAGGTCGAGCTTACAAGGAGATCGTTGCAACATGAAGCGTTTTTCTCAATCCGTCGCTGCTATGCTATTGCTGGTCGGTGTTTTATCGTACGCGCAAGCAGACCCTGAACCGATTGAAACAATCCGTTGGGATTTCGGTACTGAAGAAACAGGTTCTTTGAAGCTGCATGGAAACGTGCAACGCGACCAGGCAGGTCCGCGGCCGCCCGAATTTCCAGATCAGCCAAGCGACAACACAGCTCTAAAATTCGATGCCCGTAGCTATCTGTCAATTCCTGATCCAGGACCTGACAGTCAATTTGACTTCAAAAATGGCGATGCCATCACGCTTGAAGCGTGGGTGAACCCCGCTGAGATTCGGGATGGGCAACCTCTCTACGTGATCGGCAAAGGACGCACAAATTCGCCAAAATTCGCCCGAGACAATCAAAACTGGGCGTTGCGGATCATGGGAGGTGGCGGAGAAGCTCACGTCAACTTCTTGTTTGCTTCGAAACGATCGAATACTGGCAACCACTGGCATCGCTGGACGTCGAAGCTTAGTTTTCCGATCGCCACAGGCTGGCATCACATCGCGATCTCGTACCGCTTCGGCGAGCCCGAATCAATTCGGGGGTGGATCAACGGAAAATCGACCGACGGGACATGGGACATGGGTGGGGCGACGAAAGAACCGCCAGTCGTCGATGATGATGAAATCCGCATTGGCGAGCGTTTTCAGGGAATGCTGGATGCCGTTGCAATCCACCGAGCCATCCTCGATGACGATGTCTTGAAGTCTCGCTTCAATCGCGTAGGAAAAAAACGCGTGAAACAACTAGCAGCTGAAGTAATGCCGGATCTAGGAACAATTCCTGAAGATCGAGTTCTCTATCAGCTCTGCGAAAATATGCCTTCTGGAAGTCGCTGGTTATACGAAAGCGAAACAGCGCCCCCCGAAGCAGTACGCTGGCTGGGAGATTCGTTTTTGCTTTCTCGAATCCCGATGCAGTACGACTCATGGGGAATTCGCACAGGATGGCAGGCGCCACTGTTATTAAGAATCGCAGGCGATGTCGAACTCCCACCTGGTCAGCATCGGGTGTTGGTACGTGCTCGTTCTTTAAGCCGGTTGTGGATCGATGGAAAACTCGTCACACGTACTAAAACAGTTCGCAGCCGTGGTGGAAACCTCGAAGCGATTGTGCCAGTCCCCGAGCCTCTAACACCTGGAGCAAGACTGCTTCCATTTCCACAACAAGAATCTTTTGTCGAATTCGAGATTCCAGCCAGCCAACAACAGAGTCCACGAAAAAAACGTGTCGTCCTGGAATTGCTTGTTGGCGGCAATGGCGATCGAACGGAATCTGGCGAAGTCTGCGTTGCTCTTCAACCCAATAGCACCGGCCCGCTATTCGTTCTCAATGCCGATTCATCATCCCCATTAAAACTGACAGACGCGGAGGTCGAACAGGAGCTACGTCAGTTTGAAGCGAATCTGGTTTCGCTTGAAGACAACCAACGTCGAGAGGCTGCTGCTTCTCAGGATGCATTCTGGGCACAAAGACACAAGCTAGCCAAAGAGTCAGTCAAGCACGATTCGCAGGCAGCCACAGGGGCCAACGTTCACCCGATCGACCAGTTTGTTTCGAACAAAATTGCGAAAGCAATCACCGAAGCGAAAGAAGTTGATGAGAAAACGACTCAGCACTTTCACAACAAGGTGCTGCCAATCTTACGAGAGCAATGCTTCAGGTGTCACGGAGAAAAAGAGAAGGGTGGCTTACGCCTCAATTCGAGAGAACATGCACTTTCGATGGGCGACTCCGAAATGGCTGCCGTTGTTCCGGGGAACCCTGACGCAAGTGAGATGATCGTCCGCATCCGTGCCGGTGATATGCCTCCTACCAAATCAGGATTAAACGACGAGGAAATCACAATATTAGAAACATGGGTGAAAGAAGGGGCTGTCTGGCCCAACGCACCGATTGACTCTGAATCTGTCGCACTTGCTCCCGTGATCGATGATGCAGCGTTCATGCGTCGCGCATATTTAGATACCGTTGGGGTTGGTCCAACAGAGGAAGAAGCTCGCGAGTTCTTAACGAACAACAATCCACAAAAGCGAAATCAGCTGATCGAACAACTATTGAGTGATGAGCGATACGCAGACCATTGGGTCAGTTTTTGGATGGACCTCCTGGCTGAAAACCCAACACTGCTGAATCAATCGCTCAATTCAACAGGACCGTTTCGCTGGTTCTTGTATGAGTCACTGCGAGATGGGAAAGCCCTTGATCGTATGGTGACAGAATTGATTTTAATGCGTGGAAGCCCACACGAGGGGGGAAGCGCTGGATTCGGAATGGCAGGTGAAAATGATTCTCCCATGGCTGCGAAAGGGCACATTCTGGCCTCCGCGTTTCTTGGGATTGAGTTGCAGTGTGCCCGCTGTCACGATTCCCCATATCACAGCACTTCACAGGAAGACCTCTACTCAGTGGCTGCGATGCTGAATCGCAAGCAGTTGACTCCTCCCAAAACCAGTCGTGTTCCCGATGCGTTTTTTGAAGGCATTGGCCGCGAATCGTTAATTCAGGTGACATTGAAACCAGGCGTCCAGGTTCAACCGAAATGGCCGTTCGCCTCGTTTACTGGAGTTGAGGATGGACCGCACATCGATGCGCTCGTGCAGAGCCCGACTGACTCCCGAGAGCGGTTGGCAGCGTTGATCACCACTGCACAAAATCACCGTTTTTCTCAAGTCATCGCCAACCATCTTTGGAATCGATTGCTGGGCGCCGGAATCGTTCAACCTGTCAACGATTGGGAAGGCAGAACTGTCAGCCATCCAGAGCTATTGAAATGGCTGGCTGACCAGTTAGTCCTGCATGATTATGATACGCGACACGTCATCAAACAGATCATGACCTCGCAACTGTATCAACGAAAAGCGATTGGACAGAACGAACAAGCTGCTGCTGAGCAACGTTTCTTTAATGCTCCCGATCCGAGAAGGTTGAGTGCCGAGCAAGTTGTGGATTCATTGTTCACCGCGACTGGCAGCCAGATGGAAACCGGGGAGTTAACCTTTGTTCATGACGGGGCGGAACCAATGAATCACCGTCTCACACTGGGCTCACCCAGTCGGGCGTGGATGTTTGCGGGTTTGAACAACGAACGAGACCGACCAAGTCTCTCCTTGCCACGTGCGCAGCCGATTGTTGATGTTCTCGAAGCATTTGGCTGGACAGGGACTCGACAGCAACCGATCTCTGAACGTGAGACCGACGCAAATCTTCTTCAACCGGGAATTCTTGCGAACGGAACTTTAACCATGTCGTTGACCCGAGCATCGAACCAATCGGAACTTGCACAACTCGCAATAGATGCGGAGTCTCCCGAAGCTTTGGTTGATTCGCTGTTTTTGCGATTCCTGTCTCGCACTCCCAATGAACAAGAGAAAGCAGCGTTCATTCCGCCACTCGCGACAGGATTCGAAGATCGGATCTTGCCAGCAGATCAAGTCAAACAACCACAAGCACTCTCGCCGTTGCCAGTCTCCACATGGTCAAACCATCTGGTTCCTGAAGCAAACGAGATTCAAAAAGAATGGCAACGACGTGTGCAAATCGGTCCGCCAGTTGATCCGCGACTCCAAACGGAGTGGCGAGAAGTCTATGAAGATGCAATCTGGAGCCTGGTTAATGATCGAGAATTTGTTTGGATTCCATAACAAAACAAGCTGAGCATTTTTTGGACAATAGTGACTGAGTCAGAACTACTCAGAATCAATCAAACATAAAAGAAAACTGAGGTTCACTTATGATTTACCCAACACGACGACAGTTCTTGGGAAGCGGGATCGCAGCAGCAGGGGCGATGAGCCTTGCAAACCCAGCAGAGGCATTTGCATCGGATCAGCTATTAAAAGGAAAAGCAGAGCATGTCATCTCCATCTGGCTGGGTGGTGGCATGGGACAGATCGACACCTTTGACCCCAAAGCCAAAGGTGATCCCAAGGCCAAAAAAGCTGGGGCCTATTACGACTCAATTGATACCGCAGTAAAGGGAGTGCAGGTTTGCGAACACCTGTCGAAAACGGCAAAAGTCATGGACCGCGTGACCGCAGTTCGCACCGTGAATCATGATGTGATTGACGAACACGCTGCAGCAACAAATCGTATGCACACCGGCCGAGCCATCAGCGGGACGGTGACTTATCCATCAATTGGATCGTTGATCGTTCACGAACGCGGACCTGTAAATGACAGTGCCCCGCCGTATGTTTTAATTGGGTATCCTAATGTGACTCGTGGCCCCGGATTTTTGGGGGCGAAGTATGGGTATCTGTACCTCACTGAAACTGGTCGTGGCCCTGCCGGATTATCGCGTCCCGATGGAATTACGGATCAACGCCAAAGTCGTCGCGAAGCGTTTCTGGCGTCACTGAAAAATAGTTCTGAGCCAACGAAAATCTCACAAATCGAGGACTATGAAGCGGCGATTGAGCAAAGCCTAAAATTAAGCGGCCCCGAATTTAGTCGAGTCTTTCAACTCGACAGAGAACCGGCTGACCTACGCAATCGCTATGGGGGAGAGTTTGGTCAACGCTGCCTGTTGAGTCGACGACTGATCGAACGTGGTGTTCGGTTTATCGAAGTGAGCCATAATTTGAATTTCCTCAACGGTGCTGGTTGGGATGTCCATAACAGCGGGATCGTCAATCAACATAAACTGATCCAGGAAATGGACACCGCCTTTTCCACACTAATCACGGACCTTGAAGAGAAGCGGTTGCTCGACAAAACGCTGATCGTGATCACCAGCGAATTCGGACGCCCGCCAGAGTTTGATAGCGGCGGCGGTCGAGGTCATCAGGGATCTGCATTTAGTTGTGTGCTCGCCGGCGGAGGACTTTCGCATCGAGGAGCATGGGGCGAAACAGATCATCTCTCCAAGAAGATTGTCGACAACCCAGTCTCTGTACCAGACTTCTTCGCCACCATCTGTGCTTGTCTGGGAGTTGACTACCACAAATACCTGTACGCTGGCGACCGACCAGTCCCCGTCACCGACCAAGGACAACCAATCGCAGCATTATTCGACGCCTAGTGCAATCAAGACTGCAATTGCAAACACAGTGTCACCTTAGAGAAAATTTAGAACAAGTCCGAAAACCGCTGAAATGACCACTTTCCTCAACGTTTGACAGAGCAATTTCAGGTTTCAGGATCAGTTCTAATATTAGTCTTTACGTTCTGCCCCGTGGCGAACAGTCAATGAAGTCAGAAAGTGACTTTCATGAGAACGACACGCATTGAAAATGCTCTAAATTTCAAAGGGACCGCTGTGCTAGTTCGGCTCTGTACATAAATTTTGTATCCCTAAGATTGTGGAATGCTCATGTTACGTTTCGTTGTACTGTGTCCAGTATTAGCCGGGCTGGCGTTGTGTGTAAATTGTTTCGCCGAAGAATCGGATCAGACGCCACTGATTCTTGCACATCGTGGCGGCGCACATGAATTCGAAGAGAATACCATGGAGGGATTCGAAGCTTGCTACAAGCGAGGGATTCGCGGCTTCGAGACGGACATCCGAATGACCAAAGATGGGGTGTTAGTCCTGTTGCATGACGACACTCTGGACCGGACTCATAAATCCAGCGGTCCAGTCGAAGAAAAGTTAGCGGACGAGTTGAAGAAAGTGCAGACGAAGAAGGGCCAGGATTTTTTGTTGCTCGAGGATTTTCTGAAGTACTTCCAGGACAAACCGGGGGTGTATCTTGAGCTGGAGATGAAGACCAGTAATAAGAAGCTGTACCCCGACACTCGAATTGCTGAGTATTGCGACAAACTTTACGCGCTCGCTAAGAAGTACAAGCCAGCTGATTCAGACTACCTGTTCACGTCATTCGACGAACGACCGTTGGTGGCAATGCGCAAGCTCGATGAGGACTGGCCGATTGCGATCATAGCCGGCAAACCGTTGTCACTGGACTTCATCGAGCGTGCAAAGCGACTACAAGCAACGCACATCGCTTGTCATATTTCTGGGACGTCGCGAGAGTTGGTACAAAAAGCTCAAAAACTGGGCTACAAGGTCAACGGCTGGCCTGGTCACAAAGTGGAAGATTATTACCTGGCGATCGGGTTGGGCTTGGATGTTGCCTGCACGGACATCCCAACGGTGATTCAGCAGACAAAAGAGAATCTGCCTGCAAAAAACAAGAAGTAATTCCGAAGGGGAAAGTAGTCAACTAGAATGACCGTTTTCATCCGCTGGTCACTCAGATCGGCATTACTGCTGGTGAATTTGCCACAGTCGCGCCAAATAAAGTCCCTTCCAATTCAGTAAGCAGTATCTCTTCTGAGCCTCTCCCTCGATCTCGTGAGACCAATTCTCCTCTTTTTTTGCAGGGACAAACGTCATACCACCGATGATTGCCCCCAGAAAGTTTCAGGATCGGTTGTGATTGCGTATTATCTCGATACGACGGAAGAGCTTCTCTGATTTTTTGGAAAACTGTGTGTGACGCATAGAATGATCGTGGTCAAATTGGCTGCAGCACGCCTGATAGGTCAATACAACAATTGGTTTGGATTGATGTCGTCGCTGGAATTGAAGTTGACGGATGAACGCTACTGGAGAAAACAACCTGGAAAACGATCCTCCCTGGGTGGCTATTCAGCGTAATCCTCGATCGGGCGCTGGCCTGCAATCGAAGCCGCTTCGCGAGTTGATCGCAGAATTTCGAAAGCTGAAGATTCGTCCCAGACTCTATTCGAAACGTGAAGAACTCGACGAGGCTGTCAATCACCCAACTAGAAGGAAGTCGCTACATGGGATTGTGGCAGCAGGGGGGGACGGGACTCTCTTAGATGTGATGAATCGTCACCCCGGAATTCCAGTCGCAATTCTTCCACTCGGGACTGAAAACCTGTGTGCGAAGTACTTAGGGATGCCGCGAGACGGGAAGGTAGTTGCCCGCGTCGTGGCAGATGGGCGAACTGTTCGCTTTGACGTCGGCCGTTTGGCGAGTCAGCGATTTATGGTGATGGCGAGTGTCGGATTTGACGCTTCTGTCATTCACTCCGTACATGCTGTGCGAAAAGGACACATCAGCCGCTGGACGTACTTGAAGCCGATCGCAGAATGTCTCTCAACGTACGACTACCCGGAAATCCGTGTCTTCATTGATGATTCCCCGACTCCAACGATTGGGCGAATGGTCGTCATCGCCAATCTTCCTTCTTACGCACTGGGCTTAAAGGTTGCTTCCAATGCACGGGCAGACGACGGCGTACTCGATGTCCGTGTCATGCAGCGAGGGTCCATTCTGCATATGTTCCGCTACCTGGGATTGATCTATTATCGATGGCACGAGCGTGCGAAGGATGTTGTTCAACTTCGAGGAAAACGAATCCGAATTGAATCGGACGAGCCAATCCCCATTCAAATCGACGGAGACCCAGCGGGATATACGCCAACCGAAATTAACGTCGAGACCAACGTTGGAGAACTGTTCGTTCCGCGAGACCACAAGATTTAACGCTACACGTTTGCTGAATGTTCAATGTGGTTGAACCTCATGCAAAAAGCCCGCTCCTGAGGTATCACTCAGGAACGGGCGGTCATGTTAGAGTAGTTTGCTCTACCGTATGCCCGTGAAAAACGCATTTCTACAGTAAAATGCTGTTCGCCACGGGGCAGAACCTGCAAACTAATTCGAGAGATGCTCTTGAACAGAGATCAGCAACTCTGAAATCTTTTTAGAACTGATCCTGGAACTTGAAATTGCTCTCTCAAACGTTGAGAAAAGCGGCTATTCCAGAGGTTTTCGGACTGGTTCTAAACAGTAGAAATATCGAGATGTTTCCCATGTGATGTGAGAACTTCTCAGTTCCATCACTCACGAAGGAGGATTCCCATCCTTCCAGGGGCCAGCGAGTTTCATGTAGGCTGGCTCTTCAAGTTTGCTGCCATATTCGCCAGCTTTCCATCCCGGGATATGTTTTGGCTCGCCACGATTCTCAGAGATCTTTTCCCATTGAGCCGACCAGGACTCTCCCTTCTTGTGAGCTTCATATGCATTCACAGGTCCGGTCTTCGGATCGAAGTAGTAACAGACTCCGGTGCGGTAACTTTGTGCTCCCAGCAGCACTGTTGTCACGGCGGCGGCTCCCAAATCTGGCGGGTTGTTACACATCATTGGATCGCCAGCGTTCATCGCAGCCACCCAGTTTTTGAAGTGCTCATAGGTTTGATCACCGATTGGCTCGGTTTGAATCTCTTCTTCTTTCAGCTTGCTGTTCCGGGTCACTTGGGGACGCTCAGGGATGTATTGAATTTTGTCCCCTTTGAAAATGAACGACCCGAAGTGGCCGCGAATACACTGTTCAATTCGGGACTCCTGGTTGCACATCGTCGAGGAGACCAGTCCATGCACACCTTCCGGGAAATCGGCAGCGACGGTCGCCACATCGGGAACATCGCGACCATCGTATTCCAGATACAAACCGCCAGCTCCGACGACTCGTCCGGGGTATCTCAAACCGGTTGCCTTGAGCATCATCGTGACACGGTGCACGAACAGGTCGGTGTACATTCCTGAACCGTACGGCCAGAAACGACGCCATTGGCGATACACTTCACGATCGAACGGACGATCTTCGGATAAGCCTTCTTCAACCCCCAGCCATCGTTGCCAGTCAATGGTTTTCGGAGTCATCTCTTTCTTGAGCTCGTAGTATCGCCATTGCCCCATCGCGGAGTTGCGGAAGTATTCCGTTTGGAACATCATCACTTTTCCGAGTTTTCCTTCGTCGAGCAAACCGCGAGCATGATTCCAAACAGGTTGTGACGTTCCTTGAACACCAACTTGCACAACCTTTCCAGATTTCTTCCAGGCTTTTTCAACTTCGAGAGCCTCTTCGACGAACTTCGTCATTGGCTTTTCACAATAGATATCCAGCCCTGCCTCCAGCGAATCAAGAATCTGTTTGTGATGCCAATGATCAGGAGTGGCAATGGTGACTGCATCGAGATTTTCCTTCTCGATCATGTCGCGGTAGTCGACGTACTTTGCCGGCTCGTTTCCGTTTTCCTTCTTGATGTAGTCTGCGACTTTGTCTCGCTGTACAGAGTAGACCTCGGCAACGGCAACGAGTTCGATATTCGCACCTTCGTTTTTCAACTTCGCCAGCGACTTCACATGAGCTCCAAACCCACGTCCGCCCGGACCGATAAACCCAATGCGGATGTTTTCGTTGGATGATCGAGCTTTGGCAGACCGTGCGTTGAGAAGTGTGATGGCGGAGGCTCCGGCTGCAGCAGTCCCGGAAGTTTTCAGAAAGTCACGTCGGTCAACGTTTTGAGTCATGTCGAATTCCTAATCGTTTTTGAGGCGAGAATGGTGATGAGATCGACGATTGAGTGTCGAAACTTGTGTGGGGTTTTGACTATCGATCCAAATCCTCTGCAAAGTACGGGTTTCTTTCTCATCGAGAGATCATATCCAGATTTCTGGATCGATTCTGTGACAGTTTTGTGTTTCCGATATTCGCGAAGAGCGTTTTTCCTATGTCGGCTATTTCATCTATGCAAGACTGAATGACGAAACGAATTATAGATTTACTCCAGTACCGATCCTGAAACTTGAAAGTCCTCACTCAAACGTTGAGAAAAACAGCTATTCCAAAGATTTTCGGACTGGTTCAATAATAACGGATTGGTGTTCGTTGAAACAATCGTGCCATGGACATTAAAGAGGTCCCTACGGAAACGACTTCGCTGATCGCAGTACTGTATTCTTACATGAAAAATCGATGACCGACCAGACCGAACCCATACTTCATGTTGTTTTGCACTCTCCTGAAATCCCACCAAACACAGGGAATATTGGGAGGAGTTGCGTCGCCATTGGTGCGAAGCTTTGGCTTGTGAAGCCCTTAGGTTACCTATTGGACGATAAATATTTACGCCGGGCCGGTATGGACTATTGGCAGTTTCTGAACTACGAAGTCGTTGAAAACTGGGAAGAACTGCGTCAACGAATAGGTGAAGAGAAGCAATATTGGTACTTGACGAAATTCGCGACGAAGTTGGTTTGGGAGGCGGAATTCACACCGGGTGACGTCCTTGTTTTTGGAAGTGAGGGGAGTGGGCTTCCAGAAGAAATTCGTGACGAGAACTCGGAATCATGCCTCAAGCTTCCGATGTTCGAACAGGTTCGCAGCCTGAATCTGGCAAGCACCGCCAACACAGTCATGTATGAAGCGATCCGACAATTTGGTGGACTCAGTAGCTCTTGAAGCAAATCAAACGACGATCCTCATGGGCTCGGGAAGTCTCGAGCACGATTTCAATGCTCGCGGATGTTACAGATCCAACGGATTGAGACGATTTCGTTTTGCTCGCAAACCCGATCCCGGAGGGAAAGGCTTAACCTCCAACTCACTGGCGAATTGAGTGCAGTTGTGCCGTGACCATCTGCATAATCCATTCAATCTGTCAGATTCATGATTGAAATTCATGAACGTCAAGGAGGAGATGCACCGACTTCGACTAAGGGCCGACATCCATAGTTGGTGTGTTTTGATTGCATCCACAAAGAACACACTAGAAAATGAACTCACATTTTGCATCATCCAGCCCAATTCCAGTCAGTCTCTTCACACCGAGAACTGATCTGAAAAACATCGCCACTGGACACAGAATTTCATGTCGAACGAAATCGTTTTAATTACTGGAGCTTCGTCTGGAATTGGGTGGGAACTTGCCAAACTGTTCGCAGCAGACGGAAGCGAGTTAATTCTGGTTGCCCGGCGGCTTGATCGACTTGAAGAGTTGTCGAAGCAGTTGCAGGAGCAGCATGGGACAACCTCAACGCTGTTTCAAATGGATCTTTCCGTCCCTGGCTCTGCTGAAGAGTTGTTCTCGAAAGTTCAGGATACTGGGAAGCAGGTCGATGTTCTTGTCAACAATGCCGGGTTTGGGCAAATTGGCCGCTTCGAGGAAATTTCCTTGGACCGACAGACAAGCATGTGCGAGCTCAACATCGTCACGTTGACGCAACTGACACATCTTTTTTTGAATCAAATGGTCCCGCGTGATTCCGGAGCGATCTTAAACATCGGTTCCACCGCTTCATTCCAACCTGGACCGAATGCTGCCGTTTACTATGCCACGAAGGCATATGTCCTTTCCTTCTCGGAAGCACTCCACGCTGAACTTTGGGGCAAAAACATTTCCGTGACATGCCTTTGCCCCGGACCAACGAAAACTGGGTTTGGAGACGATTCCGACATGGGATCACTTCCAATGTTCAAAAACAACATCATGGAGGTCGAGAGTGTCGCGAAAGCGGGCTATCGCGGGCTACGCAAGAAGAAGCGTTTAATCGTCCCCGGAATTTTCAACAACTTGCTCGCTTTCTCAAATCGATTCGCAGCCCGCCCCATTCCACTTTGGATCGTCAAGCGAATGCAAACGCTTCCGAAATCTTGAGAGTGCTGCACTGCAGAGCGACATGGCGCACGCAGACAAATGTGATTCAGTAGATGTTGATAACGACTGAGGCGCGGAGCGATTCGAAAAACGATGAGGGCCGAAGAGCCGAACAACTCAATTCTCAATCGAAATGTTCTTCTTCGCACTGGTGTCATCGACCTCAAAGCGGTACAGGTTCTGCTCAGTTCGGAGAATGATCGCGTTCTCGATGGCTACCGGGCTTGCCTTAATTTGACCAGAGATCTGATTCGATGCAACCTCTTTGTATTTATCATTCGGCTCGATGACTTTGACAATCCCTTCCTGATTGGCGAAGTAAATTTTTCCGTTTGCGAAAAGAGGTGATGCCACATAGTTTCCGCCCACACGTTTGGCCCACACGGTGGTTCCGTCAATCGCATCAAAGCAGGTTGCGATCCCGGTATCCCCCATCACATAAAGCCGATCATCGAGAAGCAGCGGCGACGGTTGTGTAGGAATGTTACGTTTCACAACCCAGGCAACATGTGTTTCTGACACGTCACCAGTTCCATCAATGCGGATTGCCCAGAGCTGAGCTTTTCCGAAACCGGTCGAAATATAAACCATCCCATTCCCGACAACGGGGCGCGGGACCACAGAAAAGCCTTTCCCATGAAGGACCTTCCAGATTTCTTTTCCGGTCTCTGGTTCGTAGGCGACAACCCACTGTGAGCCCATACAGATGAGTTGCTCTCTTCCGAGACGGTCTTTGACATAGATGGGCGTGTCAAAAGATTTCTTACGGTTTCCATCAGGTGCGTCCATCTCAGGACGATCAGTTTTCCAGACACTCTCTCCAGTCATCTTGTCGAGAGCCGTCACATACTGCTTGTCGACACCGTCACAGATGAGGATCAGCAGGTTCTTGTAAATGAACGGCGAACTTCCCGGTCCCACACTATGGTTCTGAGGGATCTGGTTCTTCCAAATGATCGAGAGACTATTTCGATCAATGCAAAATGTCCCATAAGTCCCAAAATGGCAATAGATATGCTTCCCGTCGATGAATGGTGTTGGTGAGGCGTAGCTGTTCATTCTGTGAATGGAATCCGGTTTTTCGATATGAACGAGATCGATCATTTCGTCGAGTTTCCCGGAACTCAGGTTGACGGTCACCAGCTTCAGCGTGATCGATTTCGCAATTTGCTTTTCATGGAATTTCCGAGGTTCGTCGCCTGCTTCAAGCAGAAGCTTTTCTCGCTCACTCTCATCCGGGAAGACTTCTATCGCTGTTGTCAGCCAGAGTTTGCCATCTGCAATGACAGGCGAAGACCACCCTTTGCCCGGAATTTGAGTTTTCCAGGAGAGGTTCTTCAGCTCTGAAAACTCCACTGGAGGTTGCGTACCAACCGAGATCCCATCACCACGAGAGCCACGGAATTGCGAGATTTCTGCTGCTTCCGCAACCAGCACAAACGATCCCATAAACAACGCGAAGACTGCAAAACGTAATTGCATAGCTGACCTGTCAGTGATCGAGGTGGGAGAGATGAGAAAAGCCCCTTGGGAAAACTCAACAAAGCGGGGATTCGCGACCTGTTACTCGTCGTCTAAAACCATAATTTCAACTTTACGAAACTGGATGGGATGGCTTTCTGATTGAAGTGAAATGGTTCCACCACTCAGCATTTTCCCGCCTTGTTGTTTGATCAATTTTTGTGCAAATTCGTCTCGGTCGTCCAGTTGTGGCTTTTCGTATTCCAGGACGACTTCTCCATCCAGAATATGCTTGATGATTTTGTTGCCACGGACTTCAATTTCAGCCGTCACCCACTGGTCACCATGATACGTCTTTGAAGTCGAACTGATGCAGTGTCGCGTGACCAGTTTGTCATTCATGACGACATTCGTTCCAGGAGTACACAAGTTGGAAGTTGTGCGTGGGGTTGTCCCATTTCCACCAAGAAGTTGAACTTCAATTGAAGTCGGGAAGTCCTGATCCTTTGCCATTCCTTTGGGATCTTCACCGTGAACCATGACCCCACTGTTCCGAAGAGCCCACCCCTCACCGCCGGGACATTGTTCGCCAATGAAGCGATACTCGACTCGAAAGCGGTAGTTGGAAAATGAGTCTTTATAGAAGAGGTGACCGAACTTGCGATCAAACTTGTCGTAGCCATCGTACGAGACGGTCATCAGTCCATCTTCGACACGGAATGTGTTGGCGTAGTTTTCTCCGTACTCGAAACCCTTGATCTTCGGAGTCCAACCGTCGAGGTTTTTCCCATTAAACAGGGAGACCCATTTTCCTTCTTCGGCAGATGCAAATGTACTGAGAGTCAAGCTGAGTGCGAAAACAGAAAGGCATCGAAACAAATTCATCTGTGATTCCCGGAATGAAGTCAATGAAGGGACAGGGGGGGATATTGCAGCGTTTTGCGTCGTGCATCATAAGACGGTTTTCTCACGAACGCCAATCAATCGGCAGTTTTTGCCGACAGGGCAGGTTGGCTATCAGATTCTTATGGTGTTGAATGCTGAAATCGAATAGTCACACTTTTCGCGGGTGACCATTCGGTTCCAGGGATTTCTATGAACAACTCATTGTCACGACGACACTTCATATCAACATCAGCTGCTGCGTTGATTACAACTTCGACTTCTGGATGTGGAACGTTTCTCTATCCAGAACGAGTCGGTCAGCAGCGAGGCGGCTTTCAAGATGTCGACTGGACCGTAGCGGGAATGAACGCGGTCGGGTTGGTCTTCTTTTTTGTTCCCGGTGTCATTGCCTTTGCTGTCGATTTCTACAACGGTTCACTGTTTTATCCACCGGGCCAGTACGGAAGCATGCAGCCGGTTGAGTTGAAAACCGTCTCGCTCCCGCCAGGTGAACCTTCGCTCACTATTGTCGAAACCACGGTTTCCAAAGAGATCGGGAAACCAGTCCAGCTAGAAAAAGAGAACTTCGTTGCGGAAAAAATGAGTTCGATAAAAGATTTCTGGGGGACTTACAAGAAGGTCTCGACGAAAATTTCTTAAGCAATTTCCGCTTCAAGATTCTCCCCACTCAAATGATGGAATACTCGCGGAGCGTCGCCCGAAAATTTTCGGGCGTTGTAAACTGCTCAGCATTGAGTCCGTATCTACGAGCCGCTTCGACATATTCCAGAATATCATCTGTATAAAGACATTCGTGAGGTTTGCATTCTATCTTTTGCAGGGCGACTTCGAAGATTTCACGCTGCGGTTTGACCGCTCCCACTTCGTATGAGAGCACCAATTCATCGAAGAGTTCCAAGTGGTCGAATTTTTCACGAATCCATTTGATATGTGTGACACACGTATTTGACAGCAAAACGAGTCGCAGCCCTCGCTGCTTCAGCTCATCCAAAAGTTCGCGCATTCCGGGATTCGGTGTGAAGATGTCACCGGCAGCCCGTTGCAGACTGGGGAGATCCGATTTCTTACCCAAAGCAGATTCCAGCTGCTGTTGAATCTCACTCTCCGAAAGCTCTCCTCGGTCAAATCGCAGCATTGATTCTTGCTCGCAGAGGACAGATTTCACCTGCTCTGCAGAGGCCCCGAACAATTCTGCGATCTGTTCATACATCCGTTCATGTGAGAATTTGAGCAGCACATTCCCGAGATCAAACAGAATCGTTTTCATTTTCACACCCTCGATCGATTTTCAGCGATGCCTCATGCATTTGCGTTCTGCAAATTTCCAAAAGTTCCGCCACCATTGCGGCGCATCTTCAATTCGATCTTGCTTGAAGCTCAGAAAGTTTAAGAGTGTTCCGAAGTTGTATTTTTGAGTTGATGTCACGAATTTGAACTTCGACAATGGGATCGTCCTTTTCCCAATCAATTTGAATGACTCCGTAGTTCTCTTTATGGTAAGTCGAGTCACTGATGCGGTATTGATTGTCGGTCGGCGTCCCGCGTGGATGAATCTGATTGAAACTGCTGGATGTGAAATCGTAGATGGGATAATCAACGTTTTCGTCGGTCATGGAGAACTCGGACCAGTGTCGGTCTCCGCTGACAATGAAGGCTCCACTTGCTTTTGCCTTGCTGATTAAGTCGAACAGACGCTGCCGCTCCCGAGGCAAGTTTGCCCATGTCTCCTGTCCGGCATCGGAAGGGACACATTGAATCCCAGTCGCGATGATGCGGACTTCGGCAGACTTCTTTAATTCTCCTTCGAGCCATTGCCATTGCGTTTCTCCCAATATCGTTTTTGCAGGGTCGCTATCGGGAATGTATGGCCCGCCGACGCGACGCTCTGCAGATTTCTTAAGAGTCGAACGGAAATATCGCGTATCGAGAAGCAGAATTTGAACACGTTTTCCTTCTGGACCAAGGATGACGGAGTCGTAAATTCCTTCGCGTGTTCGACGGGGCGAGTCTTTTTCGATTCCCCAGAAGTCGAGAAATTCCTTCTGAGCCTGAACGCGTTGTGGGTAATCTGCTCCTGCATCATTGAGCCCATAATCGTGATCATCCCAAACCGCGAAGATTGGAGCATGTTGTTGCAATGCTTGAAAATCTGTATTTTTCGCGAGTGTGGCGTATTTTTCTCGCATCACTTTCATGTCGTGTGTGTCTGCGTAGATATTGTCACCCAGAAAGAGAACGGCATCCGCCTTCTGCTTCGCCATCTCTCCCAGAATCGGCATTGGCCGGTCCTGCTTGATGCACGAACCGAAGAGAATGGTCTCGACCGGCTCAGCGGCATTTGCAGCAGGGCAACTGACGAGAATGATAACGGACAAAAGTCGTGCGAATCGGTGAGTCATTCGGTGAGTCATATTGATCGTCTGGAGTTTGATTCAAAATTGTTTGTCTCAGAGGTTCATCAACTTTCGATATAACTTAACGGGCATTCGCAGAGAGGAGAATTGTCGGAGTCAAATAATTTGTCTCGTTCAACTTCTACGATGTACAGCGAACATGTAAAGTGAGAAGATCACACAGCTGAAGTTGTGTCAGAATGCAAGGACTCCGCGACGTCAACACCGAGATTGCACGCCAATGCTGGGACAGGTCTGTTCAAAGTATGAACAAGCGGAACTAAAAGAATGAAAAGTGGACAGAAACGATGAGTGAAGAGTGGATCGCAAATCGAATGCACCAGATCGATGCATCTGGAATTCGGAAGGTCTTTGACCTCGCAGCCAACATGACGAATCCGGTCAACCTAAGCATTGGCCAGCCGCATTTTGATACTCCGGAGTCGATAAAGAATGCGTTGAAGGAAGCTGTTGATCAGGGGCGAAATGCCTACAGCCAATCGCAAGGAATCAAACCGCTACTGGATACAATCCAGCAAAGTGTCGACTCTGAGTACGGTCACGCCGATCGAAAAGCATTCGTCACCAGTGGAACGAGTGGCGGATTGATGCTCGCTTTGTGCAGCCTCGTCAATCCGGGAGACGAGGTCATCGCGTTCGACCCATGGTTCGTGATGTATAAGCATTTGACGACGCTCGCGGGAGGGACTTACAAGTCAATTAACACCTACCCGGATTTCACGATTCCCATTGAGAAGCTGCGCGCGTCCATCACAGAGAAAACGAAAGTTATCCTCTTCAACAGTCCAGCGAATCCAACGGGGCATGTCGCGAGTGAAGAGGAAGTGAAAGCTCTTGCGGAGCTTGCTCGCGAGCACAACATCGCATTGATCAGCGACGAAATCTATCGCGCGTTCTGCTACGACGAGGAATTCGTCAGTCCGGCGAAATACAACGACCAGACGATCGTGATTGACGGTTTCAGTAAATCACATTCAATGACCGGTTGGCGTGTCGGTTGGTGCCATGGCCCAGAACATATCATTCAGCAGATGATTAAACTCCAGCAGTTCACCTTTGTCTGCTCTCCTCATCCGATGCAATGGGCTGCCTCGGAAGCTTGGGACTACGACATTTCAGACCGTGTTGCAGAGTACAAACAAAAGCGTGATTTTCTACGGGATAAACTCCAGGGCCACTACGAGATCCATGGCGCTGGCGGAGCTTTCTACATGTTTATCAAAGCCCCTTGGGGAACGGGAACCGAGTTCGTCAAGAAAGCGATAGAAAACAATCTGCTCATCATTCCCGGTAATGTTTTCAGCTCGGAGGATACACATTTCCGAGTCTCCTACGCTGCGACTCAGGAGACACTCGAACAGGGAGCGGAGATCCTGATCAAGATGGCAAATCAGAGGTGATTGGATTCTCTTTCTCTTGAACCAATAAACAATAAGGTCGCCAAAGGTTGCCTGTTTCGGTTGCGCATCGAAGTTGCCTACAGTGAGTCATTTCAGGCACGCCTGCGATTCTGCTTACCCGATTCTGCTTACCCGATTTGCTCATAGAGCAATTTGCTCTACCGCCTGCCCGTGCCGAACGCATTTCTCTAACAAAATGCTGTTCGCCACGAGGCAGAATCTGTACACCAGTTCGAAAGATGCTCTAAGGCTTTTGGGTGAAATGAATAGCCATGAACATGGTCAGGGCGGTCATGCTTGTGCCATAATCAGGGACGGATCAGCCAGTCGAACCGATTGAGCGTTGCGATCCGTTCAACTTCAAATGACACTTCCCAGTCAGGCTCTTCGCAGCTGAATTTCTCAAAATTAAGGGAGTCATCATGAGGCACTCTGGAGCCTGTTTTGTTCTCATTCTTGTCCTCACATCCTTCAGCCGATCTCAGGCAGGCGTGGGCGATCCCCAACTCCGCACTGACCATCCCTGGTATCCCGGTGAGTTGGCCTGCTCCACCTTCGAACGACTTCAAGAAACACAAGCGATTGCGTTTCAGAAAGTCACCGGCCACCTTCCACAATCAGATGAAGACCGCGCACTCGCTGCCTGGATGTGGAGAAACATTCATTACGCGCATGGTGAAGAAGGGGCACAGGACCTATGGGGGAAAGGCTTCCAGTCAGGGAACTGTACCACACGGAATTACTGGACAGGCATGTTTGCTCATGGCTTCGGTTTGTGTGGGACGACTCACGCGCAATGGACAGCTGAACTGAATGCGATCTTGGGACATGGTCGCAGCCGAACAGTGGGCGTTGTCGGACACAACGCGCTCGAAGTCTTTCTCAAAGGGGGAGCATATCAAGATGGTCGCTGGGTCTTGCTGGACCATGACATCTCGACAGTCGTGTTCGATTCGACTGGAGAACGACTACTCTCAATTGAGGAGATTGGCAGAGATCTCTCACGGATCGCAAATCCAGAATTTCAACCTGAGCGACAACGTGGTTGGCCGTTGGCGGGCTTGCATCGAGACGATCCTCAAGCGTATGCAGAATTCAATGTCGTTGAACATCTCCCCGGCTACGCTGGGCCGCCGCCGCGCGTTCATCTTCGCAAGGGTGAAACATTACGTCGATATTACCAGCCCGGACTGGAAGACGGAAAGACGTTTGTCTTTTGGGGCCGCAACTACCGAGCCAATGGAATTGCCGGACTCGAACGGAGTCGCACATGGGTGAACCAGCCGGAACGCTTCCGAGGCTCTCCCAAAGGGAGTGGATACCAACAGGGACAGGCGCGATACGGGAATGCGGTTTACACATACAAGCCAGACTTCAAAAGCAATGCCTACAAAGAAGGAGTCATCAAGGAGTCGGAAAGAGAAGTGATCCTGGAGTTTCAGACACCATACTTGATCGCTGCAACTCCTCCGGACGACACCGATTGGGGAGTCTATAAAACTGGAGGCCGAAACGGATTACAGGTCCGAACGCGAAATGCAATTCCGGTTTCCGTGTCGGTCAACCACGGTGGAAGCTGGCATCTGGCAAAATACGAGAACGGTCAAACTGACCTGACGGACTTCGCCAAAGGATCGCAACAATATTGGCTGAAGATTGAGAAACCTGCAGAGGAACTCGCGGACGAAAATCTCGAAATCGTCACCGTCTGTCAGGCAAACCCAGCGATGTTCCCAAGGCTGAAGTCAAACGGAACAACCGTCAACTTTGCAGCGACCGGGCTTGGTTTAACCAGCGCTGGTCCAACCGTTCCCCATGCTGAACAACACGTGATTGCTGGCGCTTTCAACACTCCACGCGTGACACTTGAACTCACACCACCCCGTAACCGTACTGCTTCACATTTGTACGCAGCAGCACATGTCGCTTCGAGCAACCCACCTGATCCTGAGGATCTGTATCAGATTGAATATTCCACCGATCAGGGAAGCACATGGAAACCAGTGGTCAAAGACTGGCACATCGTCCGGCAAGGAAACGAACCGAGCGACTTTTGGTCACAAAGTTTTTGTTATGGTGATACGGAGATCGATTCCAAGGCCCCATCTTCAGTGCAGGTCCGATTTCGAAATAACGGTGGAAAGAAATATCTGAGGTGCGAAACACACTTGGCCTATCCAATTCAGAATCAGGAATCTTGCAAGATTACATTTGCCTGGACCGAAGCGGATGGCAAAGAGAGAATCGCAACAAAAATCGCAGGCAGCGAAACTCCAACGGAATGGCAGATCGAGACACATGATCAAGTTGAAATGAAATGGGTAGAACTGAGCCCGGCAGACGACTGATGACAGTGGCTTAACGATGAATGCAGTCCCCAACTTTCGCGGAAGACCACACAGAAGATACGTGGAAGATTCGTTTCCGTTTCAACCTTCAGACGTCCGTTCTCCAAACCTGACGAGTTGTCTGCCTCCACGCAACGAACACCACCAGGAATAGATCACCAAGAACATTGCCAATGATCCGCACTGATGAAACAGAGGAAAAGATGTCTGATTCACTTCTGAATTTGACATCGCAGGTCCAATGAGTGATGCTGCGGAACCTATTACAATAAGACGCAATCCGTTCAAAATATGTTCCGGTTCGACTGTAGGCTCGGAGCAATGCAGAACATTTTTCGATCTCGTTTGCGGACTCTGCCTGATGCCAAGCAACCTGCGAAGTCATCAAAGTGACCTTCGCGGACAAGGCAAACATTGAAAATGACCTGATCATTCATAGACAGCTCAACTGACAACTGAAAGTCAACACAGATGGAAAAAGTCCTGATCATAATTGGCGATGCGAGTGAAACTCTCGACACGATGTACCCGTATTACCGGCTTATCGAAGCTGGTTTTCAACCTGTGGTAGCTGCCCCCGAAAAACGGCTGTACCAAATGGTGATGCACGAAGTGAAACCTGGCTGGACCATCACGAAAGAGTGGGAAGGCTACACCCTTCAGGCAGACATCGCCTTCAAAGACATCGTCCCGGAAGATTATGCGGGGATCATGTACTCCGGGGGACGCGCTCCCGAATACATTCGGTACGATGAGTCGTTGGTCAAAGCAACAAAGTATTTCTTTGAAGCCAATAAACCGATCGCCTCAGTTTGCCATGGGGTAGAAATTCCCGCGTACGCTGACTGCGTTCGCGGACGTCGAATGGCAACCGTTCCCAAATGCAAATTTGACCTGGAAGTTTGTGGGGGAATCTTCGTCGATGAGCCATGTGTCGTCGATGGGAACCTCGTCAGCGGAAGAACTTTTCATGACAACGGCCACTACCTTGGTCCTTGGATTCAACTCCTCGAAGCAGCCCGCGACAAATAAGATGTTTGATTCAGAAATCGTCTGTGCCTGTGTTTGGTGCGATGTCACTTAAAAGAACAGAAATGAGCGGATGCCCTCATCCCTCGTTGTTCGCAGGGTTTTCTCTCGAAAGTTTGCAATCACACGGGTAAACTCAAGATGAGCGACAGTTCAACCTCGGAGATGCAGTCAATGCAGAGCCTCAAAGAACATTCACAATCTTTGTCAAACTCAAACGGTCAGATTGCCCGTATGCGATTTCTTTCAATCATTGCTCTGTTCGGGATTGTCCTGTCAGGGATGTTCAGCATTCCACAACCTCTCTTCGGACAAGATGCCAAGAAAAAGCATCCACAGAAGGCGAACCGGCTCGTGAACGAGTCGAGCCCATATCTGCTTCAACACGCTTACAATCCGGTGGACTGGTATCCGTGGGGAACGGAAGCCCTTGATGCTGCCAAGAAGCAGGACAAGCCAATCTTCCTTTCGATCGGGTACAGCAGTTGTTTCTGGTGTCATGTGATGGAGCGAAAAGTCTTCGAGAACGAAGAGATCGCGAAGTTCATGAACGAGCACTTCATTTGCATCAAAGTCGACCGAGAGGAACGCCCTGATCTCGATGAAATTTACATGCTCTCGCTGCAGGTCTACTTCCAACTGTCAGGCTCTGCTCAAGGAGGAGGCTGGCCTCTCTCGATCTTCCTGACTCCCACCGGAGAACCGATTGCCGGCGGGACCTATTTTCCACCGGAAGACCTTCCCGGTCGGCCAGGTTTCCCGAGCGTCCTGAACCAACTCAACGACGCGTGGAATCAGCAAAAGCCAGCAGTGCAACGGACAGCGACTGCGCTCTCCAACGAAGTCAAAAGACTTTCTCAGCCTCCCTCATTTTCAGAAGGGGGAGCGGTCAATCTGAAAGATGTTCAGAATTCCATCGAATCTGTCCTCACCCATTACGACCCGGTCGACGGTGGATTTGACTTCAACCCAAAAGTCCCGGACAAACCCAAATTTCCGGTCCCTTCACGGCTCATGCTGCTGCAGTCACAAATTGCGAGAAATGCCGAGAACTCAGCTGAGCTGGCACAGAAGCTGGACAAGACACTCGACGAAATGGGTGATGGCGGAATCTACGACCATTTAGGAGGCGGGTTCCATCGATACAGCACCGACCGCGAATGGCTGGTCCCTCATTTCGAAAAGATGTTGTACGACAATGCACAACTGGCAGAAGTGTATGCCGAAGCGTATGAGCGGACCCGCAAAAAACGTTATCGAGAGATCGCAGAAGGGATCATGCAATTTGTCCTGAATGAAATGACCGATAAGGGTGGCGCATTTTATTCCGCACTGGATGCAGAGACTGATGGAATCGAAGGACAATATTATGTCTGGTCAAAAGAAGAAGTTCAGAGCGTCCTGAATCCGAATGGATACCGATATTTCGCTGCGGTCTACGGACTCGACCAGGAGTCGAAATTCGAGCAGGGGTACGTTTTACACTTGTCGCGTCCGGTTGCAGAAACTGCTCAACAACTCGGTCTCCCAGCGGAAGAACTGGAAACACGACTCTCCCGCATGCGAGCAGAATTGCTAAAAAAACGTCTTACTCGCAAACCGCTTCGGCGTGACGACAAAATCTTAACGAGTTGGAACGGCCTGATGATTCGGGCCTTTGCCCGGACCGGAAAAATCCTTCAGCGGCAAGACTACATTGAGCATGCGAACAAGGCGGCGTTATACCTGCTTTCCACGCTCCGTGACCGCGAAGGGAGACTGTTAAGAACAGCGATGAACGACAAAGCCTCTCTCCCGGCCTACCTTGACGATTACGCTTTTCTGGTCAGCGGCCTACTTGCTTTGCACGATGCAACTGGCGAAGAAAAATGGCTCAACACAGCCCGGCTATTGACAGACAATCAAATCAATCAATTCTGGGACAGAGACCGAGGGGGATTTTTCTTTACATCACACGATCATGAATCCCTCATTGCCCGCACGAAATCAGCTTACGACAGCGTGATTCCCTCAGGGAACAGCGTGAGCATTCAAAACTTGACAAAACTCGCTTCACTGACCGGCGACAGCATTTACGCAAAGCATGCCCAACAAACGATCGATGCGTTCGCCTCACAGTTTCGACAGTCTCTGGGAAGCCTCCCTTACTTCGCGATGGCCACACAAGCATTTCTGATTTCTCAAGGAAATCAAAGTGTTCCAAATGGAGCTGGAAACCTGTTTGCAGGGGGAGTCTCTGCTCCGATGGATCCAAAACCCGAAACCCCGAAAGAATCCCCTATTATTGTCGGTCTCGCACCTGCAAATCCTGATTCACTCAAAGATGCAAAAGCTAGTCCGCGAGGTTTTTTCGGACTCGATTCCGTCACTGCAGGGGGAACCGTCCCTGTCGCAATCGAGATCACAATCGCGGAAGGTTGGCATATCAATGCGAACCCCGCACAGCCTGATTTCGTCATCCCGACTGAACTAAAAATCGCGGGAGAATCAAAATTAAAACTCAGCAAGATTCAATATCCCAAAGGGCATCAGTTCAAACTGGAAGGGATTGATCAAGCACTTTCCGTCTATGAAGGAAAAGTCCTGGTGAAAGCACTTCTGCATGTCCCAGAAGGAAGCCAGGGCGAGATTCCTGTGAAGATACAACTTCAGTCTCAGGCTTGTGACTCCAAGTCTTGCTTAGCTCCGAAACGTGTCGTCTTACAAGGATCGATAAAAATTCTGCCTGCTGGCGGTGTTCAACCGAAGCCGATCAATCAGACGATCTTCCGAGAAGCCACACCGAAATAACTGACCTGACACCCCTGACTTCTTACATTCGACATGGATTATCCCTTGAACAATTGCGTTTCCTCAGGCAGGAGAGTAAATTCTCCGGTAGCTTCGTGGAAAAGGCTTGACAGTAGAGTGCTGAGAATATGCACCGACTGATGTCCCTAAGATTATTTGTTGATCAGCGATTTTTTGTCATAATTCCTGCGATCATTCTCACATTTATGATCGACTCGTCCGGGATTTGTCAAGAAGTAAAAACGACTGAAATGACATCTCCCGAGCTGGAAGTGGCTCCCAAAAGCCACCTTATCTCGAAGAATTTCCCCGGCGAGACGTGGACCTTCTTTTCAGGCAAGAAAGACGCAAAGTTTCCAGACACCTGGACCTATGCAGAAGATAGGGAAACAGGAGTTCCTTTCGTCATCTGTAGCGGACAGCCATACGGATACATTCGAACAAAGAAGAAATACGAGAACTTCGAGTTCGGGTTAGAGTGGCGATTTCCAAACGACGAAAATGGAAACAGCGGTGTACTTGTTTACACGACTGGCGACGACAGAATCTGGCCAACTTCATTACAGGTCCAGTTGCAGCAGCCCTTTGCAGGGAGCGTCTTCCCGAGTGGAGGAGCAAAGTCCAGCAATGAATTAAGAAATATTCCGATGCTCGCCCGCCCAATCAATCAATGGAACCGCTGTGTTATTACAAGTCTCGACGGGACTGTGACTGTCACCGTAAATGACCAGAAAGTCGGTTCTGTTGAGGACTGTGAACCGAAGCAAGGTTCAATCTCGCTGCAAAGCGAAGGATCGGAAATACATTTCCGAAATATTTGGATCCGTGAATTCCCCAAAGCGAAAAAATCATCCAGAGCCGCACAAAAAAGAGCACGTCGCCAGTACTTACTCTCCAAGTTCAAAGCTCCGTTCAGCGAATTGTCTCTCTTCGTTCGCTGAACCTGAACAGTTGCCCCTCTGAAAACTCTTAGATAGAGGGTATTCCCTTAGTCTTTGAGAGAGAGACGATCTCCAAGTTATCGGATCAGGCGGAGAACAAGCTGATGCGTCAGGCTGACAAGATTGAGAAATCTGCGAAGTAGACGTAGATCGCCAACACAAAAATCACGAGGCCGATTCCAAGCGGCTTCGCGAAAACCCATGGAGTGAGATCAACGTCGCGGGAGTATTCCTGCACCCATGGAGTTTCTCTCGGCTTGATTTTCCCAATCAACAGCATCAGAAGAATTGTTCCTAGAAAGACTGCCCCAATGAAGTGAAACTCATGAATCTGACCTACGACCTTCGCCACTGGTGGAAAGAAATATCCAAGGCAAATAGCTGCGAAGCTGGCGATCAATCCAACCTTGGCTGCCATTGCAGGAACCGTTTTGGTGAGTTGACCAATCAGCATCACTGAGAAGATCGGGATGAAGTAGATGGCGTTCATCTTCTGCAGGTATCCAAAGATACTGTCTTGCCCCAAGAGCATCGGAGCTGCCAGCATCGAAACGATTGCAATCACAATTCCGAAAATTTTCCCAGCCCGAATGACCTGCTGGTCCGAAGCGTTTTTGTGTAGCACAGTTTTATAGGCTCCCAAGCTGAACAGAGTCGCGGTACTGTTCAGTGCGGAGTTGAAAGAACTCAAAATTGCTCCAATCACAGCAGCTGCAAAAAATCCGTTCAGCCAGCCAGGAAGAACATTTTGAACGAGGCGACCGTAGCTTTTATCTTTTTCTCTCGGCGGAAGAATTCTGGCAAGCTCCGCCTCACTCAAATTTTCCAGATACTGGTTCTTCCCATCCGCTCCGGCGATCACGACCACACCAGGTCCGAACAGCTTTTCAACTTCCCATGTTTTTCCATCGGCATCCTCAAGAGTTGTCATTCTCGAAGTCAACGCAGCCTCCTCTGAGTCGACCTTAAGAAGCTCTTGAACTTCCGCACCATGGACAATTTTTTGTTCATCTCCTGCCGACATCACCATCGCCACGGTTTCTGTCGTCTTGTCGAGGACTGGGACAATCTCATCTCCAACCTGGACACGTCCATAAAGAAAAAACGCAATCATGCCCGGCAAGACGAGAATCATTGGAGCAAGAACTTTGAACACTCCTGCAACCAAGACACCTTTTTGCCCCTCAGCCAGACTTTTTGCTCCAAATGTCCGCTGAATAATTTGCTGATTGGTTGTCCAATAGAAAAGGTTGAGCAATAGCACGCCGGTGAACAAAGTCGAAAATGGGACCGACTGACTGGGACCGCCGATGGAGTTGAATTTCTCTGGGGTCGCCTTGTGAAGTGTCTCCAAACCTGCGAGTGCTCCGTCCGGGTTGACTGTCACAAGACCGTAATAGGCAATGAGAATTCCGCCAACGAGCAATCCGAAACCATTGAGCGTATCAGAGACAGCCACGCTGCGCAGGCCACCCCAAATCGCGTAGATCGAACCAATCACACCGATCAGCCAAACAGTCACGGTAATCAAGGTGAATTCGTCATCAATCCCTGTCAGGGTAGACATGTCGAGAATTTCTGTGAGCCCTTTGGCACCGGTATACAAAATGATCGGCAGCAAGATCCCCGCGTAGGCAACCAGAAAGATCATCGTTGTGATTGCACGAGTCCCACGATCGAATCGCTTCTCCAAAAATTGTGGAACTGTTGCGATTCCGCTTTTCAGGTACCGGGGAAGGTAAAGTAAAGCGAGAATCACAAGAGAGACGGCAGCGATCACTTCCCAGGCCATAACACACAAGCCATCGGCATAAGCGGCGCCATTCAAGCCGACAAGTTGCTCGGTCGACAAGTTCGTGAGCAATAGTGATCCGGCGATGAACCCGCCAGTCAAGCTTCGACCAGCAAGAAAGTATCCTGCGGAACTCTCGTGGTTATCATTGCGAGTGAGCAACCACGTAATCAGGCCAACAAGCGAAGTAAAAAACACAAACGAAATAATGGTCAGCATGAGATCTCTTTCCAAGTCTCTCTCAAAGAATCATCAATGACACTTTGTAGTGGAAGAGAGAGAATGTGCCAGCCCAGAAGAGAAAAGATCCCAACTCAAGGGGAGGGGAGTTCGGCCTGTAGAGAGATCGAGACACTCTCGATAGACACTGAGACACGCTTTCAGCAAGGCTCACCGCATGCAGGCCTCAATCGAAAGCCTCCTCCACAAACCCTATGAAACCCAAAGCGACGCCGCAATTAAAAGCCGTACTTGAGCTTCTCCATCTTTTGGCGAAGTTCCGCTTCGAAGGCATCTCCCCGATCTTCAAAGGGGCGGTTCTTCAGATACCAGTCCCCCCAGGTCAGAACGAGATTTTTGTGCCACAAGCTAATCGCGGCTCTCTTCTGCTCATCTGTTGCTTTCGTGGAGAGGTCCTGGAGAGGATCTTCGGGAAACCCAAACCCGAGCGGCTTACGTGAGATCCAGCATAAGGCGTTTCTCGCCTCAATCATCACGTAAAGATTTTCGTCGCTAAGCTTGTCGATGAGATGTTGAGCCAGATTCATGTTCCCTGTCCTCCCCAATGCCCAAACGACAGTTTGGCGGATGTCTGGATCGGGATGATCGATCAACTTCAAGAGTTGGTCGACCTGTCCAATGAGGTCTTCTCGATTCCCCAACTGAACTTGCTCAACAATCTGCTCTTGCACAGCATCAAGGTTTTCAAGTCCGCCAGTTTTTGAAAGTGACGCGAGGAGAATATCCAGAGGCTCAGTTGGCGGTTCTTTCATTTTGACTGAGCGACCATTGAAATCGACATCGGTCAAGTCGTCGGGTAAGCCTCGTCCTCCAGCGAGCAGTCCATCACCAAACTTCGGGGTGTCAACACGCTTCAACAAGCGTCCAGTCGAGCGGGTGAGAAACAAAACGGCGAAAGCGGTATCGACATCCGCTGCAAAATTCCGCGAGACGCTCCATGAACCGTCATCCTTCTGTTTTTTTATCAGGAAATCCGCACATTCATTGAACCAGTCTCGATTACCGATTTGCTTCACGTTTGCCAGAGCCGCCATTCGCTCGAGAGAATAGTAATAATAGGCCGCCCATCCAGTCTCTTTGTTTTCAACACGAAAGCGGTTTGTGACGAAGCCAAAGACCCGACGGACCGAATTTACCGAAGCTGCTGGAATTCTTGCGCTGTCGGTTTTCACTTGAGGATCGTCAATTTTTACGGTCTCAAGAATTCCGAAACGCTTTGTTTCTGCTTCCGTCTCCGAAGCTTTCTGAGCTCTGAGTTCACTTTCGAATGGGAGATAGGTTGGGTTCAGCTGAAGCATGGCAATATGCATACTTCCGACTGCATTGACCGACATATTGATCGTTGAGTCTCCGTTCCCATCACCAATTTTCAAACCGGGAATGTATGCAAACCCACCATCCTTGTTTTGATACTTCACGTGCCAATCGAGAATGTCGACCCACACTTTCTGATCGATTTCTACGCCAGCACGCGAAGCTGCCCAAAGCCCCAGGCAAGCGTATTGCATAACACTTGTATCACCCACAGATTCCTTGGGGTGACCACCGGTTGGATAGTCCCAGCCTCCGGTCGCCATTTGATGACCCAAAATGTAATCTGCCAGAAGTTGGATTTGCGGCTTATATTTTACGGGATCAAGGTCGGCCAATAACGTCGCCTCAACGCCTGCTTCGTAAAGATGTTCTCCCCCCGGCTTATATTTCCCACCTTCGAACTTCTCTAAAACTTCCTTCACGACAGCTTGAAACGCGGGATCGTTCTTAGGAATGTTCCCTTTCATCATCGCCAGCGCAATTAACGTTTTCTTTCCACCGTGAGCTTCGTCAACAACTGATTTCAGATAGCTTGCACCGCGATTAATCGAACGGGTCACTTCTTGGGGTGAAGCGCCAAAACTTGCACTCGAGAAGAGAGCAATCAGAACAAACGCGGAACCAATTTTGCGTTGCATGGGACGAATTTCACCGATTGATGAGCAGTTTCAAGATCATGAAAAGTGAGCAATGTATTATAGGCTCTGTATTTCCGACACGCCAGACAGCTTCTGGAATCTGCTGTGCACCTGCTCTTACGTGGCCTCTCAAAGATCCTATCTCTACACAATCGGCATGGAATTAAATGGGAGGACGTCGCAGTCAAGGAGGGGAGGGGCCAACGTGAATTGCCGTTCGAATCTAAAACAGATCGAAACTTTGAATGAGACCTGGTGTTTCATCATGAGGATATCGATTTCAACACGAGAGCAGCTTGCTCAACCATGTGTTTGTGGAGAACGCACTTCACTAATTCGAAAAATGCACTAGACGTTGAGGAATGAAAATGAGTTCAGAACTACACCGTCGACGATTTCTTCAACTTTCAAGCTTTGCTGCCGCAGCCTTCGCGACACCGGGGCTCTTTGCTGAGGAACTGATCCGCACGCCTGCTGTCGGAGAAGGTCCGTTTTACCCGGATAAACTCCCGCTCGATACCGACAACGATCTTCTTCTGATCAATGATGCCATCACCCCAGCTGTCGGAGAGATCACGCACTTAGGCGGCAGAATTCTCTCTGAAACCGGCCAGCCGATTCGAAATGCGTTTGTTGAAATCTGGCAGGTTGATAACAACGGGGTCTATTTACATTCAGGCAGCAACGACCGAGGCAATCGCGATTCAAATTTTCAGGGATACGGACGTTTCCTGACCGATTCGACCGGACAATATTACTTTAGAACAATCAAACCTGTCCGATATCCAGGCCGAACACCACATATCCATTTCGCCGTGAGTCAAAATGGAAAACGAATTTTCACCACACAAATGCTCATTCATGGTGAAGAACAAAACAAAAGCGATGGGCTCTTCAAACAAATTCGAGACCCATTCCAACGCGAAGCGATACAAGTCGCATTCAAACCCCTTCAAGATTCCAAGATTGGGGAACTGACAGCGAATTTTGATATTGTTCTCGGGAAGACTCCGAACGAAGCCGACTTAAAGAAAATCGATGGAGGAATTGGTCAGCCACAATACCGTGGAGGGGAAAATCGTCCACGCCGGCTGTAGTCGCATTAACAAAACCTGAACAGGGCGGCGCAGTTCCAGTGTGGACTCGAGAACTGATTCTGAAACTTAAAATTGCTCTCTCAAATGTCCGTGAAGAACATATTTCTATAGTGAAATTACTGTTCGTCACGAGGCAGATCCTGCAAACCAATTCGAAAGATGCTCTAAGAAGCCTGAATTTGCGGCCAACAGCAAGAACTCGAAAAGGTTTCTTTTCGAGTCACAAAAATCAAGCTCGCGTTATGTGTATCGAACCAGAGAATTCGAACTTCTGAAGACATTTTGTGTCTGGACTTCGGGATGCTGGACGCGAACAATCCACTCCCTGAGTGGAGAGCTTTTCGTGCCTCCTCCCCACCACTTCCTCCCTCCTCACAGCACTCACCAGATTCTAAATGTGCGCGTAAAGTTTCGGCTTTACCCGACATATTTTCAGATCCTCAACTAGTGAACGTACTTATGAACACTCTATCATTTCGCCACTTTATGGCCGGGATTGCCGTCACAGTATTGGCACTGGACTTAGTCAAAGAGTTGAGAGTTCCGTTAACAATCCTGAGCGTTGTTGCTCTGCTGACCTTCTTGGTCCAGGCGTACATCAACTATCGAAAGTCCAAACGGCAAGCATTTCAACGTGTCCTTGACGCCTATACATCTCGGCACGACATTGACGTCAGCCAATCAGGTGCACACGTTCTCTAAAGCAAGTTCAATAATGATCTTTCAAGTCCTGCCTTCTGGCGTGCAGTCCATGAAGTAATTCAGCGTTCCTATCGATACAGTTCGAGTGAAAGATGAGTACATAAAATTCCTGTATCAACCATGGATCGCATCCGCAAAAACGGATGTAAAACTCGGCACACCAAATAAAAAACTCGGCGAATATTCGCCGAGTTTTTTTGTTCAATCATTAACCGCGTACATGTCAGAGGCCCCAGACGCTACTCGCTACGAAGAGGTCGATTCATCACATGAAAAATCGATCACTTCTTATTCCGACTTCTCGACGATCCAGATGATCGATTCCCTGAGGACCGGGAACTTGATGACGATGATCGAGCACTTGGACGACTGCTACTCCTCGATGAAGTAGATGGTCGAGCACTTGAGCGGCTGCTGCTTCTTGATGGTGTCGCAGAACGTGATGGTGCAGCCGACCGCGACGACCTCGACGAGCTTGAGGATGATCGCGTTGGTGTCGCTGAGCGACTCGGTATCGCTGATCGTGACGGTGAAGCCGAACGCGACGACGATGAGGATGATCGAGTCGATGATGACGAACGTGACGGTGTTGAACGCGAGGGAGTCGAACGCGAGGGTGTCGCAGACCGTGAGGACGGCGCTGCTGAACGATTTGGTGTCGCTGACCGCGACGGTGTGGTCGAACGACTAGGCGTCGCTGAACGTGATGGCGTCGACGACCGCGATGAAGGAGTTGACGATTGCCGGCTACGGTTGATCGCATCCTGAATTGAAGACCGCGGCGAGCTGTTCGTTCGCGGCGAACTGTCTGAAGAACGACTTGGGGTACGCTGTGTTCCCCTCGTTCTTAAATCATTCGATGAGGATGGTGTTGCCCGGTTCATAGTTCCACGTTGTGAAGCTGACGCTTTTCGAGCAGCTTCAATTCGTGCCCTCAAGTCTGAGGAAGAATTCCGGTTTGAGCTGGGCGTTTTTGTTGAATCTGAACCTGGAGTCCTTGTTCGGTTCGAATTTGTACGATTCGAATTTTCATTTCTTGCATCGGTCGGCTTCCGGGCATTGTCAATACGTGACCTTGCATCAGTCGCTGATCCCGGATTACGCACCCCGCGATCTATCGTCGCTGGATTCTTTGAAGGTTCACTTTTCGAATCTCGTCCACGGCTCTCGCGAGTCCCCCGGTTTCTTTCTGCTTCGTTTCGAGCAGCTTCGATCCGAGCGCGCAAATCGCTTCCCGATGATTCCTGGACAGGCTTTCGCTCACTTGCGTTTCCTGGCTCCCTGTCTCTGGTCTTGCCAATGACTTCAGGCTTTCCATCTCGGGAATTTACCGATTCTTTTGAACGGTCTTTTCGCGCATTCTCCATACGATCACGAAGTGACTTACGTGATGAGCCTTCATTGTCTCCTGTGGTACGTCCAATTCTGCTCCCATCACGAGAGCCCCTGTCATCGGAACCACGATTTTCTCGAACTTCTTTTTCTCGATCTCGAATGCCGTCCAGTCGATCCCGAAAAGCAGAGGATTCGGGCAACTTCAGCTTTTCGGTCCGCGCGACTCTGTCACCCCTGTCTCCGCGATTGTCTCTTTCAGGCAACTTGATATCCCTGTCTGAACCCTTTGGATTCAGTTGACCTCTCTGATCTTCGCCTCTTGAAGTTCCATCTCCGCGATGTCTGCCGCGAGATTCAAAGGCGACGCGTTGTTCAGTAATCTTGCGAGCTGTCGAAGATGCACGATCCGAGATACGGTTCCGAACATCATCTGGAATTCTTGTGAAGGTTTTACGATCGGCACGACCTTCTTTAGCGAGATCTCTAATTGATTCACTGAGAGTCGCTTGTCGAATCACGACAGCGTTTCTTCCAGCGAACCCACTATTGACGATCTCACGAGTCTTCCGATACGTGTGTGGTGGTCGAGATGATTTATTTCGATCAAAGTAGCCATGCCAGTCAACCAAGCGATTGTAAGTGGTTCGGCGCGACCCACGCTGATAATAAGATCGAATCGGATCATAATGGTATCCACGGCGACCATACCGGCTGTGACGAGTGAATGCGTAAATACCTCGGTCTCGATATCGTGATCCGTAGTAGTCCCCAAAGTAGTAGTGTCGGTAGCGGGGACGAACAAACAAGTGGATCAACAACGGCCCTGTCGAGACGACGAGTTGAGGGCGATATCGGTAACCGTAAAATCTTCTGGGGTATCGGTTGTTAGTAAACCGAACGGGTGAGAATAAAACACCACGTCTGGCCAGTGGATAGTCCCAGTATCCAGAACAGTACACATATCCTCGGGGTGTCCACTGGTAACGAGATGGAACCCACATGTAATCGTTATACGGCTGTTCCCAATAACCGGGACGCCATAAGTAGTTGTTCGTTTCGTAAACCCATGTCCCGGGAACCCAGAAATGCTCATCACTGGGAGCAGTAACATTCGGTCCCTGTTCGAGACTTTGTGGCGGTTGTGGCAAGTAGCTTAACTCTTCGTTGTCAGACGATGTCCAGAATCCGGGGACCCATTGCCATCCTCCATCGGCTTCTGACCAATAACCTGGAATCCATTGCTGACCGACGGGAATATCCCGCCACAATCCACTGATCCAGATGAAATCTTCAATATCTTCATCGAAAGCCCAATACCCAGGAACCCATTCGACGTTGGCTCCCTCGGGCATTTCCTCAGGTGGTAGCTCATCGATCAGTTCGGGGGGTTGCTTACCAACGATTAGACCGGGCGTGGGATCACTTTCGTACTGTTCTGCATACGCTTCATGAACCGGACCACGAGTCAGAACGTCCGCGTCAATATCGGCACCCTGAGCGCGCTGAGTCCCATCGGCTGGCGCGGGATCCACCGAATTGATCATCGGTAGCGGAGGTGGTGGTGGCTGCGGAGAGACATCCTGTGCAGAGATCACTCCACACGTGAAAAGGCTCGCGCAGGCCAATCCGTATCGCCACGAGTTTGAGAGAGAGAGAGGCATATTCATGTTAGATTTCCAGACATCTTGTCGCTCTGGCTCTCAAATGAATTCGCAAGTGAGATCGCAGAGCGGGAATTGGGATCGGGGGGAATCGATCACCATGATCGCTGTCTTAAACTATGTGATAGACCCAAAAACTTGCGAAATGGAGAATTTTCTCTCTATTTGAGATGCCACTTTCAAGTTTCCGGGAGAGTCCTCTAAGCGGAACTCTTCTTTGTTGTGCAACAGTTGTGCCTAAATCATACGAGAGGGGAACAAGGAGTGAAGAGATGATTCGCTTTCCGGTCAAAAATGCCGCAAGTTCAGCGATTCTCCAAGTCGCTCACCCAAATTCGCCACAAAAACCGGCTTTGAAAAAAACAATCTGGGATCAAAATGACGTCACGTGTATTCTCTCTGACGTCGCATCAGCAGTACGTAAGGATACCATATCAGCCCGCAAAATACCTTCTGTAAGCTATATAGAGATAACAATCTCATGCGTGGCTCACAAAACGGGTCTCATTGACTTGTTTTCGCTGAACTGTTTTCGCCTACTGAAATGAGAACTGTTCATCGAATTTGAGAGCCAGAGCAGAAACTTCCCCCTCTGTGATGAGGAATCCTCCCAGCCATGACAAAGCCACTTTCAAGTTTTTGCCTCAGCCCTTAACGTCTATTGATCAGTACGAGAAATCGACGAACCGCTGTAACTCATGTCTCAATTCAGAGCTGACTGATGTTGATCGGTTTTCGGAAACGTGCAAGTCGACGCGTGGTGTGATTGCCTGATTCAAAAAAAACGATATTGTGATTTCCGAAAGGTGATCGCTGTTTCGAACCAGTGAGACCACCACGCCCACTCCTGAAGATATGTCACTTCTTTGCAAAGCTGCCCACTTAGCAAGGTTGTCTGCAATGCGAAGTCAGCCACAATTCGTAGTAGTTGACTCCTGTGATATTCATGATGCCCACGAAGGCTGAAAAAGCACGTGACTGAAAGCTCGACAACTCGTTCACAACGACAAGACTCCGAAGAGGTCTCCGCTCGATACGAGCAGGGAATCAATTTCCTCCTTGGCAGAATCAACTACGAACGTCGTCCAGATCTTGCAAGTGGTCCGCAATCATTTCGGTTGGGACGTATGCAGTCGCTACTCCATCGCATCGGTGATCCGCAAAACGATCTCTCGTGTGTTCACATTGCCGGCTCAAAAGGGAAGGGGTCGACTGCCACAATGGTGGCACAAATTTTGGAAACCGCCGGCCTCAAGGTCGGACTCTTCACCTCCCCGCATGCTCATCGCTTTGAAGAGCGGTTCACAGTCAATGGTCTGCTCCCGAGTGAAGAAGATTTTAATTCTATCATCGAACAGCTGCAGCGTGTCACAGCAGAGATGGATCTTGAAGCCTCCGGAGGCCCGACTTTCTTCGAACTGGCGACCGCAGCCGGTTGGTTGCACTTCAAGAAGCAGCAAGTTGACTTGGCGGTCATTGAAGTCGGGCTCGGCGGCCGACTCGATTCAACCAACATCTGCCATCCATTAGTTTCGATCATCACGAGTATCAGCAAAGACCATACGCGCTTGCTGGGTGGAACCGAAGCACTGATCGCAAGAGAGAAGGCCGGCATCATTAAACACCAGATCCCGGTGATCAGCGGAGTCCTTCACCCTGAAGCGGCTGCAGTCATCCACGAAGTCGCTGACTCTCAGGCTTCACCGATCCTGCAACTGGGGCGAGAATTGAAGACCACAGCCTCTCCGCCAGACCACAACAGCGAACTCATTCTCCCCGGCTGGAGTTTTGATTTTGAACATGGCGAAACATCATTCAAAGATCTTCAACTGAGCATGCCTGGCGAGCATCAGACAAGAAATGCTGCGTTAGCGGTTGCCGCGGTCATGAGTTTGAAGGATCAGGGAATTCACGTTTCAGAGTCCCAGCTGCGAGAGGGCCTGCTTTCTGCGAGAATTCCATTACGAGTCGAACTCATCAATCGCAAGCCGGTTCTTATCATCGATGCAGCTCACAATCCGGCTTCCATCCAGGCACTTTGTGAAACGCTCAAACCAGTTCCGGCTCGCAGAAAGATCTGTCTGTTTGCCTCCTCGCGAGACAAAGATTGCGAGGAACTTCTCCGATCGCTGGATTACCTTTTCGACGAGTTCATTCTCACCGCTTATCAGGAGAACCCGCGAGCAATCCCGATTGACGATCTGGAAGCTATCGCCCAGCGAATTCTGACAACGCCATTTTCGACTTCTCCAAGTCCAACATCGGCATTACAGCAGGCGTTCAACTCAGTCTCGCCTCAGGATTTAATCTGCGCAACAGGCTCATTCTTCCTTGCAGCGGAAATTGGAAAAGCCTGGAAGTTGGCAGAGCATCCTTAAGAATTTTGCCCGCGATGAGTTTGTATTCATCACGGGCACACGGTAGAGCAAACGGCTCGATTACAGAGGAGTTATGCGACCTTTCGCTGTTCGACCGGTTGAAGTTCGGCAGGCTGACGGACTCGGCTGAGCTGATGCTTGTCTTCGCCACGGAGCAATGACACGCCCCAGTTCTTCAACGAATACTTCCCACCATTATAGACCGACCGATACTTTTCTTTGTCGGTATAAACGGCAACGTCGGTAGGAATCACTCGCATATTGAACGCAAGTCGGTGTCGATCAGTCGTGTTTGGTCCCGAACCATGAATGCATCGTTCGGTGAAGATAATGAACTGACCAGCTTTGACAGGAACCTTCACGACACGATCTTCTGGATAGTCATGCTCAAGCGTAAAATTCGCTTTGTAGAAGCCTTCTTCACCACCAAATTTGATCGTGCGAATCTGTTCATGAGATCCTTTGATGAACTCAATGCAACCGTTTTCATAAGTTGAATCATCAACGGCAACCCAGACAGTGAGCTGGTACATCTCATCCAGATTCTTTGGAAAAATCGCCGGGTCGAGATAGTCTTCCACCATGAAGGTACTCGCCTGATGCCACTGGATACTCGCAGCCCCCGGTCCTTTGTAAAAATGCTGGCTTCTCCAAACAAGCAAATCTGGACCAAGGAGTTGAGCAACTCGCTCAGTGATCGCTGGACTTTTCATGTACTCCCAAATCTTCGGCATGTCAAAATGCGGATCACGTGGAGTCTTGAATCCGTAAGTCGGAGAAACTTCGTCTTCCACAGCGAGCATTTCGTTGCGAAACTCTTTCATCTCCTCCGGAGAGAAAGCGTCAATAGGTCCGATAAAACCGTTCTCGTAGAACGATCGCAATTGCTCTTCGGTAAACTGAAACTCCGGGGCAACTTCCGCTTTCGCCGCGACTTTTTCTGGCATCCGGAACTTGCATGGCTCGTCAATATAAGTCCGAGTGAGCCCGGATTTGATCAACATCCAGAATTGAGCGTAGTGCCAATTCGTGACGATCGACCGGATATCTCTAGGAAGAATTGAACTCGGAAGATGTAGTGCTTTATAGACCAGCAGCATCCCTAAAGCAGGGACAATAATCATTCGTTGCCAAAGCGGACGGAGTTTCGGAGCCAAGTTCATCGATCGGAAACCTTTTCCTCGTTGTGGTGGTGTTCCACATGATTCCATTCAAACGCAAACCTCATATTAGATCAATATATCGGAAGGGCTCAGATTCCTCCGATACCAGTTTTCCATTATTATTGACGTGTTTTAATTTTTCCGGTTGAGTTCGTGCCTGTAGAATTCAAAAAGAGTCCTCGAAAGCCCCCAGACTGCCCGGACGCTCTATTCCCAGAGACAGCGACCAGCTTTCTCGACGCTGGAAAGAGAGGCCCATTCCAGAAGGAAACCACAAACTCTGAGATGCCCCTTTGCCAGACTCAAGTAAGTTCCATAGACTTTCGGTGAAGATTCTTCCACGCTGAGCGGAATCTGCGAATTGATCTATTTGCCCTCCATAAACGTTATTTCCCATCAAACGTCAGCGATCAAACGTTTTCCGATGCTTCAAAACGAAGCGATAGACAGAAGAAATCGATGAACGAGTTAGAAACATACACCCGAAGTGTCGCAAAACAGGCCAAAGAGGCTTCCCGAAAACTGGCTGTCGCAACTGGTAATCAGAAAAATGAATGGCTGCGACTTTCTGCCTCGCGACTCAGGGAACAAACTTCTCAAATAATCACTGAGAATCAAAAAGACTTAGCGAAAGCCCCCGATTACGGCCAAACGGAAGCCCAAATTGATCGGCTGCGTTTAACCGAAGAGCGCATTGAAGGGATAGCGAAGGCGCTCGAGGAAGTTGCCGTTCTCCAAGACCCGATCGGTGATGTGATCGGCAGCCAAGCTCGCCCGAATGGGCTCATGGTCACACAGGTCCGTGTGCCGTTAGGCGTCGTTTTCTTCATTTATGAGTCTCGCCCCAACGTAACTGCCGACGCGGCTGCACTGTGCGTGAAGAGTGGAAACGCCGTCATCCTTCGAGGTGGCAAAGAGGCATTTCACAGCAACATTGCCATCTACAAGCTGCTGAAATCAACGCTCATAGAGCAAGGCCTCCCAGAGCATGCCGTGCAACTTGTCGAAACAACCGATCGCGACGCTGTCGGTCATTTCCTGACGATGAACGACCAGATTGACGTCACGATTCCTCGGGGCGGCAAGTCACTGATTGAGCGTGTTGCCAGTGAAGCAACAATGCCGGTCATCAAACACTTTGACGGAGTCTGTCACGTCTACGTCGACGAATCTGCTGACTTGGAGATGGCAACAAAGATTCTGATCAACAGTAAGTGCCATCGCCCCGGAGTCTGCAACGCAACCGAATCTTTCCTGGTTCATTCTGCGATTGCCGATAAGTTTTTGCCAATGGCAGGAGCAGCCTTGGTCGAGCAGGGGGTTGAAGTCCGTGGTGACAAAAAAGTTTGCGAGAAAATCCCCTCAGCGATCCAGGCGACTGATGAAGACTACCGCACAGAATATCTCGCTTTGACGATCTCTGCGAAGGTTGTTGAAAACATCGACGATGCGATTTCTCATATCAACGAATATGGTTCGCACCACACAGATGCGATCGTCACAACAAACTTGAATGCATCGCGGCAATTCACAGCTGAGGTTGACTCCGCCGCTGTGATCGTAAATGCCAGCACGAGATTCAACGACGGTGGGGAATTTGGACTGGGAGCAGAAATCGGAATCAGCACCGACAAATTCCACGCCAGAGGCCCGTGCGGCCTCAAGGAATTGACCAGCTACAAATACATCGCACACGGTAACGGACAGATCAGATAGAACTGATTCCCGACTCTGATTCCACACGCCAATAAAAAACGCCCTGACGAGATCAGGGCGTTTTTGGCATCTTCCGAATCTCTCTCCGAATCTGCGTCAGAGATTCTCCTCCCGCACTGGTTTTGGAGATTCCCGATGTTTCTCCGAGTCAGCATCACGTGGATGAGGATGGAAGAGTTCGGTAAAGGGAGCACTCATCCCTTTACTATTCTGATTCTGGAGATTTCCGGGATGTCGCTCTTGGGGCGGATTGGCCCACACCATCAAGAAGAGCATGCAGGCAATTGTGAAGGAGACAAACGGCGTCCATGAGCGAGGTTTGTGTTCGCGTTTTTGCCCCGGCATCGATGACAAGCGTGATTCCAATTGCGGCCACAGGCTTTCCTGAACCTCATACGTAGCTTCATCATCAGCCTGTTCAAGCACACTCATCGACTTTTTCAGTCGTTTGTAGTGCTGACGACAGTCATCGCAGGTTGCAGCGTGACGCCGAGCCTGTTCCCAATCAGATGGGTCAGCCTCGTCATGCCCAAGGTGCAGAGCGATTGCCACTTTTGAGTCGCGACAGTTCATGATTTGCTCTCAGTCAGTTCGAAGAAGTAAGCAACACGCTTCAGCACTTCGAACCATTGCCTTTCGTAAAATTGGAACACTGGATATCGCTTCTGTGTCGTTTCATTCGTTTCGCTGTCGTTTTTCCCAGAGCTCCTGGAATCGATTCCTCGCTTCTGCGAGCCTCCAGCGAATTGTGGCTTCCTTGCGATCAAGAATGGCTGCAATTTCTGATGTCGAGAAATTTTCCATATCTCGAAGGACTAGGACTGTTCGATACTTTTCCGGAATCAAGTTGATAGTCGCCCGGACCGCTAACTGCAAATTCTGAACCGGCCGAGGGTCTGCCTCTGGCGCTTCGATCCAACGGTCTGCACTTCGATCAGTGAACAGAACTGCCCAGATTCGCCGCTTACACTTTCGATGATAATCGAGAGTCAAATTCACCCCGATTTGAAATAACCAGGGCGAAAACCTTCTGGAGGGATCGAATTGGTCGAGTTTCTCGTAAACTCGTAGAAATGTTTCCTGTGCCAAGTCGTCGATGATGTCAGCATCATTGATAAATCGGCCAATCACCCGGCGCAAACGGCGCTCATATCTTTGGACCAACTCTCCGAACGCATCACGATCCCCCTTCTTGGATTCCTCAACCAAACGAGCATCGCTCGACTGCGACCCCTGTTCGACCAGAGCTTCAAACTCGGAGGAGAGTGACGACTTCGCCTTCATGATTTCGTCCCGATACGACCGCTCTCAAATTATACCGTGTTTCGCTACACATTTTCAGGAAAACATTTTCGAGAACACGATGTTTCAGTCACAACATTTTGCGGAATACTGTGACGTTTTCAGGCTCGAGGTAATTTCCGATTGGAATCGAATCAATTCCCCACGAACACAACAAATGTCTACCTGAAAGATGTACGAAGGCTCCTCATTGAATCGTTGGAAAATACTCAAAGAATTCTGCGCAAAGTGAAAATTGAGCCAAAACTCAAATATTACTGTACAACCGAGCAGACAACCGTACCAGCTGCATTTCTGGAATAGATTCGATTCCCGACAAGGACAACTGGAGTCCAGCATTTCCCTGAGGTCAACTTCTTGTTCAAAATCGGCTGAAACTCTTTGGTATTCGCTTCGAAAACCGTCAGTTCTCCCAATCCATCAAGAACAAGAATTTGATCGTTGGCAGCAATCAACGTTCCTGTTCCAAACTCTTCCTGTGACCAAAAAACATCTCCTGTCATCGGAGAGAAGCAGACGAGTTGCGGCGAATCACCCTCGTCTCCATCAATGGCGTAGACAGCTTTTTTGACAAGCACTCCGGGGCTCATTTGAGTTCGAACGGCGCGAGTTCTCCACAGGAGTTCAGCTTCCCCAGAGGTGAATTGAACCAGTCCGGTCCCCTTACCGTAGCCAGATGAAACAAGAACGCTGTCGTCTGAGACAAGCAGCGGGTCGGCAGCGTTAATGCCATAACGAGTGATCCAACGTTGCGACCAAAGTAAATCACCATCCTTGGCGTCGACCGCGTTTAACGATTTTGCATTCATCAAGAGAAGCTTATTGCTCTGCTCGCCCAAAAGTTGCAATGGAGATGAGTAACCAGCCTCCTCGTCATTTGAAGAGGCCCAAACAAGCTCTCCATCCTTGAGATTCAGACAAATGCCGTGACTGCCTGCGTTTAGAAAAACATGTCCATCCAAAAGTAGCGGTGACCCGGCGAATCCCCAGGTTGGAATGTTGTATCCCAGCGATTTGACGATGTCGTACTTCCAAAGCAGTTCACCAGTCTTGAGAGACAAACAATGGACAAGCCCCTGACGCCCCAGACAGACGACCTTCTCCCCGCTAATCGCCGGAGTCGATGTTGGCCCTCCTTCAAATAAGTTGGGATCGAGGGGTGATTCGTATGTGAAATCCCAAATTTTCTCGCCCGTTTGAGCGTCGAGAGCGGTGACGATATCGTAGTCATCAACATTCCCCATTGCGACAAGTTGTTTCGCCGAGACGACAGGAGACGAAAAACCGGTCCCAACATTTGCTTCCCAGACCGTCTCAATTCGACTTTGTGCTGTGAAACGGAAACTGGCCTCCACCGTTCCGTTTCGATGAGGGCCACGCCATTGCTTCCAATCTTGAGCCAACTCTTCGCCAAACAGAGGATGTCCTAGCGAGCAAATCGTAAAAACTGCCCAAAGCCAAGTCTTCATAACAAACCTTGCTGTTTGGTCAAAAAGTGAGAGTTGAAAGGGAGCTGAAGGACTGAAAAGAACTAAAACTGATCACCAGGACGCCAAATCAGCTTACCTGAAAGCACCTGAAAGATTGAATCCTGAGAGTCAGCCGAGATTATGGCACAACCAGCAGAAGTGGCAAAGCAGACCACAAGAAAGAAAAAAGCCCTTGAGGATCAAGATGTCCTTTGTTTGTCGCTCGTGGAGAAGAGGTTGAATGCAGAGTGGGTTTGGCTGCAAACTATCAAACAAGGACACCCAGATCACACAAGGGCATGGTTGGGGTTGACTCAAACATCATGCATTCCCCGTGCCAATTGCATTCGGCGCTGTGCATTTTCGGCGACTCATGTCATATATTGCTGATTACACTAGACTTACCACAATTATTTAATTGAAATTCGAACACGTCAATGCTAGCATCGACGAAACCGGCGCTCAATTTCGGCGCCGAAACAGCAATGCGGCGCCTATTCGGACATCCGAAAACGGAATCAAACAACAATTCGCCACCCTGCATCTTTAACAAAAATATCGAAATCCCCTAATTGATTCAGGAAAATCTGGACTCAACGAGTCGTTCGTTTTTCCCATAGCCAGGCAATATGACCTCAAAAAGATCTGAAACTTTTATCCAATTTAAAATTAGAGACCAGAGAAGGGCTCTTTAAGGCAGCATTTCAGCTTAAATGTGGCACCTCAGACTCGAAGGAGCAGCAGGATGACCTGTAGATCATGAAAGTATCAGTCTCGAAAATCTGGTTGATTTCATTCCTTGCGATCTTCGCAGTGATTTATGGACTCATTGTTCTCTGGTTCGTTCCGACTCAGCCAATGGTTCCAATCGGCTGTCTAATTGGTACACACGACGATTTGGCATCTGGTGAAACAGGATTATTGATTCGAGACAACTCAGCATTATCTGACGCCGCTGTCGTTGGAAGTACCCCGGAAGTTGGAGACCGGGTCGTTGAACTCGCCGGGCATCCCATTTATTCGTTCACGGACTGGATTCGCGCACATCGTAAGTTGAGAAAACTGGAGATTGGATCAGGAGGAACTCTGGAATTTGGAATCGATCCGACGGAAGACCCTAATCTAGGAAACCTCTCAGCAGTCGAGTACCCGGATCATTCGAGATTTGTGCGGGTCTATTTTCGTCGTCCCGGCGAAACGGAAGCACTCGTTTGTTTTCTCCCTCTCATTCCTCAGCCAGCCTCGGGAGTCTCAATGACTCTTGTCTGGTATGTCCTTCAACTCTTCGTTGTTGTCATCGGAGGGGTTGCCTACTGGAATCGCCCATTTGACCAACCTGTGCGGACTTTCTTCGCCCTTTCTGCAGTCACACTTCTCGCATTTGTTGGGGGAAGTCACTGGTGGGTGATCTCGGCGAGCCCGTTTCTAGTGATCGTTTTCGCGGTTTCGGGGGCTCTGCTGCCTGCAGTCTTATTGCACTTCTTAATGGTTTATCCGTTTCCGTCACCGGTGTACCGACAAGCACGAGTGCTGACACTCTTTTCGGTTTACGCCCTCCCTATCTGCGGAGCGGTCTCAATCACGGTGCTGACCTCAGTCACGTGGTGGTTGACACAAGACCAAGGTGTCGGCCCATTTGCCGTCACTCTTGAACGAAATGCGAGCTTGCTCGCTGCTCACCTGCTCCCTGTTCTACACGTTGCAATTTATTCCGTACTGGGGCTCTCTGTGCTCTATTTTGCCGTATGTGTCCAACGACTCGCACGCAGTTATCAAGTTGCCCGAAACCCTTTGGAAAAAAATCAGGTCAAATGGATTCTGTGGGCGGCTTTGTTCGCAGTCCTTCCGATCGGGTACACGTTTTACCTGGCAATTTTCGATCATGTTCGCTTCGCACTTGGAGCTGCAAGACTGCCGATGTTCTTGGCAAGCCTCGCATTCATGCTGGCCTACGGAATTGGGATTGCGCGCTACAAGCTGATGCTGATCGACCAAATTGTGAGCCGAGGGGTCTGGTACTACGGAAGCAGCATCGCTTTGGCGCTTGTATTCAGTGCACTCATTTCGGTTGGAGCGGTGAACGCACTGCATCAGGATTTATCAATCTTCGGGCAAACGATTCCGCTTATCCTGGTCTTCATGACTTCGATCCTCGTGCTGAGTTGGTTTCGAGATACGATACAGCGAACGCTGGACCGCAACTTTTTCAGTGAGAAATACCAACTCGACAAAGCGCTTCAGCGAATGAACCGAGTGGTCTCAGATGTGCTTGAACCGGAAGCTGTTTCCGCGAGCTTGTTGGATTCTTGCCGGGAAGTGCTCCAGGTTGATGAGGCAGCTTTGTATCTGCGCCGCAAGGATCTTTCTGAGTACCGGATGCTGATGTCCTCGGGGCATACCAATTTTCCAATTCAATTTACAATGTCTTCCGAAGCGACAGAGAGTCTCACTGAACACCGCGTGTTGCAGCGAGTGCCGCAAGGCACAAGCCCTTCACAACAGTTGATTCGAACGCTTAAAGCGGAAGTGATTCACGGACTTGAAATCCAGGAACAGCTGGGGGGGATTCTGGTCCTCGGGGCAAAACCCAACCATGCTAGCTACTCTGCTGAAGATGTTGCGTTTGTCATTGCAATGGCCCGCATCACTGCAATTGCCTTGCACTGCGCGACGGTGCAACAGGATGTTTCTCGGCTGAATCAGGACCTCCAGCTGAAGTCAGAGAAGATTCTGGATCAGGAGCGAATGTTGTCGTCGCTTCACAACGAACTCGCAGCACTCTCAGAAACGCCAGTCCCCCGCACGCAGGAAGAACCATTTGTTCGCTCAGGAATCCTTGGGAAAAGCCTCGCGATGCAACAAGTCCTGGAAACGGTACGAAAAGTTGCATCGAGCAGCTCTTCAGTTTTGATTCGTGGTGAAAGCGGGACCGGCAAGGAACTCTTGGCGAAAGCCGTCCATGAAAACAGTGCCCGACGTACCGGGCCAATGGTCTCCGTCCATTGTGCCGCACTCTCTTCGACTCTTCTCGAAAGTGAATTATTTGGACATGTGAAAGGAGCCTTCACCGATGCTCGTGAAGACAAAATTGGACGCTTCCAAATGGCTAATGGAGGAACGCTGTTCCTCGACGAAATCGGCGACATTTCGTTAGAGGTGCAAGTGAAACTATTACGCGTCCTTCAGGAACGCACATTCGAACCTGTTGGCAGCGACCAGACCGTCGCTGTGGATGTCCGACTTGTGGCTGCCACTCACCAAAACCTCGAACAACTCATCGCCGAAGGAAAATTTCGGGAAGACCTCTTTTATCGACTCAATGTCATCAGCATGACTCTCCCGCCGCTTCGTGAGAGAAAGGACGACATCTTTGATTTAGCTCTGAAATTCCTGAAGACCTCTTCGGAGAAGGCAAACAAACAGGTGTTCCGAATTCAAGATGATGCATTCAACATTCTGCAGAATTACAACTGGCCGGGAAATATCCGCGAGCTACAAAATGTGATCGAACGAGCTGTTGTCCTCGCCGATGGTAATGCTGTCCGCTTAGAAGATATCCCAGAGGAGTTAATCCACCCTCAGCAAATTGTTCCGCGAAGTCAGGCCCCGCAAGCTGCCAACTCGCCAGGCTCTGCACAAGTTTCTGTCGCCAGAAAAACGGTTCTCACCAAAGAAGATGAAGAGCAGAGGCTCCGGTCGGCTCTCGAGAGTTGCTCTGGAAACAAAGCTGAGGCGGCCCGCCTTTTAGGAATGCCTCGCAGTACGTTCTTCAGCAAGCTCAAAAAATTCGGAATCTGATCATGTCATCGGGATTGGCCGGGGCGGAGAATTCACTCCGGTTTTCGATCAGCGATCCAGCATGATTGATGCTGCCTTAACCCAACATGCGGATAATACGATTCTGCTCCCGGTGCTGCGATCAAAATGAGTTGTGTTTGCAAACCACAACGTGCGTGAGTTCGCTGAATCAGTTCCTTGCCGATCCCCAATCCCTGAAAGTCTTTGTCGACTGCAAGGTCAGAAAGGTACGTGCAAAAACAGAAGTCGGTCATTGCACGAGAAATGCCTACGATTAATCCATGATCATCTCTCGCGGTGACCAAGACATCTGCATTCTCCAGCATTGCCAGTAAGATTTCGGGAGAATCCATTGGTCGGCGTTCGGATAAGCCCGAACGCGTCAGCACGCTGGCAAATTCATCGACACTGATTTTTTCTTCTGCGGAATAGAGAATCTTTGACATGCCTCACAGCCTGCTTGAGATCGGGTTCATCTTATTCTTGGCTTCTGTGGTTTCTTTCATCATCCATCTTGAGGGGGGCAATTCATGAGTTTGAAACCCGAAGAAGATCGATCTCCAGCGAACAGGAGGCGACTCGTTTTTCAAGAATTTGTCAAGCAATTTCGAACCGGTTGCCTGGTGTCATAACTTGGTGCCATGACGGAACAATTCAATAGTAGAAAGCAGAGACTGTTCAGATCTCTGCTTTCTACGCGAACTTCCAGTGCTGTGCTCAGCCGTGTACCCGTGCAGGACACGCATTTTAATAATGCGACTTTGACTCTCGGTCTCGTCCTCTTTGACACGAGCCTCTTTTAATCACTTCGTTTCCAACTCAACGACTTCCACATTTTTATGGATCTCTTTGGCTGTCTCGCCGTCGACGTAGTCGCTGTGACAGGATGCCTTATTCTCTTCGGCTCCGACCGCCTTCTTTGTTTTCGAGGCGAGCTTGTGAACTTCTTCCGGAGAGAGGACGCCACGTTTTTCCAAAATCTCTTTTTGCTCTTCGGTCAGAGCGTCCGAGACTTTCGCTTTGTCCCATTTGTAATCGTCTTCTTTTCCGGATGCGAATTGCACGATTTCTTTACTGATTCGCACGCTGCACCAGTCGTGTCCGCACATTGCACAGAAATCGGTGTCGACGTCGAGATCTTCATCGTGATAAGCACGGGCGATATCGGGATCGAAACTAAGTTCGAAATGTTTTTCCCAGTTGAGCGCGGCGCGGGCTTTGGTCAGTTCGTCATCTTGATCGCGTGTCCCTGGAATTCCCAGAGCGACATCTGCACTGTGAGCTGCGATTTTGTAAGCGACACAACCTTGTTTCACGTCATCCTTTTTGGGCAACCCAAGGTGTTCTTTCGGTGTCACATAGCAGAGCATGCTGGCTCCGTGATATCCCGCTGATGTCGCACCAATGCAACTGGTGATATGGTCGTAACCGGGGAAGATATCGGTCACGAGTGGTCCGAGAACATAAAACGGGGCTCCGTGGCAGATGGTCCGTTGCAGCTTCATGTTGTATTCAATCTGGTCGAGCGGAACGTGTCCGGGACCTTCAACCATAACCTGCACACCTTTTCGCCAGGCGCGTTCTGTCAGTTCTCCGAGAGTACAAAGTTCCGCAAGCTGAGCCTGATCGGTGGCATCGGCCAAGCCTCCGGGACGAAGGCCGTCACCGATTGAGAAGGTGACGTCGTACTCGCGCATCACATCACAAATCTGTTCCCAGCCGGTGTACATGGGGTTTTCATCGTCGTGATCAATCATCCACTTCGCGAGTAACGATCCACCACGTGAAACAATCCCGATCAAACGTTCTTTCACGTATTGCAAATGCTCATGCAGAACTCCTGCATGAATCGTGAAATAGTCGACACCTTGCGCGGCCTGATGTTGCAGCGACTCAAGAATGATCTCCATGTTGAGGTCGTAAAGTTTCCGACCGATGATCATGGAGTAGATCGGCACAGTTCCAATAGGGACGTTGCTATTCTCGATGAGCGCTTTGCGACATCCGTCGATATCTCCGCCGGTGGAGAGATCCATGACGGTGTCCGCGCCCCATTTTTCTGCCCACTTCAGCTTTTCAATTTCTTCATCTGTTCCAGAAGAAACAGGAGACGCTCCCATATTGGCGTTCACTTTGGTTTTCGACGCGCGACCGATACACATTGGGTCGAGCTGATGCTGAAGGTGAACTTTGTTTGCAGGAATCACCATACGGCCAGCAGCGACTTCGTCTCGAACCTGTGCTGGCGAGAGGTGTGTCTCTCGTTCTGCAACACGTTCCATTTCAGCCGTGATGATTCCAACACGTGCTGATTCCAGTTGGGTGATCGGTTCGAAGTCTGCGGGAAAGCTGACGCTTCTCAGTGAATCGTCGGCTTGCCGAAAAACGACCTGGCCGGAAGCTGAGACAACTTCGCCTGTTTGAAGTTCTTCGGTCGTCCAACCTGCGGGCAAAAAGTCCCAAGCAGTCTTGTCCGACGGTTCTGGCATTCCAGGTGTATCGGGTGAAGCGAACGTCCAGCGACCTTCTGTCCCTGGAGCAATTTTGCCCGCCTTCGCAAAACTTCCCGGGTTGGTACCAGCTGATGTTGAAGAAGGGTTGAGCCCCAATTCCGGAAGTTTGTATGACATCTTCGTCATCCTTAATTTATAGAACACGCTGTGGCGATGAAATCCTGATTACTCATTGGGAGTATTTTCTCCGACTGAGCACTATCGTAACTGTGTATTTCAGTGTCGTCCATGGGCTAAAATATTGAAAGTGGCTGGAAGCCGAAGAAGTCATTCATTTCAAGAGCGATTCTTCAATTTTCAAACACCCATGATCCCCAATCTAGCAGATTGTCTCCGCGGGTTCGAAGACTCCCGAAAAATCGTCATCGAAAGAGATGCATGAATGTGATTCAATTCATGTATTTCCAAGCACTTCTGGCAGATGCATTCAGATCGACAAACAGCCAGAACATCAAGATCTTCACAAATGTCGGGGTCCAGCGGTGATTCGCTGTGAACTATCGGGAGAACGGGAGAAATCGAGTGAAAGACAGAAGGCTAGAATTGAAAGACATCATGATATCATACGAGGATTTTGATTGATTCACATTCAGGCTTGTTGCGATCAACAGATTAGCAGCTAAAATGCTCGATTCGACATTTCGCTAACTTCTCGGGTTCTCATGTGAATTCATAGAAAGCAGCGACTGAACTTGTGGCAGAGTTATGACTTCGACGGCTTCAGAAATGCCCAACATGACGAATGCGGGCGATATTCAACAGGAAACGATTCTTGTTCTCGACTTCGGTTCTCAAACTGCGCAATTGATTGCGAGACGCGTGCGGGACCAGCACGTTTTCTGTCAATTGGTGCGGCATGACCTTTCAGCGAAACGGATTAAGGAACTGGCTCCCAAAGGGCTAATTCTTTCCGGTGGACCTGCAAGCGTGTATGCAGACGGCTCACCACAAGTCGATCCAGAAATCTTCGAACTCGGAATCCCGATTCTGGGGATCTGCTACGGAATGCAGGCAGCATGCAAGGCGATGGGCTGCGAGATCAAACCGAGTACCTCACGTGAGTTCGGACATACGGAAATCTTACGTAAAGATGGCGGAGACCTCTTCGCCGGATTACCTGAAAAGTTTACCGCGTGGATGAGTCACGGAGATCGTGTTGAAAATCTGCACGAAAACTTCGTCGTCCTGGCTGAGACGGTCGACTGCCCAAACGCAGCGATTAAGCATCGGGAACGTGAACTCTACGGAATTCAATTCCATCCAGAAGTGACGCACACACAGCACGGGGAAAACTTGATCGGCAACTTCATTCGTGAGATCTGCGGTTGCGAAGGTTCCTGGAAAATCTCTTCCTTCATCGAACAGGAATGCGAAGTTATTCGTGAACGTGTCGGGAATTCACGCGTAATTTGTGGTCTCTCCGGTGGTGTCGATTCATCTGTGACGGCAGCATTGCTTTACAAAGCGATCGGATCGCAGCTGACCTGCATTTTCGTTGATAACGGACTCCTCCGGAACGGAGAGCGTGAACAGGTCGAGTACGAATTCGGAGAGCACTTCAAGACAGACCTGCATGTTGTCGACGCACGTGACCGATTCCTGAATGGACTCGCTGGTGTCAGTGATCCGCAAGAAAAGCGGAAGATTATTGGCAAGACTTTCATTGATGTTTTCAAAGACGAGTCGAAGGATATCGACGATGCACGATTCCTGGCTCAGGGAACTTTGTATCCCGATGTGATTGAATCAGGAGCCAACCCAGACGGACCGGCTGCTACGATTAAGTATCACCACAATGTCGGAGGATTGCCGAAGGAGTTAGGCTTTGAACTGATCGAGCCGATGCGAATGCTCTTCAAAGATGAAGTTCGCCTCATGGGGAAGGAACTTGGACTTCCAGATAAATTGATCTGGCGTCATCCATTCCCCGGCCCAGGTTTAGCAGTTCGCTGTCTGGGCGCCGTCAATGCCGAACGATTGGCGACACTCCGCGAAGCCGATGCTATTTTTATCGACGAGCTGTATGAGTCGAACTACTACCACAAGGTCCAGCAAGCATTTGCGGTCCTGTTGCCGTTGCAAACGGTTGGCGTCATGGGAGATGCCCGCACCTATGAAGATGTCATCGCGATTCGCTCGGTCGATACCGACAATTTCATGACCGCAGACTGGTCTCGCTTACCCTATGACCTGCTGCAGCGAGTTTCGACGCGGATCATCAACTCGGTTCGAGGTGTGAATCGCGTGGTTTACGACGTCAGTTCGAAACCGCCCAGTACGATTGAATGGGAATAGACTCCCAAATAGGAAGAGACTTCAACAAAAAAACTCGCGACACTTTGAAGTGTCGCGAGTTTTTTAATTTCATGGCCATCTGAAAGGCTGGCTGCTCCTTCCATCCATGGCAACATTCCTAGAGCAAACTGCTCTCGAGCAGTTTTATAAAGGTGTCGCAGTCCTGTCTCGTGGCACTCAGCCAATCACCTGGCAAGACGCTCTATCGCGGACACAAGAAGCACGAAAGTGTTCTATGTCAAATTCATCGACTGCAGGAACTCGTCGTTCGTCTTAGTACGTCCCATGCGACTGGTGAGGAGTTCCATGGCTTCAACTGGATTCATGTCGTTGAGGACACGCCGTAAGATCCAGACGAGACGAAGTTCATCTTCGTCCATTAACAGCTCTTCACGCCGAGTCCCGGATTTGTTGACGTCAACAGCTGGCCAAACTCGCTTCTCAACCATACGTCGGTCGAGATGCAGCTCTGTGTTTCCGGTCCCTTTAAACTCTTCAAAGATCACTTCGTCCATCTTGGAACCGGTATCAACAAGGGCGGTTGCCAAAATTGTCAGGCTGCCACCTTCGTCAACTGCTCTGGCGGCGCCAAAGAATCTTTTGGGGTGCTGCAATGCATTGGCGTCAACTCCACCTGTCAAAATTTTCCCGGAGTTCGGGCACTCGGTGTTGTACGCTCGGGCGAGACGAGTGATTGAGTCGAGGAAGATGACCACATCTTGACCGTATTCAACCATTCGCTTTGCTTTTTCGATCACCATCTCAGCAACCTGAATATGTCGGCTGGGTGGCTCATCGAAGGTGCTTGAAATCACTTCACAGTTGTCTGATTTCACCTGACGTTCCATGTCCGTCACTTCTTCCGGACGCTCATCAATGAGCAACACAATGACGTACACTTCAGGGTGACTGTTGATCACCGCTTGTGCAAGCTGCTGTAACAGAACGGTTTTCCCGGCTCGTGGTGGAGAGACGATGAGGCCACGCTGGCCGAAGCCGATTGGTGCGACAATGTCCACAATCCGGGTACTGAGTTGGGCTCCAGCTTCGGAGAGTTTCAATCTTTTTTCTGGATGCAGGGGTGTCAAATCATCGAACGGCACTTTTTCCGAAACCATGTTCGGATCGTTTCCATTGATCGCTTCAACTCGCAGGAGAGCGAAGTAACGTTCGTTCTCTTTTGGTGGTCGAATTTGCCCCGCGACTGTGGCTCCAGTTCTCAAACCGAAACGTCTGATTTGACTAGGCGAAACGTAGATATCATCCGGACAGGGAAGGTAGTGATAATCCGGGCTGCGGAGAAATCCAAATCCATCGGGCAGGATTTCGAGCGTTCCTTCACCGAACATCAGCCCGTTCATTTTCGTACGCTCTTTTAGAATACGAAAGATCAAATCCTGCTTTTTGAGCCCCTGGTATTCGCTGACATTCTCCTGCTTTGCAAGTTCAAAGAGTTCTTTGACCGTCATGCGTTGCAGAGCAGCGATATGAATTTCGCCCTGTTTGGCATCTTCATACTGCGAATCAGCAGGATCATAGATCGCATTCTTCCCGGAAGCGTCCTTACTGGGTGGCGTTGATGTGCTTGACTTTGCCATATTTTGGCCTCAATGGAATTCTGGAGAGGAGTTTTTATTCCTGCTAGATCAGAAAGGAATGTCTGATCAGGGAGCAGAAGAGAGTTGAAGTCGGGGTTCAAAATTAGTGATGCATTGCTTCGTAGCTATGGTTTTGTTTTATCCAATTTGCGAGTTGATTTGCGGTCGATTGGAGGTCAGTTGCGTTGGAAATTGTGATTTCTGCCCGGTTTTGTTTTTCTGAAAGGGAAAGTTGACTTGCTTCGCGTTTCCGAAATTCTTGTTCGCTCCACCCTCGCTGTTGGACTCGCTGCAATCGAACAGCTTCAGGCACATCGAGATAGACAATCGCGTCGCAAACTTCTGACCATCCCGCTTCGAGCATCAGCGCGGCGTCCAGGATAATTACGTCGCAATCTCGCTGGTATTGGATTTCTTTGAGTTGATTCTCAAGGATTTTTCGAATCTCTGGATGAACAATCTCCTCAAGCTTCGCTCTGGCAACTTGTTGAGTCTTCTGATTTCCAAACACCAGTTTGGCAAGATCGGATCGGACAATTTCTCCCTGTTCGTCAAAAATGGAGTCGCCGAATGCCTTTTTCAGAGCATCTTTGACTTTTTCATCCAACAAAACTTGATGACCTGCAACATCCGCATCCAAACGACGTACCGAGATCAGCTTGCCCAAGGCTTCTGCCACGGCAGTTTTTCCGGAACCAATTCCACCGATGATCCCAATGACTGGAATCCGTGCAGCGGACATGAGGAATTATCCCTTAATTTATAAAGGTTGCTCAGGAACTGAGCTGAATACCTGGTCTTGGTCTCTCAAAGGATGCAAAAATCCTGCATCACAATAGTTTCCAGTGAGCGACCTAGAATTGAACGCAAACAGTGAATCGTAGTGGTGTGTTTTTTGGGTGAACGATATGTGAATTCTGGAAATGAAAAATAGGGGGGAGTTGTTGAGTGTGAATTCACTCAAAATCGCGAATGGGAAGTAGTTTGACGATCCCTCGAACTGGTGAACTCGAAACTCCAATTTCGATCATAGTTGCAACAACAGTACACTAATTACTGTCTATCGTGCATCACAGAGATTGAGTTGTCAATCAAGAACAGAAAATTCTTACCCGAAAATGAAGAGGAGGTGACTAGGAAATCGTATCAAGAACGTGCATGATTCCAACTGACGGAAAGTTTTCGGAACTCTTTGAAAGCTGAACCGTCTCATGGATGGCAGCGAACTCTGCTCACTCTTGAATTCATTTCCAGCAGACGTATCAGGAAGAAAAATGGCCCGTCTCATCAAACCCGGACTCTTACTCGTTTGTCTCACATTGACCGGAATGATTGTCACCATGGCAGCAGACAAGCCGATCCCGGATCTCCGTGTAGAAGCTGAAAAGCTGCTCCAGCAGGGACAGTACAAAGAGGCGTTCACCCTCTTCGAGCAACTCGTTAAAAACGAGAAAAACTCGGGACAAAATCTTGTCGACGATATTCAAAAATCGGTTCAATGCTTGAACCAGTTGCAGCGTCACGCCGAGTTGGACGACTTACTGGAGCAAATTCTTGAAGCGCATCCGGAAGACTGGCGGGCGTTTTGGTCAGTCGCTGAACAAAAGATGCAAAATGTCCATTATGGCTTCGTGGTCGCTGGGGAATTCAAACGGGGACAACAACGTGGCGGCGGACAATACTCAGACGCCAGCGCGAGAGACCGTGTTCAAGCGCTACGATGGCTCGCAAAGGCAAAAGAGCTGAAACCCGAAGGAACTCCCGGAGCTTTAGCTGCCGACTTCTACAAATTTTACGCTTCAGCTGTTCGAGATGGACGGCACGGAACTCAAGCCTGGTTACTTCAAGACCTGACCGATCTCGAAACACTCCCCGATTTCGTAACAGGCTACGGATACAGACAGGGAAGACAGCGAACTCAAGGAGCACCTGTTGATGAGAATGGTGATCCCGTTTACTACGACATTCCAGAGTCGTTTGAATCTGCCAGGAACGATGGAGAACGCTGGCGCTGGTTACTGACTGAAGTGGCACAAGCCAACCCATCGCGAGATAACGAAATTCATATGGAGTTCGCCCAGTTTGCCCACCAGCAATTCGGTGTCCGTACACTTCAACAATGGGGAACCAGACTTCCGACAGCAGAATCTGAAGAAGAAAAAGAAACCGGGACCTGGGAACTCAGCACACTTGAAAACAATGAGACAATTTCCCAATTGGCCACCGGCGTTAAACGATTCACCCTTCGTGACGACTACTACTTCATCAGCCTCTTCAAGGGATTGGCGGCGTCGAAGTCACGCTCATACTCAGAGCCTGCATTCCAGCAACTCGCACAAATCTATGAAGACAGACAACAGTATCCTCAAGCTGCTTTAGTCTGGGCAGAATCGATCAGAAAACATGGTGATTCCAGAAATAAGCACAAGCAAAAACGGCTCGACCAGATTGTCAAGAATTGGGGGCAGCTTGAACCGATCACCAGTCAACCTGCCGGGAAGGGAGCGACAATTGATTACCGTTACCGAAATGGCGATCAAGTTTCCTTCAAGGCTTACGAACTGAACGTTCCTCTGCTCCTTGACGATGTCAAAGCTTATTTGAAGTCGAGCCCGCAGCGAATTGATTGGCAAAAAACTCAGATCGGCAACATCGGCTACCGGATCGTCCAGCAGAATGAGTCGAAGTATCTCGGCAAACAGGTCGCTGATTGGAGACTCGAGCTTGAACCTCGCCCGAACCACTACGACCGTCGAGTCACAGTAACGACTCCGCTGCAGAAAGCGGGAGCCTACTTGCTCGTCGCACAGATGAAGGACGGCAATCTGAGCCGCATCATCGTATGGCTCGATGACACAGCCATCGTCAAAAAAAATCTCAATGGCAAGTCGATGTACTTCGTCGCTGATGCTGTCACCGGAGAACCGATTTCAAAAATGAAAGTCGATTTTTTCGGCTGGAAGCAAGAGCGTGTTGAGAATACGAAACGGCAATTCCGCCTCGTCACGCAGCAACTTGCCGAGTTCACAGACAACGAGGGAATGATTGAAACCGACGCAAAGCTAATGAACCGTGATTATCAATGGCTGGCAACAGCGAAAGATGACCGTGGTCGTTTGGCGTATCTCGGTTTCAGCAACGTCTGGTACAACCAATTTTCGGTCCAATCCTACCAGCAACGAAAAGCGTACGTTGTCACAGATCGTCCGGTGTATCGACCTGACCAAAAAGTCGAATTTAAGTTTTGGATGCGGGAAGCAAAATATGATCAGACCGATTCCTCGTTGTTCGCATCCAAAGAGTTCACAGTTCATATCCAAGACCCGCAAGGGACGGAAGTTTTCAAACTGAAAAAGAAAACGGACGAATACGGTGGTCTCGCCGGCGAATTCACGCTTCCGGAAGATGCGAAGCTGGGGCAGTATTATCTCTACATTGACCACAACCACGGAGTTGGCGGCGGAAACCATTTCCGAGTCGAGGAATATAAGAAACCAGAGTTTGAAGTCACTATCGAGACACCGGACAAACCTGCTGAACTGGGTGAAACGATTAAGGCGACCATCCAGGCGAAGTATTACTACGGAGCACCGGTTTCAGACGCGAAAGTCAGTTTCAAAGTCGAGCGATCACAGCACGATTCACGCTGGTTTCCAGTCACTCGTTGGGACTGGCTCTACGGAAATGGTTACTGGTGGTACACGTCTGACTATGACTGGTACCCCGGTTTCAATCGCTGGGGCTGTTTGTCACCTCGTCCTTTCTGGCAAAACTGGAACCCTAATCCGCCCGAACTTGTACTTGATCAGGAAGTCGAGATCGGTCCAGATGGAACTGTCGAATTCGAGATCGACACCTCACTTGCCAAAGCGTTACACGGGGACCATGACCACGAATATCAAATCACCGCTGAGGTCACTGACGCCTCTCGCCGAACGATCGTCGGTTCCGGAAAAATTCTTGTCGCTCGCGAACCGTTCAAGGTCTTCACCTGGACAAATCGAGGTCATTACCGAATCGGAGACACGATCACCGCGAATTTCCAGGCACGAACGATCGCAGGCTCAGGGGTTCAAGGAACCGGAAAACTTAAGCTCTTAAGAATCAACTATGAAGGGGACCAGCCCAAGGAAACAGTTGTTGAAGAATGGGATCTCGACACGAACGCAGATGGGCAGGCGGAACAGAAAATCAAGGCGAACTCAGTTGGACAGTATCGGCTTTCATACAGTGTCACATCAGACAACAGAACGATTGAGGGCGGTTATCTGTTTGTCATTCGTGGCGTTGGCTTTGACGGTTCAGGCTACCGATTTAATGACCTGGAACTGGTCGCGAATCAGAAAACCTACAAGCCCGGAGACGACGTCGAACTTCTCATCAACACGAACCGTATCGGTTCGACCGTGCTGTTATTCGTTCGGCCGTCCAATGGAGTTTACGCAGGAAGACCTCAAGTTCACCGAATCGAAGGAAAGAGCAAAACAGTCAAGATTGGCGTTGCCCAAAAAGACATGCCGAACTTTTTTGTGGAAGCGATCACCATTTCAAATGGCGACCTGCATACTGCTGTTCAACAAATCGCAGTCCCGCCGGAAGACCGGGTGATCAATGTCGAGATTGTCTCCGACGAGGAACGCTACCTTCCCGGAGCGGACGCCAAAGTCAAAGTCAAACTGACGGATGAAACCGGAGAGCCGTTTGTCGGGTCCGTGGTGATGTCGGTGTACGACCGTGCTGTCGAGTACATTTCGGGAGGCTCGAATGTCCCGGAGATCCGTGAATTTTTCTGGAACTGGAAGCGAAACCACCGGCCAACCACCGAGCACAGCCTGGAGCGATACTTCGGTTTGCTCATGAAGCAGGGTGAAATCCACATGACTCACCTTGGTGCGTTCGGTGATGAAATCGCGAATCGAGACAATAAGAAGCTCGATGCCATCAAGGAACCGCAGGCACTTGGCATGAGTTCAAGAAGTATGATGCGGAAGGGTGGAGCACTAATGCCTGCATCTGCTCCCGCCATGGAGTTGGCCAGTGGAGATGCTGCAGGATTTGGTGGAGGTGGAGGTGGAGGCATCGGCAGCTTTGGTGCGAAAGCGCAACCGGAAATGGTTCAGCCGACCGTTCGAGAAAACTTTGCCGACACCGCATTCTGGAAGGCGGACTTAACCACAAACAAAAACGGCATCGCAGATATCTCCTTCGAAATGCCTGAGAACCTCTCGGCCTGGAAACTTCGGGCGTGGGGAATGGGACATGGCACCAACGTTGGCGAAGGAACCAGCGAAGTCGTCACCGCCAAGAATCTCGTTGTACGACTGCAAGCTCCACGATTCTTTGTGGAAAAAGACGAGGTCGTCCTCTCTGCAGTTGTCCATAACTATCTAGAGCAAGAAAAAAGTGTGCAGGTTGCAATCAACCTTGAAGGCGAAACTCTCGCGTTGATCTCCGAAACGGATCGACAACGAACTGTCACAATCTCAGCAGGCGGAGAAGCCCGCATTGATTGGCGAGTGAAGGCCATCGCTGAAGGGACCGCGACCGTCACAATGCAGGCTCTCACCGATGAAGAGTCGGATGCGATGAAAATGGAATTCCCTGTTTTCGTGCATGGTTTCCTGAAAACAGAATCCTTTTCCGGCGTGATCAGACCGCAAGAAAAGAACGGAAAACTGATCTTTTCTGTCCCAGAAGATCGCCGTCCTCAAGAATCGCGACTCGAAATCCGTTACTCACCTACGCTCGCAGGAGCCATGGTCGATGCACTTCCGTACCTCGTGGAGTACCCGTACGGTTGCACTGAGCAAACGCTCAACCGCTTCGTGCCGACAGTAATCACTCAAGGAATTCTGCAACGAATGAACCTCGATCTGGCAGCGATTCAGGAGAAACGCACGAATCTGAATGCTCAGGAAATCGGAGACGACATAGAACGGGCGACGCAATGGAAACGATTCAAACGAAACCCTGTGTTCGATGAGGCAGAAGTCTCCCGAATGGTGAAGAAGGGCGTTCAAGACCTGACAGCCATGCAAAATTCAGATGGCGGTTGGGGTTGGTTCTCTGGATACGGTGAACGTTCTTATCCACATACGACTGCTGTCGTTGTTCATGGATTGCAGCAGGCTCAGAAGAATGACATCGCGATTGTTGACGGAATTGTCGAACAAGGAATCGCATGGTTGCAGAGGTATCAAGCACAGCAAGTTGAACTTCTTCAAGAAGGACTTCGGCATGCCGACGATCCTAAGCGAAAAAAGCCGTACAAGACACAGGCAAACAACATCGACGCTTTGGTTTTCTCCGTTCTTGTGGAATCGAAAATTGCCAACGAGGATATGCAACGTTTCCTCTATCGCGACCGATTGAAGCTCAGCCTGTATGCACAATCTCAACTCGGATTGGCACTCGACACGCTTGGGGAAGACGAGCAACGAGACATGATCGTCCGAAACATCGACCAGTTTATCACTGTCGATGATGAGAATCAGACTGCCTACATCGACATGCCGAACAACACGTACTGGTGGTACTGGTACGGCAGCAATATTGAAGCGAATGCCCACCACTTAAAGCTGTTGGCTCGCATCAATCCACAGGACCCCAAAGCCGCCGGACTCGTGAAGTACATTCTCAACAACCGAAAACATGGAACGTACTGGACAAACACACGCGACACAGCTTACTGCATTGAAGCTCTCGCCGATTACCTGGAAGCGACTGATGAACTCAGTCCTGAGTTGACCGTTGAAGTCTGGGTCGACGGAGAGAAAAAGCAAACTGTGGAAATCACCAAAGAGAACCTGTTCTCCTTCGACAACTCGTTTATTCTCGAAGGAGAGTCACTGACTTCCGGAGAGCATACCGTCGAACTGAGAAAGTCCGGCAAGGGACCGCTTTATCACAATGCCTACTTAACGTACTTCTCGCTCGAAGACTTCATCACCAAAGCCGGTCTTGAAATCAAAGTGCAACGAAAGTTCTACAAACTCGTCCAGAACAAAGATGCGACTGCGACCGTTGCCGGAAGTCGAGGACAAGTTGTTGATCAGAAGAAGCTGAAATACGACCGTGTCGAACTCGAAAACCTGGACGAAGTCACCAGTGGCGATCTGATCGAAGTGGAACTCGAAATCGACTCCAAAAATGACTACGAGTACGTCATCTTCGAAGACTTGAAAGCTGCGGGTGCGGAAGCTGTCGACCTGCAAAGTGGTTACACCAAAGATGGACTCGGAGCGTACGTCGAGTTCCGCGACGAACGTGTCGCCTTCTTCATGAGAACACTCTCACGTGGGAAGCACTCTGTCAGTTACCGACTACGAGCAGAGATCCCAGGCCAGTTCAGTGCGTTACCAGCACGTGCATACGCAATGTACGCTCCAGAGCTGAAAGCGAACTCGGATGAAATGAAAATCAAGATTGCGGACGCAGAGTAGGGGACATTCAATTTGATTCGGCTGCTATTCGACAGCTGTTCCGCTGCTGCTCCATATTCAGTGAACACGATTCAGTGACTGACATTCAGCGAGCAGGCCAACGAGCCAGCGGAACACTTCGAGTCTTATGCCCATCCAAGTTCGTCAGGAGAGTAGTTCTGAATCAGGATTTGTCGTACATTTCAGTTGTCCGACTCTCTTGATATCGAGCAACCTATGAAATTTTTCCAGTACCTTTTTGTCGCTGTTGTCTGTACCACGTTTGGTCAACTCAATTTCACACAAGCAGCCGACGAGCCAGAGTTTCAACTCGCATCGTTCTCGGTTGACGTGACGATTCCGTTGAATCATCGCTGCATGGGGTTGTTGCCGACCAAGTCGAAAACGATTGCGGATTCACTTGAAGCAATTGGATTCGTACTGCTCAGCAGCGAGAAGCCTTTGGTTTATGTTGCCATCGATTGGTGCGAAATTCGTAACGGAGCGTACGACCAGTGGCGAGACGGCCTCGCTGCAGCTGCAGGAACAACACGTGAGCGAGTTCTCGTCTCCAGCCTGCATCAGCATGATGCTCCGGTCACCGACGCAGACGCTGAAAAGCTGCTCGAAGAAGTCGGCCTCAAAGGAGAACTTTACGACGAAACGTTTCATCAACAGTGCATTCAAAATGTTTCCGCCGCACTCCAGGAAAGCCTGAAGACAGCTAGCCCGGTCACCCACATTGGCATGGGAAAAGCCAAAGTCGAAAAGGTCGCTTCGAACCGTCGCATTATCATGTCCAGCGGAGCTGTCTCATTCGGTCGTGGTTCGGCAAGCGGCGGAAAGAACTATCTCGCAGAAGCTCCCGAAGGCGAGATTGACCCGTATCTTTGGACTCTTTCATTCTGGAACAACGAGACTCCACTCCTGGCACTGCATTCGTACGCAACTCACCCAATGAGTTATTACGGAAAAGGTGAAGTGACCTCAGATTTTGTCGGACTTGCCAGAAAAGCGATGCAGAAGAAGCACCCGAATATCAAACAGATTTACGCCTCGGGATGCAGTGGGGATGTCACCGCTGGGAAATTCAACGATGGCTCAAAGCAGAGTCGAATTGACCTGACGAATCGAATTCTTGCCGGGATGGAAAAATCCTGGAAGGCGACGAAAAAACAGCCTCTCACTCAGGCAAAATTCTCAAACACAAAGCTCGACTTGAAATACTATGATCATGCAGGTCTTCAACCGAAGCGACTTCGAACGATCCTCGACGACAAATCTGCCCGGACCGAAGACCGGATTTATGCCGCCATGGGACTGGCAAGTTATGCACGTGTGAAATCGGGTCAGCTGATCGATTTCCCATGCGTTGATTTCGGGCCAGCACAACTCGTCCTCTTTCCCGGAGAATCGTTTGTCGGCTACCAGTTAATGGCTCAACAAATGCGACCAGATTCTTTCGTTCTCTCAATTGGATATGGTGAATGTTGGCCGGGATATGTCCCCACGAATTCAGCCTTCGCGGACAATTTCCAGGACAAATGGCTCTGGGTGGGACCGGGTTCAGAGAACCAGATGAGAGAAGCTCTACAAGAAGTTCTGCTTCCGAAGGTTGTCGAAGAGTAATCCCCCCCTGGTTGATGCGACCGCTCGATCTCATTTCTCGAAGTGGCGTTCGCGTTCTGCCTCGTGGCGAACTGTATTTTTACTAGAGAAATGCGTTCTCCACGGGCACACGGAAGAGCAAACTGCTTTAATTTTTGAATTCATCTGTACGGAACCCCTGAGTGACCATGACGACAGTTTCTTCTGGCAACCGCCGAGTCGCCATCATCGGTGGAGGGATCGCTGGGATTGCTGCTGCTTCGGCACTTGCTAAGTATGATTTTCACGTTTCTCTCTACGAAGCGCGCAACCAATTCGGCGGTCGAGCTGGATCGTATCACGATCAAAGTTCCGGAGAAGAAATTGATAACTGTCAGCACGTGAACATGGCCTGCTGCACGAACCTGAAGAAGCTGAGTAGCGACCTCGGCTTTCAAGACTGCTTCGAAACAGAGAAGCAGCTCCACTTTGTTGCTCCAGATGGTGCAATCACTTCATTTCGTGAAAGCTGGCTGCCGGCTCCGTTACATCTGACTCTCTCGTTTTTGCGGCTCCCTTATCTCTCCTTCCGAGAGAAAAGGCTGTTCGGGTTAGCGGTCAAGGCATTGTCCAGAACTCCTGTTGAAAACCTAAGAGGCCGGCACTTCGCCGATTGGTTGCGCGAACACAAACAGACGGATGCTCTCATCAAGCGAGTCTGGGAAGTTGTTCTCGTGAGTGCTTTAAGCGAATCCTTGGAACGCATCGATGCTGCCTACGCTCAAAAGGTTTTCGTCGATGGATTCCTGGCAAATCGAGAAGGGTGGCGAGTTGAAATCCCCACCGAATCGTTAGACGATTTGTATTCGAAGAGAGCCGCTCAAGCTTTGCAGCGAGCGGGCGTTCAGGTTCATCAGGAGCACAGATTACGTGAACTCCGCTGCGAAGAGAATTCCGTGCGAAGTGCATACTTTGCGAACGAACAGACGGCAGTCGCTGATGAATACATGCTTGCCGTTCCGCATCATCAGGTTCCTAAACTTCTCCCTGCCGAATTTCATCAGCATGCCACAGTGCAAGCAATTCAAAGGATTGAAACCGCTCCCATCACTAGTGTCCATCTTTGGTTAGACCGAAAAATCACACCGTTGCCGCACGCCGTTCTTGTTGATCGTCTTTCCCAATGGATGTTTGCTCGTCGAGCTGATCCACAAGAAATCAAAGATGGAATATTCCGGTATCAAGTGGTGATGAGTGCCAGTCGAAGCCTCTCCGGGTTAAGTCAGGAAGAAGTCGTTGAACGTGTCTTCAACGAGCTTGCAGAGATCTGGTCCGACGCCGCTGATGCTAAAATGGTTCACTCTCGAGTGATCACCGAAAAGCGAGCAGTTTTCTCAGTCACTCCAGGAATTGATGAGTTGCGACCGCAGCAACAATCATTCATTCCCAACCTGCAATTCGCTGGGGACTGGACTCAAACCGGCTGGCCCGCCACGATGGAAGGAGCCGCGCGAAGCGGCTATCTGGCTGCCGAAAACATCCTGCGAAAACATGGAATTCAAGATTCAATTTTGGAAGCTGACCTGCCGAAAGCAAGACTCTCACGCTGGCTCTTTGGACTGAAGACTGTCTCGGATTATGGACAAGAGTAGAGGCGATCTCGCCGGGCTCGTTCTCACGTGGAGACTTTTTCAATCTTCCTGTTTGAATCTTCTTCCCGCAAAAAGTTGTTACCAATAGGGACTCCAGCAGCTTGAGTTCTCTTCAGTGGTTCCTTGTGCATCTCTGATTTCGATTTTTTGTCGCCTTGACATTGCTCGCCATCAGGCTTGACGTGAATCGTTTTCTCAACGACCTGAACGGCTCCCTCTGCGGGTTGGATTCCTTCACCCATTTCAAAAGCCCACGCCTGCGTGAACTCTGCCCCAAGCAACAAGATCATCCCTGAATAATAGATCCAGACCAGTAACAGAACGAGCGAACCAGCAACTCCGTAAACCGAGCCAACACTGCTGCTCGCAAAATACAATCCCATTGAGAACTTACCGACTTCAAACAGAAACGAGGTCAGAAATGCACCGACCCAAACATCTTTCCACGCGACTTCGGCGTCTGGAAGGACCTTGAAAATCGCTGCAAAGAGAACTGTCATCATTCCAAAATTGACGACGAAATTCACAGACTGCAAGCTCCATTCGGACCAGACATCTGGCAAGGCCCATGAGCTGAGACTTGCGATCAACGCCGTAAGAATCAACGAAACCAACAGCAGGAATGCCACACCTAGAACCATTCCCAATGAGAGCATTCGTTTTGACAAGAAATTCCAAACCCCACCTTCATCGGGATCGGGCTTCACTTCCCAAACTTCATTGAGTGCGGTTTGTAATTGAACCATCACCCCCGATGCACCAAACAACAGGGCGAGCACACCGAAGATGTTTGTCAGATAAGTCCCGCTGGATGATCGTTCACCGGTCCGCTGCAAGATTTCTTTAACCTGTTCAGCCCCTTCACTTCCGACGACGTTTCGAATTTCCGCAGCAACGCGCCCTTCGATATCACTGGGATCGAAAAAAATTCCGCAGATCCAAAGAGTCAAAATCAATAATGGTGGAAGTGCAAAGATAGTGTAGTACGCAAGTGCTGCCGAGACTCGCATGCAATTGTCTTGCATGAAATCTTGAAAGACTCTCTTGAGTATTTTAAAAAGCTTGGCAGCCGACATCGGTATTCTCGTGTGAACTCGCTTCTGAAGGAAAGTGGCAGGAACGATACGATCGATTGAACAACTAGAGCAATTTAGATGCTTGTCATGCCCATGAAGTTTTTTTACATGACTTCATAGATGGCTCGCTGCGAGTAGAAACATGAACGCAACATTCAAATTGCCCTCGCGGAAAAACGCCGAACTTGCAGCTTGCTTCACGGCCCAGTAAATAATGCTTTATCGGGTCAGTATGATGTAAAAGGCGTGGATCATTCCTGGAACCCAAAAGAAGAGGGTCAACAAGACATTCAACCAAAACTGTCCGGAGAGACCAACTTCCATTGCGACCCCTAACGGTGGTAGTAGAACTGCTGCAACGAGTTTGATTGGGTCTGTTGCTGTGACTGTTTGCTCTTTCATGACAACCCTTTCTCTGGTCGTGATTTTTTGAACTGATCCTGAAACCTGAACTTGCTCTCTCAAACAATGAGAAGAGTGATTCTCCGGCAAGCTTCCAGTTTGGTTTCAATTTGATTTCAGTCTTATTTAAGTCATAGATGTTCAAGCCATTTCGAACGCAGTATGAATTGCGAATCAAAAGACTTTGAGGTTCACTAACGCAGACTTCATGCCAATCGAGCAACATGCCCTGAATTTGCAGTGTCATCAGGTGTTTATCTGGGAAACTGAACTCTTCTGCATTTGTGAATTGAGCACCTCATCAAAAAATTGGTGGATAGGCACTCAGCAAGATCGATCATCAACCTGAGTTGCGTTTCGATAATGACGAAAATCAAATGCGATCCCGCAAGAAGCCATCTCAAAATAATCCATGAGTGATTCGTGCATTATCAGTGCATGTCATAGCTGTGAAGATGACTTCCATGACCTGATAGGCTGCTCACCACAAGGCAGATCATTCAGGCCAATCGTGGAACTGCTCGAAATGAATTTGCAGAGACTTGGAACAGCGACAGTTGCCGCCATAGCGAAAGATTGGAAAGCGCCGTAAACTTTTCATCAGAACTGACACAAGAAAAATCATCCGGATGAGGATTCATGAAGACGATGAAGACATACGTTTTGCGACTCACCCACTCCCTTCTAATATTGTTATTTCTCGCTTCTGTTAGTAATGCAGCTGAGATCTCATTTCGGGAGTTACGGAGAGTTCACATTCCTGAAGCCCATCAGGCAGTCGCGGTCGATTCTTCATCGTTCTATGCCATCGCCAACCGCACAATTGCCAGATACGAAAAGGGAACCTCAAAGAAAATCGGCGAGTGGTCAGCTCCGGATGGTTCGAACGTTTTGCACTTAAATAGTGGAACCGTGCTTGATGGAAAGTTGTATTGTGCCAACTCGAATTGGCCGAAATCTCCTCTGAAAAATTCCGTCGAAATATATTCAACGGACACGCTTACACATGTCGCAAGCCGTACGTTCGAAATCAGCGACGGAGCCATCAACTGGATTGAACGACATCAAGACGCGTGGTGGATTGTCTTTGCATTCTATGACGACGAAGTTCATCAAACATTCCTGGCCCGATACAACAACGACTGGGAAGAGACAGGCCGATGGAGTTTTCCTGAGACGGTTCTGAAACGCTTTCGACCAAATAGTAATTCAGGCGGCTCTTTCGGCCCCAATGGGAATCTATTTGTGACCGGACACGATCATGCCGAGTTATATGTTCTAAAAGTTCCTGAACAACCCGGAGAGTTGGAATACCTCTCGACGGTTCCCGCCCCGATCGCTGGACAGGGAATCGCCTGGGATCACAGCGACATCGGAACGCTTTACGGAATCGTCCGCAAATCAAAAGAAGTGGTCAAAATGCAGCTCTCGAATTCCGAGGCATATGCAGAATTGAAACAGCCAGTTGAGTGGATTCGAAACGAAAACAACCCAGTTCTTCCACCTCGTAAGGGAGAGGGAACATTTGATTCGACTCGTTGTATGAACCCCTGGGTCGTTCGATCGGGCAACTCATACAAGCTGTACTACGGAGGCGGCAACGATCACAGCAGGCATACGATTGGAGTCGCAACCGCTGCGGTTGATGATGTCACTCAGTGGGAGCGAAAAGGCCCGTTGTTCAAGAACGGTCCAGCTGGTTCATTTGATGCGATTTGGTGCGTGCTGCCGCATGCTGTGAAGATGGATGACAGTCGTTGGCATCTCTACTATACCGGGAACGCGGGACGTGGATCGGGATTGAGTTCTTTTCCAGGTATCGGACTGGCGTCGAGCCAAAATGGTCTCGACTGGACACGGCATGGAGAAACGCCAGTGCTCGCACCAAGTGGAGAGCCGGGCACTCCGGATGCCATTGGAATCGCTGGGGGATCGGTGCTGAAAGTCACTCAACCGGACGGGGCTCAACAATGGCACTTCTACTACACCGGTTGTCCAACAACAGGTGTTCGACACGATTTGAATCAACAGAAAGTGATCTGTCTGGCCGTCTCAGACGATGGAATCAACTGGGAAAAAAAAGGAGCAGTGATGTTGCGTGACCCAAACCGCAACTATGAAGACATTGCTGTCGCAGGTCCGGTCGTACACCAGGAGAAAGATGGTTCATTTCGAATGTGGTACTCCGCCATCGGTTCACGCTGGGGGTACTACTCAATTTGCTATGCTGAGTCCGCAGACGGAATTCACTGGCGACGTGGCAAGAACGAAGGAGACAACCTGCAACTTGCCCCAACGGGAAAAGGTTGGGAAAAACAGATGGTCGAATACCCGACCGTTATCCGCGAGGGCGATAAGCTTCGCCTCTTTTACTGTGGAGATGGTTATGGCCGAAGTGGAATCGGTACTGCCATCTCGAAATGAGAACGCCGAAAAGTGAAGGCGTCTCAAGTTGAAGGTGTGTCCGATTTCGCTCCTGAAAGAGGATGACTGGAGAAGAATTCCTCCATGCTGGGGAGGATGACTTCGTGTGCATCTTCAAAAACGTAGTGCCCGGCGTCAGGAATACGTAACACGTCAGCCTTCGGGAAACGTTTCTCCCAATCGTCCAGGAAGTTTGTGGTGAAGCACCAGTCTTTCTCGCCCCAAGGAAGCAGAAACGGATGGTCAGCGAATTGGCTCAATCCGGCTTCAACATCAACCAATGTTTTGTAGGTCGAGTGAGATTCCTTTAACGGAATTTCCTGAACGAAGCGATGTACCGCAATTCGATTTGCCCAATTGTCATAAGGGAAGAGGTATCCCTTCTTGATGGTGTCGGTCATGCGGTCTTTCTTCTCAATCGCCTGCAAAACTGCAGCTCCTGCGAAGAGATTGAAACCACGGACACCAACAGCTCCAAGCATGGGAATGCGGCAAAGTGCAATTCGAAATGGAATTTCCTGTGACCGAAATGCGGCGGTGTTCATCATCACGAAACGAGAAAATCGTTCCGGCATCCGCCCAGCCGCTCCCATCCCGATACAGCCGCCCCAGTCGTGCCCGACAAGCGTGACGCTCTGCAGATCGAGACGTTCAATCAGCGAACAAAGATTGCTGATATGCTGCTCGATTGTGTAGGCGTAATCCTGTGGTTTGTCGGAAAGCCCCATCCCCAGATGGTCGACCGCAAGACAACGGTGATTCGCTGAGAAGTGCTTAATGAAATTCCTCCAAGCGAAACTCCAACTTGGATTCCCATGCACCATCAATATCGGTGAGCCGGTTCCTTCGTCGATATACGAATAGCGATGCCCATCGATCTCAGTCGATTTCGGATCGAAAGGGTATTCTTCACGAAGTGAATCAGGGAGACGAGTCATATTCACAAGGGGAAATTCTTGATGCAGGATGGTCGAAAGATAGTCAGTGCGGTGATCCAGGAAGTTCAACTTCTGAAATCGGCACGCACCATTCGTGTGCAGCGTAATGTATTCCCAACCGCTCTGCGGAGCTATCCTCACATGTCTGAAAAGTGAGAACCAAAATCACTTTCCATACTTGCGGTGCCCGTAAAACTTGCTTTCATCACCCTATTAAAGACTCACCACGAAGCTGACTGCAAAGACCGATTCAAGAAGCACGATAGGGATTTGCAAGTTTTTTTCGGGGATGTCGAGAAGCTCAGTGAATGTGTGTTAAGCGTGAAATCAGCGAAGACATGACAAAAAAACTCTCCGAGACCGTGACGATCGCGGAGAGTTTTGGTCGCTTAATGAATTTAACAGCAGAATTATGCTGCTCGGCGAACTGGTACGAATGACTCGGCGTCCAGTTCAGCAAAGATTTGATGGATGTTTTCTACGACAATTCGCTGACGCTCAGCTCCGAGTTCGGCGAAGATTGGCAGCGCGATAGTTTCATCGGCAGCACGTTCAGCTTCCGGGAAATCTCCTTCAACATAGTGCAAGTTTGAGAAGCACTCTTGAAGGTGAAGCGGCTTCGGATAATAAATGGAGCATCCGACTTGTCGTTCGCGAAGTCGTTTCAACACTTCATCACGTTGACCACCCGAAACACGAATCGTGAACTGGTTGTAAACATGATGCCGCTCTTCGACTTGCTCTGGAAGTCCAACTCGCTCTCTGAGTTCAAACTCTGCGAAGAGTTCCTGATACCGCTGAGCGTTCTCTCTTCGTGCGTCAGACCATGCATCGAGGTGTCGAAGCTTCACAGCGAGAACAGCTGCCTGCAGGGCGTCCAAACGGCTGTTGATTCCGACATCAACATGGGTGTACCCACCAACATCGCCGTGAACACGTAAGCGACGGAGACGAGCTGCAAGGTCTTTGTCATCTGTGGTCACGAGCCCGCCATCGCCGGCTCCCCCCAGATTTTTTGTGGGGAAGAAGCTGAAGCATCCGATGGAACCAAGGACACCCGCTTTACGTCCACGATAGGAAGCTCCAATCGCTTGGGCGGCATCTTCGATGATCGCAAGCCCATATTGAGTTGCAATTCTCCAGATGGGATCCATTTCTGCACATTGCCCGAAGAGGTGGACAGGCATAATCGCCTTCGTCCTTCGGGTCATTGCGAGCTCAATTTGATCTGTATTGAGATTGTAAGTCTCGGGATCGATATCAACAAAGACAGGAGTTGCTCCAGTCCTCGCAATCGCACTGGCAGTCGCAAAGAAGCTGTATGGCGTGGTGATCACTTCATCACCGGGACCGATTTCGAGTGCCATCAATGCCAGCAGAAGTGCATCGCTGCCTGACGCACATCCAATGGCATGTGTGGAATCACAATACTCAGCAACTTGATTTTCGAAATTCGAGACTTCATCTCCCAGAACAAATGCCTGGTTTTCAAAAACGCGTTGAACAGCCTCCTGAACATCATCACGAATGGTTTGATACTGAGCAACCAAATCGATGAGTGGGACAGGCTGTGTCGTGTTTTGCTGTGTGCCGATCGGTAAAATGTGCGACATTTGAAGCGACTCCATTCGCTGTAACTTTATAACCGTAAGTCTTTACGGGTCTTGAGATGATGAAAAGTAGAAGGAGGCAACATTTCTGTCAAGACGTGGATTCGCCCGATGAGCGTGTGAAAACAGGAACAGGCAAGAATGGCCTGAAAAGCCCTGCAGAGCCCTGTAAATCGCGTTTCACAAGCACGATAAGCATTTTTGATGCTTGTCGTGCCCGTAAAAGTCGCTTTCATGACTCTAGAGTAGCTCGTTCTACTGTGTGCCCGTGAGGAACGCATTTCTCTAGAACCAGTCCAAAAACTACTGCAATGGTCGCTTTCCTCAACGTTTGAGAGAGCAATTTCAAGTTTCAGGATCAGTTCTAGTTAAAATGCTGTTCGCCACGAGGTAGAACTTGAAGCCCAATGCTGGATTGCTGGAGTTGCTCTCAGCCCCGTTTCGATGCGAGAGAGCTTATACAGTAAGAGAAATTCAACTGTGAGAGAGTTCATTCAGTAAGAAAGTGGAGTCGCATACCGATCTTGACAGATCAATCAGCGCCTCAAACCGGAGTCAATTTCCACAAAAATTTCACATTTTGCGGATTCGCAAGGCGTTGTTCTTACCAGGGAACTGGTTCGAAGTGAATTCTTCAAGGACAGCCCAACCGAATGGCAGAGGCTGGCATTTCCAAATTGTCAGCTCAGTACCTGGGCGAGTCGGGAGCTTCTGAATCAAGAGTTGGTGTGTTGTCGAGCTAACTTGAAGAAGTGTGCATCGGTGTCCAACGACAACCCAGTTTCGGGGAACCGGTTGATCAGCCGGGATGACAGCCTTCATCCGGTCATCGTAGTGTGGGCGCAGATTTTTCAGGCTGAATCGATGCTTGGGAAATTTATATCCCAGTGCATCTAGAGAATCACTCGCACTCAGACCGTTCGAAAACGTTCCTGAGCAAATAAAAATCACTGAGAAACACAAGACAAACTTACGCATCCTTACACTCCGTTCTGTCAGATTTCGGGCAAGCCTGTCGCCTGCGTAGACCGCGCACTCCCTTATCATCGAGTTCGGACGCATCGGAGAACATGCTTGATTCTCTTTACGTGATCCTGAGAAGTTAGAATCGGCTTGAAGAAATTCAACGTTACAACCGTCAAAAGCCGACCTCTAGCATTTTTCTCCTCACTCTCAACTGATCTCAGTTTTCGCTCGGTAAACGATACAGCGTCACTGTTTGAAATTGTTTGTAGACCTCAAAGTCATCGGAGTCGACCAAATCGTTGATCCCCAGCTCTGTGAGTACAGAACTCACCGATTGCTGACCACCATGACCGACAACGACAATCGATTCATGAGCGTTTTCGCGCGTCGGGCGAGAAAAATATTCGAGAGAGGAATCGTTTCGCGAGAAATAATAAACAATCGGAGCACTCGCAGGAGAGACCGTGATGATTGAAGCATTTGCGGCAACGTGACCTGCTTCAATTTCCTGCTGAAGAAACTGAACGATTTCAGCCGCATCTGGGCAGACCCCTGTTTCACTCGAATTGCGAATAGACCGGTGCTGGAGTTGCTGCATGACCGGCAAAATCACGATGAGCGCAAACCAGACAGCCCGCAAAAAATTCCTTCTCGGACGTTCCCTCCCAGAGAGAAGCAGTGCATACCCACGTCCGGAATAGATTGCGAAGAGGGGAATGAGAAACAGCCCCACACGAGGTGGCGGAACGACACGTTGAAACACGAGGAGTAGTAAACAGATCGCTCCTGGAATCAACAGGGCGAAAATCTGTTCAAGGCTCTGCCTGACTGACTTCGCTGCCACGAGCCCAATAGTCCCCAGCCCAAAGAGAAGAAAAACCGCAGGGAAAGACCAGTCTCGCAACCAGAAAGAGAGTCCTTCCACAAGTCCGTTGACCAGCGACATCAAAAACTCACTCAATGATGTCTCTTGAACAAATCCTTGACCTGTCAATGAATGTACCCCGGAAGTGGCAATGACGGGAAGGTAAAATCCGAGTGCAAGCAGGCATGTCACCCCAACAGCGGTCGACCATCTCCTCATGAATCGCAGTCGATGAAGTTTTCTGCGAGATTTTCTGCGAGAAGCAAGCATTCCCTGATACAGAAGCCAGCCCCAAACGAGAATATTCGAATAGACCATGACCGGGATTGACCACAATCCGAGAGCTGAACAGAACGTCAATAACCACCATTCCCAGCCAGTTTGATTCCGCAAAATGCGAACAGCGAACAAGATGTTCAGCATCGTGAGACAGCAAATCAGGGTGTATCCACGTCCCAGCCCTGAATACTCGATCAGTGCCGATGAAACAGCAACCAACACCCCGGCAGCGATCCCTGCATCTCGACTAACAGTGATCCGGCCTGCCAAGAATGTCAGCGGTGCAAGTAACACTCCAGCGAAAAAGGCTGGCAAGCGGATGGCCCATTCTGCATTGCCGAATATCGTGGTCGAGCAATGGATCAGCAACGTGTTAAACACATGGTTGTTAGGATCCTGATACAACGAAATCCCCACAAACCATGGGGATTTTGCATACGTGAGGAACGTGTGAGCCTCATCGAATCGAATCGGATCATGCAAATGCGACCAACGAAGTATGAAAGAAAAGAACGTCAGCCCCAGCAACCAGCCACGATTTTGATGAACTGACACTTTCATCCAACGGATCGAATTTCGGCTTCGCTTCCTAACATCCATGGAGTTGAGACATCGTTCGTACACTCCCACAGAAATTTTCGCGATCACGAGACTAAGAAGGCTCAGCAGCACGCCGAGAGCGAAGGCGATCCACCCCAAATTTTTGTGAACTTGCTCGGTGTATGGCTCTGCGGAACCATCGCCAGAAAACTGGTCCAGAAAAGCGCGAACGGCTGTAAATTCCATCCTCGACACAAAGAGCAAGCTGATTCCAAGCCCGCCCAAGAATACGCAGCAAATGAACTTCAATCGCTGAAGAAACTCAGGTCCGAATTTTTGCGGGAAGTTGGTCATCAACGCTTTGTATTCAATGAAGAAGGAATGCGACATGGCAACTCGAAATGGTGACTCATTTCTGATGCGTTTTCGAGTGTGCAAATGTTGATGCAATCAAAGCGCGTGGCAAAGCGCGTGGCAGAGCAGGGGGCAGACACTCGAAGCGGCAGTCAGCGCGACAAGCCAGAGCAAATGCAGACGCAAATGCACTCAACTGGCAGCAAGCAGGACCAAAGCAAGCTCGATGTATTTTCGAGCATCAGGTCCCGTGAAGATCATCCCCTGTTGAATAGCGAATTCAGAGTCTGTTATTCATAATCATCATGATTTGAGTGCGGATGAGCGTGCTCGTAAGTTTCGCGCATTCTTCGCGTACTCACGTGCGTGTAGATCTGCGTCGTCGTGAGGCTTTTGTGACCGAGAAGTTCCTGAACACTCCTCAGATCTGCTCCTCCATCAAGAAGATGTGTCGCAAAACTGTGTCGCAATGTATGCGGAGATGTGAGAGAGTCCAGACCGGCAATTTTGATGTACTTTTCGAGCATTCTCCCGATACTTCGTGTGGTCAGTCGCCGACCAAAACGGTTTAAGAACAACGCGTTTGTCTCATCGGGAAGACCATTCGGATCTGGGCTTCGGACATTTAACCAATGTTCAAGGGCGCGAACTGCATACGTTCCCACGGGGGCAATCCGTTCTTTCTTTCCCTTCCCGTAGACTCTGAGGATGTTCGCACCTCGGTCCCAACTGTCCAAATCGAGACCGACTAACTCCGCAACACGCAATCCGGCAGAGTAGAGCGTCTCCAGAATCGCCCGGTCCCGAATCCCCATAGGTTCGTTCGCTGGAGGGGCTTCCAGAAGTTTCCCAATTTGCTCAGTTGTCAGGAAGTGTGGAAGTTTTCTGCCTGCACGAGGCGTCCGAAGAGCTTTCGCCGGATTGGATGAAGTCAGCCCTTCACGCGTTGTATAGCGATAGAAACTTCGCAGAGCAGCCAACCGACGAGCGATCGTCGTGCGAGCATATTCACATTCATGAAGATACGAAACAAAACCACGCAAGACAGGAATGGTGATCGATTCCGGATGAGGAATGCCGCCAACTCGCTCACGTAAATAATCGTAAAAGCTCTCGAAGTCGTCAGAGTACGACTTAATTGTCAAATCAGAGGCGTTCTTTTCGAGGCGCAGATAACGCAGAAAATCCTGGACTTCTGTCAGCACCGACTCTCCTCCCGAAGATTTTGAGGGGAACGCATCAACGCGAACTTCTCAATGACTCAAGCGGACCGTCGAAACGGCTTTTCGTTCGCTGCCAAAGATTGAGATTGGAGACGTCGAACTTTCTGGCTGAGAACCGCAGCATCATACCAGGTGAAATTCATTTCCGGATCGGCAGCATAGTGCCCCAGTGTTTGAAGAAGTTGTGGTGAACTTTCTTCATCAAAGACGAACACAAACCTCTCACCATCTTTCATGAGAGCAATGATATTCACACTTCCGTCCATCCATTCCACCTGCTTGGTGAGAGTTCTATCCCGTTTCGTTATCGGATACCTAACCGGACAATCCCTAGCCAATTGATCAGACAACAAGAGATTCCATGAAACCGCAACGGACCGAACTCGCCATCCCGCACAACCCGACTTGTCCTCCTGATCTGAAATAATCTCAAGCAGCCTCTACCTGACAAGCGTTCACGGGCAGAATCTTCCCATAGGCTTGCAATGCGCGAGCGGAAACTGGAAGAATCACCTTTCTTTCACAACTTTCCGACTCTCGCAACAAATTCAAAGACATTGATATGGCGGCTAAGCAACATACGCTCCCACAGGGATTTCAAACAACCGGAGTGACTTGCGGAATTAAGGACTCAGGCCTACCGGACCTGTCTCTTTTCACCTCTGATACGCCCGCAACGAGCGTCGGCGTTTTTACGCAGAACCAAGTTGTCGGAGCACCGGTAATTGTGTCACGCGGGCGAGTCCCCAGTCCCTCAGTACGCGGGATTATCATCAATTCAGGAAACGCCAATGCCTGCACCGGAGAGCAAGGTCTCACAGATGCCCAAAGGATGACAGCGATCCTCGCCGAACAATTCACTTGCGACGAATCCGATGTGTTAGTCTGCTCGACGGGCGTGATCGGGCACTTTCTCCCAATGCCTGTGATCGAGAACGGAATCCGAGACGCATTCAAACAACTCGGAAAATCATCAGAGGATCTCACTAAAGCGGCCAAAAGCATTATGACAACAGACACGGTCGAGAAGATCTCTTCGAAGCAGATCGAAATCGACGGGACACTGATCACGGTGACCGGAGTTGCAAAAGGGGCAGCCATGATCGCTCCCAACATGGCGACGATGCTTTCGGTGATCATGACAGACTGTCAACTTGAAACGTCACTCGCAGACTCAATGCTCAAGCAAGCTGTGAACCAAAGCTTCAATTGCATTTCGGTTGAGGGACATACCAGCACGAGTGATACCGTCTTGCTAATGGCAAACGGGGCAACCGGGCAAGGCTGTGCCAGCGAGCAATTGCAGCAGGCACTGCAATCAGCCTTGAACGAAGTCTGCTCTGATCTCGCTCAGCAAATCATCCGAGACGCTGAAGGCGCCGAACATTTTGTACGGGTCGAAGTCTCCGGACTCGAAAATGAAGATGATGCGAGAAGGATTGCGAAAGTTGTTTGTGAAAGCCCGTTGGTAAAGACTGCCGTCACTGGAAATGATCCGAACTGGGGGCGTATCGTCTCCGCTGCAGGTTACGCGGGTGTGCCGTTTCAGGAACAGGATCTCTCACTCCGATTGAACGATGTCGTCATCTACGAATGGGGTTCCCCGACAAGCTTCGACGAAAGTGCGCTCTCGAAATCAATGGCAACTGGAGAGATCAAAATTCAACTCGAATTTCGACTTGGAAATGAAAAAATGACTTATTGGACGTGTGATCTCACTTCAGAATACATCCGCTTGAATGCTGATTATACAACATGATTTAACGGATTGCAGACAAATGGGTTGCTCATGGACTCCTACTAAGACACAATGAGATAGCTATTTGTTGGAACTTGGGCGGAATAAATAATGGCGAGAATTCTAGTTGTTGACGACAGCCTGGTTGATCTTCGGTTAGCAAGTCGACTGCTGGAAAAAAATCCGGACTGGGAAGTCTGCACTGCCAGAAACGGTAAAGAAGGTCTCATTCAGGTTGAAAATGAAATTCCGGACCTGATCGTCACCGACCTCAAGATGCCTGAAATGAACGGGCTTGAGTTGGTGGAAGTGATTCGCAATGAATACCCACTGGTCCCCATCGTCCTGATGACCGCTGCGGGAAGCGAATCGATTGCAGTCACTGCTCTCGAAAAGGGAGCCTCAAGTTATGTTCCCAAAAATGAGTTGGCTGCGGAACTTGTCAACACTGTTGCTCGAATCCTTTCGACATCCAACAAACGCCGCAAACAACGCCGCCTGCTCAATTACTTGACGTCAACAAGTTATGTTCTGGAAAACGATCTCGATCTGATCTCCGCGCTCGTCGCTGAAATCCGAGAGACTGTTCAACAACGATGGATTTTCGACGAGAACGAAAGTTTGCGATTAGCGTCCGCCGTCGATGAAGCACTCACGAATGCTTACTTTCACGGGAATCTTGAAGTCAGTTCCGATTTACGCGAAGACGACCCGAATGCCTACCACGATTTGGCAAACACTCGTCGGAAAATGCTGCCTTACAGCTCTCGTTTAATTCACGTCAAACTTGAACTCAGCCGAGAAGAAGTCAAGATTACCATTCGTGACGAAGGCCCCGGCTTCAACCCCGATGGGCTCCCCGATCCCACTGCTCCAGGGTATCTTGAACGTGCCAGTGGTCGTGGTGTCTTGTTGATGCGTGCGTTTACTGACGAAGTGCAGTACAACAAGACGGGAAATGTCGTCACTCTGAAGAAGTGTTCGTCCAAGATTCAGGATGAAAACTACATCCTTGATGAGAATTCGGAAATCACCGAAGCTGGCTAAGAGTCACTCATCTTTCGACGAAATCAAAAGCCACAAAGATCCGATCATTGGTTGTGTCCAACATGCAGTTCGCTTCAGAAAGCGAGCCAACACAGAGGTCGCCAGAGCAAGTTTCATGCAGGTCTTCAGAAACCCATTTAGCCTCCGGTGAGTCAACGGGGGGTGAAGAGCTGGCAATGCTGCAGCGATTGCACTGCAGACTCACCGTGAACATGCTCTCAGACGATAAGAATTTAAACAGCTCTAAGTGAGACGCTCATCGTTTTGCTTACTCTCAACCGGGTCCACAACGAAGACATCTGGCTGAGCCCCGGAACCAGAACCGGAACCAGAACCGGAACCAGAACCGGAACGGTGAATTTGGACATGCCCCTTGAACCATCTCATCATGCGTGTTCGATAGAAGGACCGGCTAGCTGGGATCAGCAGGCTGAATCCGAAGAAGTCTGAGAGAAAACCTGGCGTCAGTAAAAGTGCAGCTCCGAATAGAACTAGAATTCCGTCAGCGAGTGCTTGCCCCGGGACTTCTCCGCGCCCCATCTGCCCTCGCACTTGACGAATCACGCCCAATCCCTGCTGTCTCGCGAGCGTCGCCCCCAGAATTCCTGTGACGACAATTCCTCCCAAAGTGACCAGAAGCCCAATCCCATTTCCCCACACGGAGGAAATCGCATGATGGACTTGGAGGAGGATCACCAATTCAACGAAAGGGATCACAGTGAACAGAAATAATAGTCGAATCAACATGCCATCATTATTGCGACCCGTAGCGGGATGCCAAGTGCTGATCGGAACCGATTTCAAATGAATCAAAGACTCTCGGTGACTGCAGATCAAATCGACAAGCCCCAATCGGTCCTTGAAAACTTTCATGCGTCTCGCACAAGTGGAGAGGGCCGTTTCAAGTAGAAACTCGCACACATCCACGGGGCGGGATGCGTTCATCATTTCCAAAGAGGCCCAAGTCAAACCCGTTCGCACCGGCCACCCGGCAGAGCGAGATGCTCTCTAAAGATATCTTGAAACAGCTTCCCAAGGGCAGCCGCTGAGCGTTTGTCTCGGATCAAATCCGCCTCACGCTCAGCACCGGGATCATCTCCCTGCGGCAGTTCCTGACTCTATAAATCCGGATTTGGTCACAGGACGATCTCAAGGGGATATTGGAGAACAATATCCGTAGTCCGGTTGGCCTTTCTTAGTTGGCTGTTTCAGGAGACTCGGTCTTTAATTTTGGAAGATATTTCTCTGACAGGTATTCTTCAAACGGCTCAAACTGAACCTCCGGCTCACTCTCAGCCGCAGATTGACTCTCAGTCGCAGGCTCGAGTTCAGTCACAGGCTCATTCTCGATGACAGGCATTTTCTCAAGGACAGGTTCAATCCCTGCTGTCGGTTCAATCTCCGGCGCAGGTTGACTTCCCGGTGGAGATAAGAACGTAGGCTCTGGGTCAGTTAGAAGACGAGCTGCTTGAACGGTGACTGGACCTTCAGTATTTGTTGCCTCGCGAACGTTAAGAGCCACTTGTTGACCAGCTACGGAAATGTTGGAAATCTGCATCTGTGACGGTGAGGAGATTGCAATCGGTCCTCGTCCGAGCGTGTTGTTCTTCCCTTGGAGTTGTAGGTGGATCAATGTTTCATCCGGATAGGTCAGTGTAATTTCAATTTCTGGTTCAGGGGTCGAACTTCCAATCGGCGAGCCCCAGTCGACGTGATTCGCATATCGCAAATCATAAAAACCACGTTGCATGACAACTTGTGGATCATCCAGAACGCGTCCTCCTTGTTTCACTTCGAAACTCGCAAGATGCAATTGCCAGGCATGGCTGACTCGTAGTGTAAATTCATCTTTTCCAAAACGATTTTGAGGAGTCGCGGTCAGCGAGGCCAAAATGTTTCGCATCACATGTGGAGGAGTTCGCTTTGCTCCGACGAGAGCTGCACAACGAAGCAGAACCGGTGCGGGCATATGTGCCACACGCTGCTGGTTGTTAAGCATCTTCACGATCTTCTCTTCGTCACGTGCATAAAAATAGAGGGACGCCAAAAAGATGGTACTTTGAGAGGCTTCGATATCGACATCGAGATTCCTGAGAATCGCATCTTCCGCCATCGCAATTCGACCATGTCGTTGCAGGATTCTCGCAGCGATCAGATTCGCTTCCCAAACATCGGGTGAGTACTCAAGTGCTCGTTCAGCCGACGCAACAGCAAGGTCGCTGCCGAGGTAATCCTGAATCGCAGCTTTGTTCGCCATTGCCGTCGCAAGCATGTCATCTTTACGGAAGTGACCGCTGCCAATTTTGTCGAGATAGGAATAGGTCTCGATCGCTTCTGGCAATTTTCCTAACTCCTGCTGAGTACGACTCAGGTAGTACCAGAAGGGTGGGTACGCTTCCATGTAGGGTTTCATTCTGGTCAGAATACGCAAACGAGTTTCGAGGTCCTGCTCAGCGACTGCTTCTTCCAGAGAATCAAGATCATCCCCACGAACCAGCCAGCGATCTGGAATCTCTTTCTTGCGCGCCATCTCCCAGAACGTGTCCAAGAGCTGGTTGGAACGCTTCAGCAGGCCTGAGATTTCGACTTTTTCAATCTTTAAGATATCGAGATCGCGCTGATAGGTTTTGTTCCGATAGTCCCACCAACTGTTTGCTCCAGTTTTGACAGCGCTTCCAAACTGGGCTGTGGCAAGCTCAGTCCCGAAGGCGAGCGCGTCCCAGGTGATTTGGCGACGAACCGAACTTTTATGATGCCGACGGCGCAGTTGCTTTTCACTATCGGTAATGTTGACTTGAGAGATCTCATCAAGGACTGACGTATAGAGCGAGATCACTTCCTTGTCATGAACCTGAGTCAGGTTCAAGTTGTTGAGAATCTTCTCTTCTTCTTCCCGAAGAACCTCGGCATTCGGGTTTTTACGAATACGATGAAAGGCTGCACGGCAGTAATTCAACGCAACGGCAGTACGTAACGCGTCCTCTCGAACTTCGCTTTTGTTTTCTTCGCCTTCTGCGATGAGAGATGGCGTGAACATCAGAAGCAATGAGAACGACATTAGGATTAGGCGAGGTTTCAACGATATTTTAGGCATGGCTCAAACTGGTTGAAACGAGTGGACAGGACTGCTGATCAAATTTACTCATCAACTGATCAGACTTCAGGTTTGATAATGCAGACCGCGTGCCTATTCCCAAATTTCATTTCATAATGCGGGTTAACAAAGCTTTTCGGGCTCCCTAGAGTCTCTGGGAACACCCCATCTTCACTCACCGCTACAACAGCCACTCCCGAACGGCAAGAACCGCCGCTCCGCGAGCCAAGGTAGGCATTAAGGAAAAGCGCTAATTCGTAAAACCTGCAAATTCCATTGCAAGGGTTACCAGAAATTGAATGCACTGCAATGAATAAAATGTGAGAGAACTACGAAGAAAGACTCTTCAATCGTAGTGAGCCACCGGGATAAAGATCGCCGTTCAGGAATCGTAAACGCACTTTCCGAATAGACGGGCGTTTCATCAGCAGCATCGGAAGCACGAACACGTCCCAGAGTGAATTACTTTGCCGGCTATTGACTATTTGAATTTGGAACGGTTTCTGGCTTGGCAAACCAGGATCGAACCGGCTTCTCTTCAGAAACCAGCCAGAGATGTAATTCACCGTTAAGAGCCCCTGTCACTGCAAATGTTTCCGAGACTCCCAAACTAAGAAGTTCGGCGACTGGCCCAACTCTGGTTTTCTCAACCTTGTTATCGGCCGCCGTATGGAGACGAAGTTTTTTGTCCGTTGATGTCGTCGCCAGTTTTCCGTCGCTTAACAATTCAATGGCTGAGATTGAGCCTGCAAAGCCAGTGACGTTTCGAACTTCTTTAGCATCCGTAATTGACCAGACGCGAATACGTCGGTCATCGCCTCCTGAGACAACTTCGTTTCCAGATGACAAAAAACGAACGGCGTTAACAACATTCCCATGACCGTTGAATGCGATGAGATTTTCCCCGGTGGAAAGCTCAAAAACCTTCGCGGTTTTATCGCGGCTTGCAGAGACCAATTTACTTCCATCAGGAGAAAAACAGACATCAGTGACCCAGTCAGAATGGGCATGAAACGTTTGCGTTTTGGCCCATGCTTGAGTCTCGAAAATGTGAACTTGCCCATCCGCTCCCCCAACCGCAAGTTGGTTTTGATCCGCTGAAAAAATCAGACAAGTGATAATTGACGGAGAGACGTGAAGTTGTTTCACTTTTTTCGAGCTTGCCAAATCGACGATAATGACTTCTCCCACTTCACCCGGAGTTCCAGCTCCGACAGCAAGTATGTTTGAGTCCCCCTGAAATTTCAGTGAATAGATACGCTCCGGAAATCCTGGAATTCGCTGAAGAAGTTCTCCGCTCTCCACCGACCAAACCAGAATCTCATGGTATCCCGATGAAACAATCCTCTTTCCATCTGCATGAATTGCAACAGCTTCAACTGGAACTGGAAACGGGTATGTCTCGGGCGGTAATGGATAAGTTGGACGGGCCATCACTTCGATGAGAGGAGTCCCGGGATCAAGTTGAGAATCATACTGGGCTCCTAATGTGACCCAGCGAGTGATGACTGAGATTTGCTCCGGGCTGAGAGGATCATCCTCTTTTGGCATTGATCCATCTTCAATCATGGTGACCAACGTCGAGAACCCCGGTGATTCAAAATCGAAGAGTTCTCCGGATTCACCGCCGTGTAACATCTGGGCATACGAATCAAACTTGAGTTGCCCACGCGGTTTGGATTCGTTGTGGCAGGCGAGGCATCGCTTTTGAAGAATTGGTGCAATCTCGTCGCTGAAAGAAACCCAGTTTTTATTCTGAATTGCCGACTCTCGGACTTGCTGCCACTGTAAGGCCTCGAGCTTCTCGGACTCCTGCAACTTTGCAGAGACCTTCCTGATCTCTTCGTCCAGTCTCGTAATCGCAGCCAGTTGCTTCATTGATGCGGCTGCAAGTTCCTCCACTTTCTTTTTAGCTTCCGCAATTGAATCTTGCGTTTTTTTAACCGCCGCTTCCCGATTTTCAAATTCTTTCTTCGCGGCTTCGCTAGCGAGCTTGGCAGCCTCGACTTTTTCCTTCACATCCGCCTGAAGTTTCACTTTGGCATCAAGTTCTTTGTTCGCAGCTTCTGCCTGCTTTTGCTCCTCGATGAGCTTCTTATTGAGTTCAACCAGTTGCGTTTGCAATTCCTTCTGCATCGCTTCAATTGGAACGAGCGAGAGTTTGAGTTGTTGAATTTCCAAACGACTCGTCGCGATTTCAGCAGCGTAAGTTTTCCTTTGCATGTGCTGCTGAATCGCACTGCGACGCGCTGCTTCTGTTTTCTCATGAAGCACGACATCTTGTGAGAATGCGTCGGGGCTCGTCCCTGCTTCAAACAGCATCACTGGCAAGAGGGCGGTCACAATCAATCGGAACGGTGTCAAGGACATAGTCAAGAACCATTGGAACTCTGTGGGAGGGAACGCGAATCGCAGGTTAGTTTTACGATTTCTTCAGCCAGCCCAATCGATCCAACCAATCCTCACACAGCTTTGCCCAGCGTGTTACGGGTTGATCCTTCACGGACCGCAACCCATATCCATGACCACCCGATTCAAACAGGTGTAGCTCTGAGGGAACACTTTTGCGTTTGAGTTCGGTCATCAAGGAGAGGCTACTCATTGCTGAAACGCCATCATCAAAAGCATGCACCAGAAATGTTGGCGACGATTTTTTCGTCACTTTCAAATCATCAATGAGGCTATCATCGTCGTTCACCAACCAGGCGGGGTAAATCAGAATAGCCGCATTGGGGAGACACGATTGCTTGTCAATCTCATCATTGGCTTCATACTGTCGTTGCGAGGTATACGCTGCCCGGGCAGCGGTATGACCACCAGCAGAAAACCCAAGCACCGCGATCCGCTCGGGATCGATTCCCCATTCTTTCGCATGGTGTCGCGTCAGGCTGAGAGCACGTTGAGTATCTTGAACAGGAGCCTTCCACTTCATCTTCTGCTGACTTGTCGGCACACGATATTTCAAAACGATGGCACTCACACCAATCTTATTCAGCCACTCAGCGACTTCCGTCCCTTCCAAATCCCAGGCAAGAATATTGAATCCTCCTCCGGGACAAATGATGACGGCCGATCCATTGCGAGATTCCTTGGGTGGAAGAAAAACATGCACTTCCGGATGAGCGACATTCTTCAATTTGATGATTCGGCGTCCCGCAATGAGCCGGTCAGTCGGCTTGGTAATGTCGACTTCGGGGCCGACGTCCAGTTGCTCTCCGGGAGGATCGTTCGCCCAAAGTTTGATGACGTCATCCCCGAAAAGATCTGTCTCATTCATTAAATGAAAACTTCCACAAAACAGAACGATCAAGACGAATCGAATCATAGCTTTTACCTGAAGCATGTTTGTAAGAAATGTACGCAATTGGTGTCGTTTCCTGTGTCATCGTAAGAAGGCCGTCAGTGAATAAAAGCACTCTTCGCGAACACATGAAACAGGAAAGTCTTCGAACTCGGTTGTGATTCTAGATTCCCAACATGGCTGTCAGTTATGGCTGTCAGTCGAGAATATCACGCTCAGACCGATCACTCAGGGAATGGATGAGACAACTTCACCGCAAAGATGGAATGAATAGCGACTTGAGTTGAACTGCACCACTTTTTGAATCGGTCAATAACATCGTCTTTACACGCTACTCGGAACGGAAAGGTTTGTCCAGAACAGGCGAGGTTTTGCAATTCTCTGCGAAGAATTCATTGCGACCTTCAAGCGATTCCGTTCGCTCGACCGCTTGACCAATTCGGACCGACGAGCCATCTTACAATGACATCAACTCAATTTGACTCATCACAAGATTGAAGGTCGAGACCGAATATGTCGAAGTTCGCACACCTCTTGATTTTACTTTGCGTAATCTCATCGCAGTCCGCTCTGGCCGATGGTCCCCAAGATAATTCCGTTAAAAATGTTCGCCCGATTCCGCAAGTTGGAATTGAGATCCCAGAAGAAACCAAGACGGAACTTCAGGAAAAGCTTGATCATCTGGCAGCGAAGATCAACGAGTTAAAAACTCCGAAACACAAAGAGATTCAACATCTCATCCCCGATGTGGAAGTCTTCCATCGTGCGGTCACTCAGGCGTTGCTGCATCGTGAGATGTTCCATGAACGGGACATTAAAACTTGTGTGACGCTGCTAAAAACAGGCACCGAGCGTGCCGAAGCACTCAAACTTGGCAAAGCTCCCTGGACTCGGCAACATGGGCTTGTTGTGCGAGGTTTCATCTCCGATTTAGATGGAACTGTGCAGCCGTACGGGCTCGAAATTGCAGACGACTACGACTTCGATAATCCGAGACCGGTTCGTTGTGATATTTGGTTTCACGGTCGTGGCGAGCGGACGATGGAGATTCATTTTCTTTCGCAGCGGAGTCGTGGCAAAGGGCCGTACCCACCGACCAGCGGCATCGTGCTTCATCCATACGGACGGTATTCGAACGCGTTCAAATTTGCAGGCGAAGTCGACACGCTTGAAGCACTGGATCACGTCGAGAAGAACTACCAGATTGATCAAGATAGAATCTCGGTGCGAGGTTTTTCGATGGGAGGCGCCGCCTGTTGGCAATTCGCTGTGCACTATCCAGATCGCTGGTTCGCTGCCAACCCGGGAGCCGGATTCTCTGAAACTCCACTCTTTCTCAAGTCATTTCAAGGCGAGACGCTGAATCCACCATGGTATGAAGAAAAGCTGTGGCGAATGTACGACTGCGACAAATGGGCAGACAACTTACTGCAACTTCCGACTGTTGCGTACAGCGGAGATATGGACTCGCAGAAACAAGCTGCGGATGTGATGGAAGAGGTACTGAAACGCCACGGGATTGACCTGATGCACGTCATTGGCCCGAATACGGCTCACAAAATCCATCCCGAATCAAATCAAATCATTCGAGCGAAGTTCGACTCGCTGGCAGAACGGGGGCGCGAGCGATTTCCAAACTCTGTTCACCTCACAACCTTCACGCTGAAATACAATCGATCCAACTGGATCACTATTCATAGTTTGAAAGAGCATTGGGAGCGAAGCACGATCCGGGCGAACATCACATCCAAGAACAGACTCGAAGTCGCCACCGACGGAATCACCGAGTTTTCGATTAACTTCCCGGCGGGACACTCTCCATTTGCACTTCTGGAAGTCGTCAAAGTCGACATCGATGGCCAAGAAGTCTCCACAGTCAAAACCAAATCGGACCTCTCGCTGAACGAACATTTTCATCGCCGGGGTGATCAATGGTTCGCAGGTCCCAGCGAGTCTCAGGTTCCGTTGAAGAAAGCTCACAACCTGCAAGGCCCCGTCGATGATGCGATGATGTCAGCATTTCTTTTTGTCTCACCGACCGGTAATGACGAACTCCCAAACTTAAATGAATGGGTTGATGCCGAGATGTCGCGAGCCGTCAAAGAATGGCGGCGTCACATGCGGGGCGATGTCCGAATCAAGAAAGATTCCGAGGTCACCGAAGAAGATATCGCCAACTACAACCTGATTTTGTGGGGGACTCCAAAAACAAATTCGCTGATCTGGAAAGTTGCGAAAGACCTCCCGATTCATTGGGGCGATAACACCATCAACGTCGGCGACAAAAAATACAGCAACGAACAACACGTTCCAATTCTCATTTACCCGAACCCGCTGAACCCGAAAAAGTACGTCGTCCTCAACAGCAGTTTCACCTACCGGGAATACGACTATCTCAACAACGCCCGGCAGACTCCGAAACTCCCTGACTGGTCAATCATCGACATCACCACTCCGCCAAACTTTCGCTGGCCCGGAAAAATCATCAACGCTGGATTCTTCAACGAAAACTGGGAGCTGAAGACAAACAATTGAAATGTCATTCGTAAATTGCGACTCAACTCAATTTTCCTGAGCCTCTTTCCCACCATAATTGTCCAACAACGTCGAAAAAACTCTCTACATCAACACCTGAATCCCAACTCTTAACTTTTAGCCAAACATGACTGAATCAAAACCTGTCCTGCTACACAAGCATACTCGGAAAGAGTTCCGCACGCGGTTTGCGAGTGGCGAACTCAAGGCCTGCATCATCCCGATTGCAGCCATTGAACAACACCTTGAACATTTAGAGATGGAACATGATTGGCGAAGTGCCACTCACATCGCCAGTCAAGTTGCACAGCGACTCAGCCCCAACGTACTCGTCGCTGAAGGTGTCATGGCGGGTATCAGTGAACACCATATGAGCCATCCGGGTACACTCACCCTCAGTCCGGCAACGTTTCTGGCTGTCCTCACCGATTTGATTGACTCCGTCGTTCGTGCTGGCTTCAAAAATGTTTTGGTCCTGAACGGTCATGGAGGAAACATCATTCCATGTGAGGCTGTCTGGGATCAGTTGTTGCGGCGTTTTCAAGTGAACTTACAGTTCCTGCCATACTGGAATGTCCTCAACCGAGAGGACGCAGAACTTCTCGAAACCAAATCAATCCCGGGACATGCACAGGAATTTGAAACCGCGTTCGCCATGGCGGTTTTTCCTGAAAACGTCCGAGAGCATGAACTCTCCAACCAACCGGACCCCGCCCCCGCATTAGCAAAACCTGAAGCAGGGCAAGAACTCATCAATCGGGTCGTCGACCGTGTTTCTGCTCATCTCGAAGAAATGATGAATGGAAAGTCAGTCGTCGCGACACCTCCGTTTTTCCCATAAGCAATAGGCTGCTGCACTTCTGGGAAAGTGCAAACTAAATGCTGACTCGCGTCGTTGGAGTTCTACTATCGGACCGATGTGTCGCGAAATCGCTGTTGGTTACTCGACGCTTTTAAAGAGCCGAATCGTGAGTGAGTGGAGTCGCCAGCGCCCCGGCGATTCCACTCCATAGTGCGGACGGCTGTCGAGCGTGAAGACTTCCCCCGCTTTCAGGACCCCGATATCGCTTAATATTCCGGACTGATCTTGAGCGTCAATATCCCCGTCAGTGCAATAAATCGCCAGCGGGGAATCATCACCAACCGTGTAATATCCTCCACAAACTCCATTCCCAGCGACAATCGCAGCTGACTCAACGATCACATCCTGATCAAAGCGAATCTGCAAACTTTCACCACTTTCCACCTGATCGAATTCGCCACCTGAGAGACCGAGTCCTCTCGCATTCGGACGGAACTGACATTCATCAGCAACAGCCTTGTCATCATCAGTCTTTCCGTTTACAGCTGCACTGATTGTCATCTTCAATGATCGACCGCGAAACGATTTCGACTGAATGTTCACTCCGCTGATCGATTGACCGTCAAAGTGGTCACCAATTTGATCAACGACTAACTGTCCGTGAGGCCCGTCGAATTCTTTCTTCGGAAAACCGAATTCGAATCGAATACGCTCATCCGAGGCAAACTCAACAAGACGATGGCCTCCCACGTTGCGATGCAATTCAGCAATCATCGCGAGGCGCCCTCTTTGCAAATTGAATGGCTCAAATCCGGAGAGATCTGTGGTCTCCTGTAAATCGGTAAAGAGATTATACAATTCAGTCGACTGTGCTGTCCCGCTTCGCAGTAGTTCTGCCTCGAAAAAGATTTTCCAAAGAGAAGGGGCTTCGCCTCTCAGTCCGAGCTCATCAAATCGCATCGCACAAGCAGCATGGTCCTCTGCCTGTTTGTGATCATTGAAAAACATGGGGCGGTAAGGAATTGGCTCGCCTGCCATCGCATCCAACACGCTGAAGCTATCTTCCGCCCCTTTTTCTCCATCGCGAAGGTTAGGAAGCGGCTGATCGATCAAGTCAGCAAACGTTGCAAACAAATCCTGCAAACCCATTAAGGAAAAATTCGTTTGCCCCGAAGTTGTGTGATTTCCATCGCCGATCCCTGCTTGTGGATACGACACCAGAAACGGAACTCGATGCCCCCCTTCGTAACAAGAGCCTTTATTGCTTCGCAGCGGCCCCGTCGCGGTGTTGTCGTTTTTTTCAGCTCCGTTGTCGCTGGTAAAAATAACCATCGTGGTCTGGAGCAATTTCATCCCAGGCTTGCGTGGATCATCATGCGTTTCGAGATAATCGAGCAGCCTCCCGAGCGCAACATCGTTTTCGTAGATGAAATCGCTTCGACGGTCCATCGGTTCGCCTGCCACACTTCGTGATGCCTCCGCGACTGGAACATCGTCTATCTGGTCGGACGGAGTATGCGGTGTGTGATTCGAATTACTTGCATAATACAAAAAGAAAGGAGACTTTTTCGTCTCATCATGCTCGAGATGCTGAGTCAGAAAATTCATTGCATTGTCGGAATGACGCTCGCCGAGATCTTTCAAAATGTACGCCTGCGGGAATTCCTTCGCGATTTGCCGACCATTGTTCGTCGCTCCGATGACAGTGCGTCCATCAATATGCCCCGGCCCGACTTTCTGATTTGGTCCATTCTTCTTCTGGTTCGGTTGCGGACCTGAAGTCCCATGTGAACGCGATGTGATCCAGCAGTGATCAAAACCATGATCGAGTGGGGAATCAAACAACGGTTGACGTAGATCGGCATCTTCAAAACCTGCAGCCGGGGAACCATCGGACCGTCGGTATCGCAATCCGATGTGCCATTTTCCGACCATGGCTGTCTGGTAGCCAGCATGTTTAAACAGTGTCGCAATCGTCGGACGGTCCCGTTCAATCATCGGATCACCTTGGGCACCAAAGAGAACCCAGTGCTTCAACCGATTCCGCCACGGATACCGCCCGGTCATCAATGCATATCGCGTCGGCGAGCAGCGACTCGAGGGAGTATGCGCATCCACAAACCGGACTCCCATTCGTGCCAGTCGCTCCATGTTTGGAGTATGAACCTGATCCTGATCGCTGTTGCCTGTCAAATCCTGATAGGCACTCGTGTCTCCCACCCCCATGTCGTCTGCCAGCATCAGGATGACATTCGGGTGATCATTTGCTTGAAGCGGTGCTTGATAGAAACTGACAAAGCAAAGCACAGTAGAAGTCAGCGATTCTCTGAAAGACATAATCTTTCCTTTGATATTTTCGATATTGTCGACACATCAAAACAGGGGAAATGTCTTCTCCTGACAAGACAACTTCGCGCCAAGCAAATCGTAGCTGTGATCGTTCCCTGAGAATAGTGAGGTAACGTTTCAGCGGGGGAGTTGCTGGCAGTGAGGAAAATCCGGAATCGCCCCAGCCATCTGACAATGGCCTCTCAAAGACTTATGAAAACTCTCATTCCAGAGGTTTTCGGAGTGATGCGAAGAACCTATAACATTCAAAGACAATCTGCAGATCAATTCCAACAAGTCAGCGGGAACATCATTCATGGCCACGTCATCGCCCTCTTCTCGAAGCCATCACAGATTGCCGGGCTTTTTGTTACTGGTCGCCATATTCTTAACTCCAGAGCATACGATCATCGCCCAAACTCAGCCGCCCACAGCCAACGCTCTCAACCTTGGCGGCGTGAATGAACAGCACGTCATGGTCCCCATGCGAGACGGAAAACGCCTTTCTGTCTATCTTTATCTCCCTGAAGGCGATGGCCCTTGGCCTGTTCTTTTCGAACAACGTTACGCCAGCTTACGCGGAAACTCGACTCGACTTTTTGCTGCCGAGCTTGCCAAAGCGGGATACGTGGTGGCCTTGGTCAATTTTCGAGGAACACATCTTTCCGAAGGGAAATGGGTCGGCTATCGAACGATTCAATGGGGAGAACTCCAAGACGGATACGACGTTTGTGAATGGTTGGCTGAACAGAAATGGTCGACGGGAAAGGTTGGAACATTCGGAAGTTCACAGGGAGGTTACGCACAGAATTATCTCGCAGTCACTCAGCCGCCACATCTGGTCTGCCAGTACATGGTTGACACCGGGCTCAGCTTATTTCAGGAAGGATATCGAATCGGTGGAACCACACGACCAGAACGCTTCAAAGGGATGGATGGAGTTGCCCGGAATCCTCAGGACAACCGAGACTTGCTCGCCGAATGGTTTCAACATCCCCATTTTGATGACTACTGGAAAGCTGAAGATGCTTCGCTTCATTTTGATAAAATGAATGTCCCGTGCTTCACAATCGGAAGCTGGTACGACTTTATGAATCAGGGATCGATCGCCAGTTTCCAGGGGCGACAGGCCAAGGGAGGACCAAACTCAAAAGGACAGCAGCAGTTACTGATCGGACCATGGCTGCACGGTCGGACGAACAAAGGAAACCGCGTTGGTGAATTAACGTATCCCGAGAACGCAGCTTGGCCATCACTTGACCACATGGTCGAGTGGTTCGACCACTACTTGAAAGGCAAAGACAACAAAGTCGAAGAGGCTCCGACCGTTCGGTACTACGTGATGGGAGCAACCGGTGAGCCGGATGCGCCAGGTAATGTCTGGAGAAATGCCGACAACTTTCCGCCACAGTCAACTTCGACACCAATTTATCTTCAGCAAGACAAATCACTCTCAGAAAAACTTCCAGAGAAGAATAAAAGTTTCACAAGTTACATCAGCGATCCACTCAACCCAATGCAAATTCCCGGTCGATCATTTCCCGGAGCTCGTGATGCACGCGCATTCGAAGAGCAGTCAGAAGTGCTGACATTTACCAGCGATGTCCTCGAACATCCAATTGAATGGACGGGACGCGTCCACGCAGAACTCTTTGTCTCCTCCACTGCACCCGATACAGATTTCATCGTAAGAATCAGCGATGTCTATCCTGATGGACGCTCAATCTTGATCGTCGACTACCCTTGGCGTGCCCGCTATCGAGATGGCTTTGATCACGAAGTTTTGATGGAAGCAGGCAACGTCTACAAAGTCGCTTTCCCGGTTGGATGGATGAGCCAGATCTTTAACAAGGGACATCGCATTCGTGTCACCATTGCCAGCACCGGCGCCCCATTGTACGAGCCGAATCCTCAGACGGGAAAACCACTGACAATCGAATTCCCGGAAGATGCACAGAAGGCTACAAACTCCATCCACCACAGCAAAAAATATCCATCAAAGATCATCGCCCCAGTGCTTCATCACAAGTGAAACGTATGACCGCGATACATCGCTAATGCTAATCGTCCAACTGAGATCTCATCAGAGCTGCGATTTGTTGGGAATCGTCATCGGTTCTTTCTTCAAGTGCATTGATCACCAGTTGCCGGCGTTCCTTCGAATGGTTTTGGCTCAGCTTGAACTTGGCTTCAATTCGCTCGATGTCTATCGTAAACCCGATCACCATACGAAGAAGCTGACTGATAAAGTCGTCCCCCGCATCCTTCATGCTCCATGCTTTTTTCTGGTCCGCTTCCATGAGGCCTACCAGTTCTTCGACGATCTCTTCCAAGCGTTGTGCATCATCAACGACATGCAACCGACCGTAAACATGAACTGCGGTATAGTTCCATGTGGGTACGGATTTCAAAGTTTCATACCAGGATGAAGAGACGTACGCGTGAGGGCCGGAAAAGACCGCCAGCACGGTTGTTCCATCCGCATGTTTCCATTGCGAATTTGCTTTAGCTAAGTGCCCCAGGAGTTGCCCGTTGTCGCCTGCATTCTGGTCCAGCAATAGCGGGAGATGCGATACGACCGGTTCTTGACCATCAAATGACGTGAGCTGAGCGAAAGGATGCGAACGGACAAATTCACGAATTCGCTTCTCATCGGTCTCAGCAAAACTCATCGGGGTATACATGTTCGGACGACTTTGCCGTAAGTTAAACGCTGATGCTGAGTGAGGTTCAACAAAACAATGCAGGAAAGAGGCGGAAGGGTCACTCGTGACTTAACACATTTCGCTGGAGCAAATCCAGGATTAGGGAATCTTTCGAATTGGTTTACAGGATCTGCCTCGTGGAGAACAGTCCATGAACTCATGAATCTGACCTTCACGGGCACACGGTAGAGCAAACTGCACTAGAAAGAGAATGGTCCACAGGTTGTCGGATGTCCTCTAAACTTCGGGGTATTTCCATTCGCCACGATACTCACGGCGGAGCAGGGCGTTGGCTTCGTCATCACCGGGGATGATTTCTTTCTCACCATCCCAGTCGATGCTTCGCCCCAGCTTGAAAGAGAGCATCCCGAGCAGGGAAAGGTTCGTTGCCAAATGGCCAATCTCCGCACTGGCAACGGGGGTTCGTCCGGTTTCGATACAATCCAAAAAGTCTTGCCAAAGTGGAGGGACATTGTGGCCATCTTTTTCATTGTCGAACTTCGGGGCTTGATGGACTGGCTTTTGCCCCCCCTTACTGGGGTAAAACGTCCAACCATCACGCCAGCCCATATGAAAAACTCCATTCGTTCCATAGAAGTAGCAACCATACGGATGCGGTTCGGCTCCTTTGCCACCAAAGCGATGATGCTCCCAAGTCGCTGTGAATGTCTCAAATTCGTAAACGGCAGACTGGTGGTCAGGCGCGTCGGACGTTTGACCACTTTCGTTATTCACAGCTTCTCCACGGACCGGTCGTCCCCCAGTTGAATAAATTCGCTTCGGTGCTTTCTCATCAGTCCACCAGAGCACTTGATCCAACCAATGAACTCCCCAGTCTCCGAGAGTTCCGTTGGCATAATCGAGGAAATGACGAAATCCGCCGGGATGAATCTTTCGATTGAACGGTCTGAGTGGGGCAGGGCCGCAGTACATCTCCCAGTCCAGATCTTTCGGCGGCTGGCTATTCGGAGTGGACGATTCTTTGCCGCCCCCACCATGCACAAACATTCGGACGAGTCCAATATCCCCCACCTGGCCCGACTTCAAAAACTCCATTCCTGACACATGATGCGGACCGATTCGACGATGAAGTCCAACCTGTACAATGCCGTCTGCCTGCTCGGTCGCCTTCACAATCGCCCGGCTTTCCTTAACAGTATGCCCGGTCGGTTTTTCCAGAAAGACATGTGCTCCTGCTTTGAGGGAATCAATTGTATTCAATGCATGCCAGTGATCCGGAGTCGCGATGATGACGATTTCAACATCTTCCTTCTCAAGCATTTCTCGATAGTCGCTGTAAAGCTTTGGCTCGTCATCGGTGAGTGCCGAAATTTCGTCGGCACAGACTTCTGCTTGCGACATGTCGACATCACACAATGCCACGACTTTCGACTTCTCTGCCTTGATTGCCTCGATGAGGATGTTCGTTCCCCACCACCCCGAGCCGATCAACGCGGTTCGGTACTTTTTTGCTTTAGACTCTGCATGCACATACGGTGCACCGAATGAAAGAGCTGCTGTCGTTGCAGCGGACGTTGAAAGAAAATTTCGGCGATTGATTTTCATGATGATTTTGAAGAGATTTCGATGAGAGTCCGTGGATCAACTAAACTTGCAGAGATCCCGATCGAAGTGCTTCTCGAACTGGAATTTCCACGACTGAATGTAGAGATTTCGTCCTGCTAAAAAACGTCTGATCAGAAACAATTAGTGATTAAAAATAAACTCGCGGCTGGTCATCAGCGACCAGAAAAGATCTTCGATGACGAGACGTTGTTCTTCTGGGGACGCTTCATTCATGATTGTGGTCAAAGCACTTCGCTCGTCAACAGTTGGGTAGCGGCTCAAGCACCAAAGAAATGATTGATCAACGAGCGACTCAGTAGACATTCCATTTTCCCGCTGGGCGAGCAGCGATGCGATGCGGCCCTCTTTGCTTTCAACCTTTTCGTTGATCGTTGTTCCATTCGACAGATGCAAGACCTGCACCATGCTTGGGACGTTGGATCGCTCGCACTCGCAAACAATGTTGCGTGTGTTTCTTCCGAAGGTTTTCAGAAAGTAAGATTCTACCGAAGAGTCATAAAGCTGAATCGCACGGGTCCCAACAGGATAAAAGTCCGTCTTTTGGAAGTCTGCACCAGGGAAAGCGACACGTTCAAAGTTTGAAGGGACATCAGTCGCCTGAGCAATCGAATCGTGGATGACTTCCGCAATCAATCGACGAGGGAAGTATCTCGAATAGAAGCGAGTGTCGGCTTCGTTCCCCTCAACCGGTAAGCTCGAACGCTGATAGGCATTCGACTGCAGGATTTGCCGCATCAGCGTTTTTAAATCAAATTTGTTCTCAACAACATATTTTGCAGCGGCTTCGAGAAGTTCTTCATTGCTGGCGGGGTTCGAGACACGCATGTCGTCGATCGATTCAACCAGCCCCACGCCGAAGAAATTCGCCCAGACACGATTGGTTATCGACTTCGCGAAGTAGGGGTTTTCCGGAGATGTCATCCACTTTGCCAGCTCAACTCTGCGATCTTCGGTGCTGTCAAAAGGAATCGGTTCTCCATCGAGCGGAGTCGGCGGTTGCGGCTTGCCTGTTCGAGGTTGATACAGTTCTCCGCTCTCGACAACGAAGACAGTCCGCAATCCGTCACCATTTCGTCGATCTCCGCCCCAGCCTTTTGCACGCACTCGGGAGAAGAGATTTGCCATCGAGTAGTACTGGTCATTCGTCCATTTTTCGAGCGGATGATTATGACATTTCGCACAGCCAATACTCAGCCCCATAAATGCCTGACAGGCATTCTCGGTCATGTCTTCAGGAGTTTCATACAGCGAATAGAAATTGGCCGCTCCATTTTCATAGGTGCTGCCGGTCGCAGTCAAAATCTCTCGAACGAACTGATCCCACGGAGTATTTTTTTCGACCTGAGCATAAACCCATTTGTAATAAGCCTTAAGCGCCTCTGGCCTCAACAATTGACCATTGAGCATCAAAATGTCTGACCACTTGTAGGTCCAGTAGTCGACAAACTCCGGACGTTCGAGCAGCGACTCAATCAGCTTTTCTCGTTTGTCTTCTTCAGTCGCAGCGAGAAATGACTTCACTTCTTCAGGGGTTGGTGGAAGCCCAATCGTATCGAGGAAGACCCGCCGAACGAACGTTGCGTCATCGCACTTTGGCGAGGGTGGGAGATTGAGACGTTCAAGCTGCTCGTTGATCAACGTGTCGATGAACCCACGGGGCTTGAGTGAGGTATAGACTTCCGCCGGGACATCGTTTTCATAAGGGACCGTAATTCGTGCGACTGAAATTTTCGACGAGAACCAACCGACAATCGCCCCTTCACCAGACCCGATGATGGAGACCTTCCCTGTGTCATCAACCGTACAGACCGCTTCGTTCGTGGATGTCCACTTCACCCAGTTCGTCACATCACGATTTGAATGGTCAGTATATTTTGCGTACCCGAGAAGTTGTTGAGTTTGCCCTCTCTTAAGCTGAACTCGCTTGGGCAACACCGTGATTGTTTCAACCAAGGGGTCATTTTTGCTGGGAGCAGGTGCACCGTTTGCAATCCATTCTGCGATGATGCGATAGTCTCTCGATTCGTTGTCCAGTCGCAAACCTCCTTTGTGTGGGATCGCTCCCGAAGGTTTCGCAAGAACCAAACTTCGCCCGGGATCTGAGAATTCGACACGCCGACCAAGATCTTGCTTCGTGACCGTGAAGTGGTCTGACTGCGGATCATACATTCCTAAAGAGAGTCGGAACCCTCCTTTCCCTGCGAGAGCCCCATGACAAGCCCCAGTGTTACACCCAGCCTTCGTCAGTGCCGGCTCAACATGATTTCGAAAACTCCACACGTACGGGACATCCATCTCGCCAATTGTGATCGTCGCTGAGGCGGACCGATTTCCATGCCGGACTGTAACGACTGTCTGACCGTTTGATTTCGGTCGAATCACTCCCGCGCTGTCGACTGCTGCAATTTTCTCATCCTGAATCGTCCATTCCATCTCGTCATGAATCTGACTTTGGATTATTTCACCAGAACGATTTTGAAGAATCACTTGAGCGGAAGATTCTGGACCACTCAAAACGATTTCATTGGGAATCAGGACCAGACCTTCATCAGCTGCTGCCAACGGGCATAAAACGATCAGACAAAACAGAAATGTTTGGGAGATGGTAGAATTCATAATTGTTCGTCAATGAGTCGTTTAAGATAAGTTGTTCAAATTGCTCAAAGTGCGCAACACAACAGCCAATCGGAAACCTTAATTTTGTCTCATTTTTTCAACGTCAGAGAAATCAAGTTCTACATTTCCGACCAGATTTTCGCCACCACTCAACTCCTGAGGCCAGCAGCATTCGCAAATCACAATTCATTGATATGATAGCTTGTTGCGCAGCCTGCGTGCAGTCTTATTTGAAAGGGCATCAGTCAACTCCGTTAAGAATCATGAGAAAGTGACTGATTCAGACTCGCGAGATTTCCTGACTCTGATATTCTCAAGCAAATCGAGACATCGATCAGCAGAAACGTCACCAGGCGTTCGCAACGGGCGAATGAAGCAAATGAGTTTTCGAAATGAGTGAGACTACGTATTTTGATCGTGAATTGAGTTGGTTGGAATTTAATCAGCGAGTTCTGAACGAGGCTCTCGATGAAGATGTCCCGTTGCTCGAACGTTTGAAGTTTCTGGCGATAACAAGTTCTAATCTGGATGAATTCTTCCGTGTTCGAATTGGTGCACTCACTCACCTGATTGAATCTGACGCTGCGACGATTTCGCCGTCGGGAATGACTCCGTCCGAGCAGATGAGAGCTGTTTGCGAGCGCGTCAACAAAATGGTTGACGACCAATACAAGTGCTACTTGAACGAGTTGGCTCCTCAATTAAGCGCGCAGGGAATTCGTCAGCTTCAAGCAGATGAATTGAACTCTGCACAAAAAATGATGCTCAAGCAGCTCTTTCAGTCAGAGATCCTCTCGGTCCTGACTCCCATGGCTGTGGGAAATGGAAATCCGTTTCCGCTTCTGGCGAATCAGATTGTCAACGCCTGTGTCCGTCTCGCTCCACGAAAGGACTCCCCCGAGAACGTCCCTCCTCTGCCTCGATATGCAGTCATCCCATTTGGTCGGACACTCTCCCGATTTTATTCTCTACCCTCGGAGAGTGGTTTTGCTTACATGCATCTGGAGGACATTCTCTCGTTGTTCATCCACGAGTTCTTTCCCGGTGAAGAAGTCGAGGAGTGCCACGCGTTCCGACTGACCAGAAATGCCGAAGTGGAAGTTGAAGAACTGACACCACAAGGGCTCGCGGTCAACATGGCAGAGGTCATTGTTGCTCGGACAGAAGCAGATTGTCTGCGCCTCGAAATAGACGACGCAGCTTCAGATGATCTGATTCATTTTTTGCAGCAGGAAGTCCATGTCAGTCCCGAACAAATTTATCGCCTCCCTGGCCCCGTCGATTTGGGAGCGTTCATGGAACTCGCAGGGCGACGTGGGTTTGAGCACTTGAAGTATGATGCGTGGCCAGCAGTCCGCTCACCAGATGTTTCTGCCGAAGAATTGATGTTCGACACGATCGCAGAAAAAGACGTGCTCCTTTTTCATCCCTACGAAAGTTTCGAACCGGTTGTCAGGCTCATAGAAGAAGCAGCTGATGACCCAGATGTCATTGCCATCAAACAGACTCTCTATCGCATCAGTAGTCGAAGTTCAATCATTCGCGCCCTGAAGAGGGCGGTCGACAATGGGAAGCATGTCACCGTCTTGCTGGAACTCAAAGCTCGATTTGATGAAGAACGAAACCTGAAACAGGCCCGAGAGCTTGAATCGATCGGAGCTCAAGTCATTCACGGCGTGAAAGGACTCAAAACGCACGCCAAAGTTTGCATTATCGTCCGCCGCGAACCAGGCGGAATTCAACGGTATGTCCATTTCGGAACTGGAAATTACAACGAATCGACTGCCAAGCTTTACAGCGACGTCTCGATTTTAACGTGCGATGAAGACTTGGGGGCAGATGCAGTTGCCTTTTTCAATACAATCGCTGGCGATTCGCAGCCTCCGCAAAATTATCGCAAACTAGAATCTGCCCCGCTGAAATTACGAACCACTTTAATTGAACATATCGCTGCCGAGGCAAAACGGGCGGAGAACGGACAAGAAGCAAAAATCATGGTCAAGCTCAACGCCTTGACCGACACAGCACTCATTGACGCTCTATACAAAGCCTCGCAGGCGGGAGTGGAAATCTTCTTGAACATCCGTGGAATCTGTTGTTTGAAGCCCGGGGTGCCGGGATTGAGTGAAAATATCCACGTCGTGAGTATCGTCGATCGATTCCTCGAACATGCTCGAATTTTATACTTACATCAAGGGGGCGACCCGCAACTCTATATTTCAAGTGCCGACTGGATGGCCCGGAATCTTGATCAGCGAAAAGAACTCCTCGTTCCGGTTGAAGACCCGAAATGTCGTCGCCAATTGATTCACATCTTCAATGTTTTCGACCAAGACAACGTCAAAGCCTCTGTGCTTCAACCGGATGGCTCATATATCAAAACGGCGATCGGGGACGCTGAGCCGTTTCGAGCTCAAGAAGTTCTTTATCAAGAAAGCAAGAATGCATCGAACCGCATTGCCAAGAAACAAAGAACCATGTTTGAGCCGCATCACTTTTAACAAAGAGAGACACGACTGCGATTTTGCAGTCTTTCCCGGAACGATCCTCATCTCGATAAAAATCGTTGAGCAAGTTCGCAGCTGCGCAGGCTGCTCCTCAGGCAAAAGAACGTGAAGGCCATATTTGGATTCGCGTTAAAAGAAGTACACGATGGTCTACCTCAATAAAATCTACACCAAGACCGGCGATTCCGGTGAAACGTCATTGGGCGACGGAACTCGAGTTCCCAAAACGCATGTGAGAATCGGTGCGTATGGAGGTGTTGATGAACTCAACGCCGTGATCGGAGTTGCGATTGCTTGCGGTTCACTCCCCAACAAAACTGCGGAAGTTCTCACGAGCATTCAGAACGACCTCTTTGACGTCGGAGCAGATTTGTGCGTCCCTGAATCAGACGAACCACCCGAGTATGAACCGCTGCGTATGACGCAGCCAAAAGTTGATCAACTCGAAAAGTGGATCGATGCAAATACTGAAAAGCTGACTCCACTCAACAGTTTTATTCTGCCCGGAGGAAATCCGGGTGCAGCTCATTTGCATCTGGCACGAACAGTCTGCCGTCGTGCTGAAATCGGTGTCATCGCACTCGCTGAGGTGGAAAAAATCAACCCGCTCGTCGTCATCTACTTAAATCGACTGTCAGACCTGCTGTTCGTTCTCGCCAGAATCGTTAACGATCATGGTGAAGCTGACATTCTTTGGAAACCGGGCGGTGAACGCTCGGGCGAATAATCACTCAGACACTTCGAGGTTTATTTTCCGGGGTCCAAGAGTGTTGCAATGACCTGTGCATACACACGATGTCCGAAATCATTCGGATGATTCACACCATTCCCGGTCTGGTCCCAATCCTGCTTCAGTTTCAAGAACTCCGTCCAGATGGCGGTCACGTCGGCAAGGGCAATGCCCGGTTCACAAAGTTCCTGAAGTGCGTCGCGATATTCAGGAAACCGCTCATGTTTCAGCGTGGTCCATCCCCGGTTCCCCAACATCGAAGCGACCAGAATAAACTCCGTTTCAGGTTGCTGCTCTCGAATCAAGTCGATGGTTTGCTTTGTCTTCGCCTGATAATCTTCCGTTGATCGCCCTGCAGAGTCATTCATCCCGAATGCCAGAATCACAAGATCCGGCTTCTCTTTCAAGACGTTCTCAACTTGTGTGATTCCCCAATCAGTCGCTTTTCCGCCGACAGACAAATTTTTGAGTTTCACTTCTGTTCCGAAACGATTTTCCAGGTGAATTTGCAGCAACTCAGGATAGGCCGGCTGATACGGCGGAGCCTTTCCTAACTCTGACGAGTTCGCTCCTGCGGAAATACTATCTCCCAAAACCACAATAGAAACGGGCTGTTTACTCGTCAGTTTCGAGACTGTTTTCGGAAGTGCTTTGGAATCGTAAACCGGGACGGCAGACTTCCAAAGACCGGGGGCATGTTGATAAGTGATGCAGGTTTGCATCTCAGCATATTCCAATCTCGCCCCGAATAAAATTTCGCCATTCCCGTCACGATGCGTCAAGCGATATTTCTGAGACCCGGCAGGTCGACGAAGCTCATCAGGATGGTGAATCGGAATCCTCGAACCAGCTGGAATCGAAATCTCTCGGCTGCCGACCTTCCAAACGTAGTCACGCCCTTCCTCATAGACGATCTCGCCTGAAGAACTTTTGACGGCAAGAATTTTCTGAATCGGAAACAAAACAGAGGCGGTACCGGTGTTCCCTTCTGGATCTCCTTTGAGAAACAAAACTGATTCGCCCTCAATTTGCTCTCCATGCCAGAACGGACGCAGCAATGCGGCGTCATACTTCCAAGGCTCCTTGCTGGTCTCTTCGGCAAATGTAATGTTCGAAAGACAAAGCAATACAAAGCAAATACTCAAAGGAGAGTGGAGTCGTCCATTCGAGTTCAATCCGACAGTACGAGCCATTCCGGTCAGTTCCTTGAAGTCGAGGTCGCGAGAAGTAAGACGGGAATCAGACTACTACAGACTGAACCAGCATACAAGAATCAGGATGTCGTCTTGCAATTGTTTCCAAATGACTGTTCAATTCATTCCTTGAGCACTCCTCTGTGATTACGAAAGAAATTTGCCCGATGACCTCTTCTTTATTCGCGAATAAAAACGGCCTCTTCCTCTTCGGAGTCTTCCTCTCTCTCACATTTCAATCCTGCAGCGATGCTCAAGAACCTGGGCGAGCAACCTTGTCTCCGTCGTCGCCACCTTCACCCGGAAAGACGATTAGCCCGGAAAGAGAAGGGGAGGACTGGCCTCATTTTCTGGGACTGACGCATGATGGAATTTCCCGAGAAACAGGCTTACTCGAAAAATGGCCGGAAGCAGGTCCGCCGCTGATTTGGGAAAAAGAAGTTGGCACAGGCTACGGAGCCCCCTCGGTTCTTGGCCGGCAAATCGTTTTACATCATCGTCTTGACGATGAAGAGATCGTGGAATGCTGGGACGCACTGACCGGGAAAGAGATCTGGCAGCATGCATACCCAAGCAAATTCCGTGACCCATACGGATACAATAACGGCCCTCGCTGCTCCCCCATTCTGACTAAGGAGCATTGCTTCACTCTCGGAGCAGAAGGAAAGTTGACTTGCTTGAAGCTCTCTGACGGATCTCTAGTGTGGGAGCACGATCTCAAAGCTGACTACAACATCCCTGATGGGTTCTTCGGTGTCGGCGCATCACCAATCCTCGAAGGCAAGAAGTTGATCGTTCTCGTGGGAGGACAACCAAACTCTGGGGTTGTCGCATTCGATTCAATTTCGGGGAAAAAACTTTGGGAAGCGGTCGGAGAAGAGACATGGGACAACACCGAAACAGGTTGGCCCAACGATCCAACTTATCGATGGAAAGGGGACGAGATGGTGGTCAGCTACTCATCTCCTGTCGCAGCTACGATTCATGGAAAACGTCATCTTCTCTGTCTGATGCGGCAAGGTTTGGTCTCACTTGATCCAGAGACAGGGAAGACTCATTTTAAGCACTGGTTCCGATCTCGTACTCACGATTCCGTCAATGCAGCTCGACCGGTCGTCGTCGATGATACGATTCTGCTGTCGGCTGCGTATCGGGTTGGGGCAACACTCTTGAAAGTCAATCAGGACGGGAAGAGCTACGACGTCGTGTGGAGCGATGCCCGTAATTTACTTACACACTGGTCGACCGCCATCCCGCTTGACGATTGCTTCCTCGGTTTTAGTGGACGCCACGAGAACCAGGGAGAACTCCGCTGCATCGATGCCAAGACCGGTAAAGTGAAGTGGGAAACCAGCGGGTTCGACAATCCAGAAACTCTTGGAAGATCGGCCTCTGGAGCGATTGTCAGCAAAGAGACGGGAAAGGTTGTCCCGTGGCCATTTTACGGACGTGGCTCCAAAATTCTTGCAGACGGAAAATTCATCGTCCTGGCAGAACGTGGGACTCTGGCACTTGTGAATGCGACAACCGAAAACTGGCAGGAAATCTCGCGATACTCCGCACCACGGATGCACTACCCCTGCTGGACCGCTCCAGTTCTTTCACGTGGCCTGTTGTACTTACGATGTGACGATGCGATGGTCTGCATCGATCTTAAAAAAGAGAGCGAATAGCAACTGCCGTCGAGATAAAACAGATTGCTCAATTGCATTTCTCGAATTGGAGTACGCGCTCTGCATCGCGGCGAACACCAACTCGGAAGATGCAATTGCGATCTGTTTTAGAACCAGTCCAAAAACCTCTGAAATAGCCGCTTTCCTCAACGTTTGAGAGAGCAATTTCACATTTCAGAACCAGTTCTAATATCGCGGGACAGAATCATCGATCTCCTGCGACCAGGCATCGATACCGCCTGCCATGTTCTGAACTTTCGCAAAGTCCTGGCCTTTTAACCATCGTGTGACCCGCATACTGCGTCCACCGTGGTGGCAGTGAACAATGATGTGTTTCTCCTTGTGTTGTGCAAGCTCTTCTGAGCGATCCTGCATTTCACTCATCGGGATGAGAGTCGCCCCGGCAATGCAGGCTGTTTCGTATTCATCTTTCTCACGGCAATCAATAAACAGGAATTGCTCGCCAGCATCCTGAAGCGCCTTCACATGATGAACATCAACTTCAATAGGGAGTTCTTGATTCTCTGCAGACATGGGTGATTCTTTCAGTGCTTATCCGGTTATGTTTTGCCGGTCATGTTTTGAATGATAGATTCTCGCGAACAGAGTCACCTGCCGCTCTTGGCCCAAGTCCAGGTAGCGAGCCCTTCCAATACTTTCCGGTTTGTAAAAGTTCGACTTTGCAGGTCGATTTACTGGTGGCTCAAGAGAAAGCACTTTAAGGCAAATCCTGGAATTGCTTTATCGCATTTTTTGAATTCGTGTTCAGGTCCTGCTTCGTGGCGAACAGCATTTTTACTCGCGAAACGCGTTCTTCAGGGGCGTGATAGAACAAACGGCTTTAGATCGCTTCAGGTTCAAACGGACTTGCAGTCGGCGCCCACTTGCAAAGTTTGATTCCGAGTTCGTACAGGAACACCAACGGAATCATCATCAGCAGCATGCTCATCGGATCGGCAGGAGTCAGCAGCATCGACACAATTGCAATCACCAAGACGGCCATTCGTCGTTGTTCCTTGAACTGTTCGACCTGGAAAATTGAGATTCGTTCGAGAAAGAGCATCACCAATGGAAGTTGAAAGCTAACTCCAAACATCAGCGGTAACATGACAGCAAAGCTGATCCATTCAGAAATTCGGATTTGCGGGCTGATCTCGAGTGTTGCGTTGAATTTCAAAAGGAAGTTGAGCACAAACGGGAAGACTGCATAAAAGCAAAATGCCGCGCCGACGAGAAATAGCACAAGACTGATCCCTCCGAAAACGTACACATATTTTCGTTCGTGCGGATACAACCCCGCAGCGACGAATTGCCACAACTGAAAGAAGATCCAGGGACTGGAAAGTACCAGCCCCGAAATCAGCGAAACCTTGATATAGGTCAGAAAAGCCTCTTGAACATTCAGCGTGACTGCCCGGCGAGATTGCTCCACTGTTGCCTGAAACTGAGCAAACTCTGGAGCTTGCAAAGTCAAGGTGATATTCCGGGATGGAACTGCTTGTTCAGATTCAACATTCTGAACAGTCTCATTTGTGGTGGTCGTGTTTGGAGTGTCGACACCAGAAGTTTTCGGCTTCTCCGGTTTCGGAAAGCGTTCCGGGTCGGCCTTATGAAGTGCGCGAGTGATTTCCTCAACCGGAACTTTCACTTTCACCAAATCAGGGTGTGGTTTGATTTCTTCCTCAATGACGTACTCTTCGCCGGTCTCTTCATCAATCGCAGTCTTTTCTGGTTCTCCTAAGAACAATTCGAAAAGTGTGTCAAATCCCAACTGCTCAGCGAACCCGTCCTGGACATCGTCTTCAACGTTAATTTGTGAATATTTCGACAGTGCCTGATCGATTGGCCCACGAATAATGTTAACCAGCTTAGCCCCATTCAGGAGACAGATCACCACGGCGATGACCAAGCCAATAATGGCTTTGATCAAATGCACACGGAGAATTTCCAGATGCTCACCGAACGTCATCGATGAGTCGTCAAAGAGGTCTTTAGTTGGCCGGTTCATATCTCTTAAACTCGTGAATACCTGAAATCAGACGGATCTTTGAAGCGTTGCTGGAAAAATTCAGCAGCATCACTTGTAGCGAGATCAACGGTATCCACTCGAGTGACCTACAAAAGCAGATCGAGAGAGCAAACTGTCTGGCGAAATCATAGGTTGAAAATCTACACATTACAAGATTTGACGAATTATTCAGTCGCCCACACTTCATGGGAACTTCAAACGGTTGTTAATAACTGAAACGGATCGTTGAGCAAGTTACAGAATGTCACCACAAACCTGGCGGCCTCTGCTCCATTGATCACACGATGGTCGTAAGACAGACTCACTGGCAGAATCAACCGTTCCTGCACGTTCCCATCAATCAACTTCAGTTCTTTCTGTCCCCGACACATCCCCATGATGCAAACCTCAGGGTAGTTCACAATCGGTGTAAATCCGACTCCGCCGATCCCGCCGATGTTGGTCACGGTGCAGGTTGCTCCCTGCATCTCGTTGACGGAGAGTTTTCGATCGCGAGCCTTCACTGCCAAATCAGTCACGTCGGCAGCAATATCAAGGATACTTTTCTTGTCACAATCCGTAATGACTGGAACGACAAGACCGTTCGGCGTATCGACCGCACAACCAATGTTGTAGTACTTCTTATAGACGATCTCGTTTGTTTCCGGGTCCAGGCTACTATTGAACTTGGGGAACGCTTGTAAACAAGTCGTCAAAGCTTTGATGACAATCGCAGTCATGGTGACTTTTGGACCATTTTTTCCGATCCCCTGACCGAAACGTTTTCTGGCCTCTTCAAGATCGGTGATGTCTGCCCGGTCATGCTGCGTCACATGTGGAATGACATTCCAGGAGACAGTTAAATTCTCTGCTGCTGTCCGAGCGAGCTTGTTCATCTTCTCCCGCTCGATCACGCCATATTTCGAGAAATCGGGAAGAGGAGGTGGTGCGATCGATCCGGCAGCCAATACGGAGCCACTAGAACTGGCAACTGTTCGACTCAGTGACGTCCCTTGAAGCTGCCCTTTTACGTACTTTTGTACGTCTTCCTGGCTGATTCGGCCACCACTGCCCGAGCCTTGGACATCTCGCAAGTTGACACCTAACTCGCGAGCGAGACGCCTTGTCGACGGAGCTGCAGGAACTGGAGTTCCGTTCGAGTCGTTATCGTCGCTGCTTGTACTGATTGTAGCTGTTGTCTGAGCTGGTGCTTGCTTCGCTGGGGTGCTTCGCGCTGGAGCTTGGTCTGCTGATTTTGCTTTGACTTCTTCTTTTGATGGCTCATTCGCTGATGAGGACGCAGTTTCTTGCGGAGGTGCTGCCGTTTTCGAAGCGGGAACTGAATCAGAGACTTCAAAAGTCATGACCAGCGAACCGACTGGGAGAGAGTCTCCTTCGGAAACATGGATTTTTGTGATCTTGCCAGCGTGTTCACTTGGGAGTTCGACAACCGCTTTATCAGTTTCGAGTTCCATCAACGGATCGCCAACTGCAACGGTATCCCCTTCGGAGACCATGATCTCAGCCACATCAGCTGAGTCCACACCTTCACCGAGTGGCGGAAGATCGAAATCGACAGAACCTGTTACGATTTCCGTTCGAGAGGCAGCCAGTTCAGGCTCCGCTTCCGCTGAGACCTCAACAACCTCCTCAGTATTTTCCGTTTCTTGAGACTTTGCTGAATCACTGGTCGTTTCAGCCGCTGCTTCGGCAGGTTTGGAAGAATTAGCTGCCCCAGAGGTTTCTTCGACCTCCATATATGCTTGGCCAACCTGAATCGTATCACCGGAACTGACGAGAATTTTCTTAACGATGCCCGCAGCGGGTGCAGGCAATTCGACAACTGCCTTTTCGGTTTCAAGCTCCATGAGAGCTTGTGTCGGCTCAACCTGGTCACCTTCGGAGACTAAAATTTCCGCGACATCAGCTTCGTCGACACCTTCGCCGATATTTGGCAGTTCCCAGCTAGTACTCATCGTTCTAATCTATCTATGAAGGCTTTGTCTGCAGTCCATTGAGGAGAAGCAGGCGTTTGTATCAATCACAATTCACGTGCTCGTTCCAGAATGACATTCATATTGATGCAGAGCTGGAAACGTTGTTCATGTCTTATCGGATCATAGTGTAGTGATTTTGAGACGAGTAGGCATCACCATCTTTTTTTCACAGATGTGAGAGACTCTTCGCCACTTCCGCAAACTCAGAGAGCTCATTCCGTCTCATTCGCCAACCGCTGATGCTTCAGAAACCACTGATACAACTCTGGGTTGTTGTAGGTTTCCGTCCAGGAATCGTGCTGGGCATCCGGATAGATGGTCAATTTCGCATCACCACCATTTGATTTGATTGCTTCGACCATTTCGACTGATCTTTCAACCGGAACCGCACGATCTTTCGCTCCATGAAAGACCCACGCGGGAGTATCTTTCAAAGCCTTTCCGAACTGCCGATCGCCTCCGCCACAGATCGGTGCAATCGCTGCAAATCGTTTCGGGGCGTACATCGCCAAGTCCCAGGTCCCAAATCCTCCCATACTCAGACCGGTCACGTAAATCCGATCTGCATCAACTTTGTACTTCTCTTCGATTTCGTCAAGCAGCGCACTTAATTCCATCGCATGCCACCATTTCCCTTTCGGACATTGCGGCGAAACCACGATAAAGGGAAATTCTTTTCCCTGCTCAACCAGCTTTGGTGGGCCATGGACTTTAACACGTTCCAGGTCATTTCCGCGCTCACCTGCTCCATGGAGAAATAAAATGAGGGGCCATTTCTCTTGCTTCTCATAATCTTTGGGAAGCGAGATCAGATAGTCCATCTCAACCGTGACGGTCCTATTGAGTTTAGCCGACTTTTGATTTATCTCATCAGCTCCGACTTCGGAGAGAGAACATCCTACAAGAATGAAAGCAGCGAGAAGTGTTCGCATGTGTCGTTGTCCCGTTTTGATCTTGTATGAAAAACAAAGAGCTTTCAAACAATAGCAAACCTGCATTCGAGAAGCACTTCAAACGAGACGACAAACAGCGACTTGCTTATTGAGAGGGCCACTGCTTCTGGATGATAAAGAAACGCGAAGACTCTCGATAACAGTCTTCCTCCGGCCTATGCACGCTCACTAACAGCGGACGCCGAGATGCCGCGAAGTGCTCGCGAGAGAAATTCTGTAACGCTGCGGAGGTCTTCAACGACGGACAGGAAAGCTCGGCGACCTCTTCCGCCAGCCAGTGCGGTTTCCGAGCAATCATGAAAAGCGATTCGGGAGGAAACGTATCGATCCAGTCGACTTCACCTTCATAAATCCACGAGCCGCTCAGATGGTTTGTCGCCATCCTGTCCGGGAATTCGGCCGGTGCAGGGCTTTGGGGATGATAAAAAATCCTCCCTTTTACCAACGCCTCACTTCGAACAACCTCGGAGTAAAACTGCTTCCCTATCTTCAATTGATGATCGAATAACGACTTCACTTTCTTCTCAAAGTGGTCTCCGGAGTTTGGACCAATGAAGTGGCTACCACTTCGATGACTCCCCGGAAAGTGAAGATAAAACTTCACCGCCGTTTCCAGATGAATCACATCACCTTTTCCATCCCTGAAAAGAAAATCGATCTCACCAACAGTTCGCCCATCAACAAACAACTGTTTCTGATGTTCGATGATCTCATATCCCAGAAGTGTGCGCAGCCAAAACTCGATAAGAGACTCGAAGTATCGTCCGACACGAAAACTCTTGAGTGACTCAATATTCCTGTTCAACGTTTCCCTGGCAGTTATCAAATCGGTGTGCGAGTTGATCGGGCTGCCGGAATTCGATGTGAACGGTGAGAGCACATTTTCTTCGGTAGCACAGAAAGCACGAACATAATCGAGATCGACCGGAATACTCAGATCCCCAATTTCCGAGCCACGCCCGGGCCCTATCAACGAAGGGCTGGTGATCGCCCACTCGAGGTCACGAAGGATTCTTGAAAAGCGATCAGACATTATTTCTGGCGACTGGTCATTCAGCGATTGGCATCAAGCGATACAGAACAGAAGCTCGACTTTAACAAGTTGTCGCCAAGAAACGCGAATGATTCTCTTAGAGTAATTTGCTCTACCGTGCGCCAGTGAAGAAACAACGCCCTCAATTAAATACTGGACTCGACAATGCTGGCCCCAACAGTACGGTGCGCGGTAATGCTGGGCGCGGCAGTACATCACGAGAAAACGAAAAAACGACCGACTGAAATTTTCAGGCGGTCGTCGGGGATGATAAAGATTCAAATTGATGCTTCGCGATTCAGAGAATGAACGACATATCGGAATGACTATTCAGATTGTGGCCGTTGCCGAGATCGCTCGCCACGTCCTTCGCCGCGCCCCTCTCCACGTCCTTCGCCACGATTAGCTCCGCGGCCACCACGATCGCCTTGAGGACGATCTCCACGTCGCATTCTGCTTCGTTCGAGTTCGAAAGGCTTGCCCTTCATTTCTGCGAATTTTGTTTTCTGAGAGTCAGTCAAGACAGCCATCAACTTTTCGTCAGACTCTTTTCGGAGTGCCTCGATTTTCTCCCGAGCCTCTGCAAACCCTTCTCGGCCACCTTCACGACCGCCTCCTCGTAGACTTTCCATCAGCTCTTGCTGTGCAGCTCTCTGGCTTTCCAACAACTCTACAATCTTCAGTTGCTGCTCTTCAGAGAGTTCAAGTTTGACAACAACTTTGTCATCATCGAGTGCACGAATTCCCTGTTGTTGCAAGGCGATTTGTTCAAGCCGTGTCTTCTGTTCTTTCGAGAGATGTTTTTCGATTTCCTGAGCCGCTTTGGCATTGGTTTCATCGCGTTGTTTTCGGATTTCAGCCATCGCCTTGTCGCGATCCTCCTGGCTCATTTCACGAAGATTTCCAAAGTTCGAAAACTGTCCACGACCTTGTTCTCTCAAGTCCGAAACCACCTTTTTCACAGCTTCTAAACTCTCTCCTTCAAGACCGATCTCTTTCTGGACCTGCTCATTACCGACCAGCCCGATCATACTGAACTGTCCACCACCTGCCTGACCACCTCCGGGAGGACCACCTCGAAATCCACCGGGACCACGTCCCCGTCCGCCTCCGCCTTCGGGACGCTGTGCTTCGGCAATCGGCGAAAAGGCAACGAGCCCACCAAGAATCATCAATGTGAATAGAGAACGCTGCATCTGTTTACTCCGCAGTAAGGGTCGAGACAAAATCATCCAGTCGATCAAAGGGACCTGATCTGGCTCTGCGTCGTTTTCCACGCAGAACTTCTGGTTGTTAAACCCCTCTCACCCGCAAGAGTTCCGAAAATGTTTTTTAATCTTGATGCAGTCACCATTCAGAGTTGATCCAGGAGCACAGCGAACATTCAACCAACCAACTAGCCAACTAAGTTGTATCGATCCGAAAATGAAGTGACGACAAAAAAAACGCTGCACAGAGACATGTCTCTGTGCAGCGCAAGATCAATTCGAGTCGTCAGGATCGCTTAACGAAAGACGCCAGCATAATACCATTGACCACTCCAGGATCGCTGAACACCAAAACCACAGCGACCGTTTCCACCTAGAACCCACATGCGGTGTCCTGGTGAGTTAATCCATCCCTGAACGCATGCTTCCGGACTTCCATATCCACGACCAACAACTTGCTCACCGCCACCATGATACATCATGTTTCGGTTGGCCATATTGTTTGCCCATGCTTGGGCTTGGCGACAAAGATCTTCGTCCAACTGTTGAGCGAACATCCCTGAGCGGGCTCGATGATTCGTCGCCGACGCATACATTTGCTGGATGAGTTTGTACTCAGTGAGTGGCTTTGACTCAGTTCCGGATTCGGCTCCCATAAATAGAACCGCACACCCGAACAAACTCAATACCATTCCTCTTAGCTTCATCCTCGTCATTCTGCACTCCGTTTCTGGAACTGCCCGGAAAATTGGAAAAACCCGTAAGCTTTGCGCAGGATTCTTAATTTAACAGATGAGGAATTCAACCATTTTCACTCGGGGTTGCGTTAGAAACCGAAGATTGATTCAATCTCAATGTTGGGATTTCGCGCAAACCGATTCACAGCAATGAGATGAAAACACATCAGTCAGTACTAGGCAGTGCAGTTAAAATGTTCTGTTTTTGAGAATTCTCGCATTTAGAGCGATTTACAGAAAATTTGACGCACAGAGAGCTCGTTTTTGCAGGCGAACTCAGAGCTGAAAACGCTCCTCACACACAAAATTTGAAGCCAAATTTTCGCAAAAGATAGACATTCCAGCTCGTAGAAATGAGCGATTCACCGCATAAAAAGCCTCCTTCACAGACTCACACAACGCGAAAGTGTTGAATTGACAGCAAGTCTCGTGAACGACATCAAATTCAGACGTATTGTTAGTGTTCCATATTCTTCATCATTACATGTTTAGGACGAAACCAAGATGATCGTAACAAACACGGAAACAGTTGCTGGCTATGAAATCACAGAGATTCGCGGCATTGTTCAAGGGAACACGGTTCGTGCCAAACATCTCGGACGAGACATCATGGCTGGCCTAAAAAACGTTGTGGGAGGAGAACTCAAAGGCTACACAGAACTGTTGACCGAATCGCGACGACAAGCAATCGAGCGAATGATGGCACAGGCTGATGAGTTGGGCGCCAATGCCGTGGTGAATGTCCGCTTCACAACCAGTGCTGTGACGCAAGGTGCGGCCGAACTTTACGCTTACGGAACCGCAGTCATCGTCGAGCCAGCGACCATGAGCTAACCCAGCAAGGAAATTCTCTGCGCTTCCTCAATTTCTCTGGTTGCCACTTTTCACTGGTTGTCATTTCAAAATTTTCTTAGGAGCCATCTCGTGGACGACTCACTTGTTGCGGTGCTCATGATATGCTTTTGGGCCGCTTTGTTTATTGGAGTTCCACTGATCGGAATTGTAGGTGGGCGAGTGAATGAATATCGACACTTCAAAAGCCTTGAACGTCGAGAAGTAGAAGCTCACGATCTGATCGTCTCACAAATAAAATCGTTTCCAGCTGCGATACCAGGACAGAAACCACCAAAGATGGTCTACGCTGAAACAGTGATTGCTAGCGATTATCTGAAAACATTCTTAGCAGCGATCCGCGGGATCTTCGGCGGAGAAGTTCGCAGCTTTCAAAAGATGCAAGATCGCGCACGTCGAGAATCTCTACTGAGACTGATCGATTCTGCACGCCAGCAAGGCTACAACGCGATATGCAATGTCCGACTCGAAACAGCCGATGTCGGCGGCGGAGCAATGACACGCGGTAAGCAGGCCAACCCGATGGCCGCCATTCTTGGATCGGCGACAGCTTACCACGCCTCGACTTCGGAGTAAGTTTTTTGCCCAGTCATGACCCTTCGATTGAAAATGAACCGCATCTGCGAAATGGTGGATGGAAACGCGATCCCTCCGAAGAGAAGGCTGCCGAAAGAATTGACTATGAGCAGCATCACGAAAACATTGACGATGCGATTGACCAATCGATCTGGAGCGAGCCAAGCCGATCGCCTGAAATAAGCGGCCCTCCTCCAGAAGACGCGCTGACTTATGAAAATTGGCTCAACTGGCGAATTTCACAAACCGGATCTCTCGACAGTTGGGCACTCGTCTTATGCTGGGTTTGTGTCGCCGGTCCGCTGGCAGTCGTTGGAGTCCTTCTGGGAACCATTGGGACGATGTCGGGCATCTATCCGGTTCAGGCAATCCTCATTGGGCCGGTCGCTGAGGAGTTAATGAAAATCGCAATCCCGCTCTGGGTGATCGAACGTCGGCCCTACCTGATCAAGAATCGACTGCAAATTTTTCTGTGCGCCCTCGCTGGTGGCGCAGTCTTTGCAGCTGTCGAAAACGTAATGTATCTCGGCTTCGATCTTTTCAACTGGGAGAACCCGTTGACTCGCTGGCGATGGACAGTCTGCGTTGCCTTACATACGTTTTGCTGTCTCATTTCAGCCTTGGGACTTTCAAGAATCTGGCATCGCTGCATGCAGACCAAATCGTTCCCCAGCGTTCAACTCGGTGTTCCCTACTTCGTAACCGCAATCACGCTTCACGGGGCATACAACGCATTCGCAATACTTTTCGAAACAGTTTACGAACCGTTTTAGAACACTTTCGTGTTTCTTGTGTCCGCGAATTGAGCGTTTTGTTGAATGATTGGCTGAGTGCCACGAGACAGGACTACTACACCTTTATCAAAACCGATGTAGAGCAGTTGGTTCTACCAATTGAGCATGAAGGACGCGTTTCACCAGCAAAATTGGTGTTCGTGTTCTGCCTCGTGACGAACAGTCTATGAGTCAGGAATGTGACCTTCGCCGGCTCAACAGATATTGAAAATGCCCTGAAGCAAAGCCCAAAGCTGAATCACAAAGCTGATTCTTAATCGCCCCCGATGACATCACTCACGCTCCAGTTCTTGAAGTGAACGTCATAGCCCATGTCTCCATCTTCGTCTGTCTCTGCAAAGTACCCCGCGGACCAGTCCCATGTTTCTGCAGCAGTTGGGATGGAAATCGAGACCAGTTCAAACTCCCAGTTCTCTCCCACGTACTTACGGAGTGCAGCTTCGATTTCGGGGAGAATAGATGAATATTGGCTGCGAATTTTTCGAAACAGGGCTCTCTGAGATTCAGTTGGTCCATCGGCATTCGCATCAATAAAAATCATCACTCTCTCAATTTCACCTGCACCGAACTCGACATCTCCTTCCCAGTGCTCCCACTTCTCCCAAGACTTCAGGCTCCCAAAAAGTGGATCATCAAGGTGGATCTCCCGGCCTCTTCGATCCATGAAGGCGGAAAAGAGAATCCGAAACATCAAGACCACGAAATAAAGAACCGGAAGGAGTGCCAGCAGCACCACCAGAACGCCAACGACATTCCAGAATTCGACCTGATTCATTGGAAGCCTCATGGACGTCAGCCTGCGTTATCTTTGAGGTGAACTCAAGAACGTTCAGTGAGCCTGTCCGGGTGACGTTTTCTTATTCGCCCTGTGTCTGTCGTCGAAACCGCACGGTGCGAGTCTCTTCTTCAATGCCCGTTTTCTCAGTAAGCAGGCCGAATAACTCCGGACGGCGAGTGGTCAGCCAGCGTTGGCCGGTACACATCACCCTGAGAGATGGATCAAGGTCAGCGACAACCATTTCGTCCTGAGCTTTCCATGTTTCAGTAATCACATCCCCATAGGGATCGAGGATCATAGAATTCCCGGTGCGAACTTCGTTGTCGTCCGTTCCGACCCCATTGGCGAACAGCAAAAAGAGTCCGTTGTCGTGTGCGCGTGCAGGAAGCCATTTCATCAGCCATTGGCGACCTTTCGAACCTCTAAATTCGGCCTCAATCGCCGAGGGATTCTCTTTTCGCTGATCCCACAACTTCGTATCGACCACGCCCATGCACTTAGGGCTAGGCGAATTGCACCCGCCTGTTTGATGCGGGGCGAGCAAAATTTCGGCTCCCATGAGGGCATTCATCCGAACGTTTTCACCGATGTTGTTGTCGTAACAAATCAACACTCCAACACGCGCACCTTGCGGGATATCGAACACGGTGAAGTCATTTCCCGAACTCATGTGTTCGTTGATAAAGCAGTGCAACTTACGATGCGTTTCAACGCGTCCATCGGGCATCGCGACGACAAATGAATTGTACAGCTTGCCGTCGTCGCCCGCTTCAATCAGGCCAGCGCCGATTGTCATGCCGGTACGTTTCGAATGCTCCAGCAACTCTTGAGAGGCTGGTCCTGCAGGAACCGATTCAGCCAGCTCTTCAATTTGTTCACGCGGAAAGTCTCGTAGATGCCAATATCCGGTGATGCACATTTCCGGAAAGATAAGCAAGTCGACGTTGTCGGCAGCAGCCTGCTCCACAAAGCCGGAAATGATCTCCATGTTCGCAGCTTTGTCACCCGGAACATGATTGAACTGAACAGCAGCTGCACGAATTGGTTTCATCTTAGGATAACTTTTCGGACTGGTTCTAAAATAACAAGTCCCCGGAACCACTCAGGTTCCGAGAACTTGTCAACAGGAAGCAGTAAATTCTGCAATCATTCTGAAGTACAGAAATGTAGATCTCTTTAGGAATCTAATTTCCAACCATCACGATATTCACGAGAAAGCCACTTGTTGGCTTCTTCGTTGTTCGTGATTTTCATTTCTTTTTCGTTCCAGTTCAGTTTTTCGCCTTTGTAACGAACCGCGATGTTTCCGAGGAGGACGGCTTCAGTCAAGTTTCCACCGTATTCGAAACCATCACTCGGCTGTTTTCCAGAGAGGCAACCATCGACCCAACCGTGATAGTGATTCAAACTTTCCAGCACTGGGTATTCTTTATCAGAGGTACCTTTCCCGGTGTAAAGCCTCATCGCTCCGACGTGTGGAATCACCATGGTTCCAGTCTCTCCGATCAGAATCGATCCACTCGCAGGCAAGCGAACATCTCCAGGGATGTGTGAGCCACCTGTACTTGGCAGTGAACCGCCATCATCCCAGCTGATCGGAATCGACTTGCTCGTTGTATATTCCGTTCCCGGGAATGTGTATTTGACGTGCGTTTGGGCAGGCCAGATCTCATCATTCATCCCGGTGTGTCCGGCAGAAAAGGAGAGTGGTCCGTTGTTGATGTTCAAAGCAGTGAAGACTGGATCAAAGATATGGCACCCAAAGTCACCTAACGCACCATTGCCAAAATCTTGCCAGTCACGCCACCCCCAAGGGTGATAGCACTTCACGTCGCCGTAAGGACGCATTGGAGCAACACCGACCCAGAGATCCCAATCTGCAGTTTCCGGCGGTGCAATTGGAGACTTGGGACGGTCAACATAGCCAGACTTTCCATGGCCAGTCGCAGCACACCATGAGCGAACTTCTTTGACCTTGCCAATCGCACCATCCTGAATCGTCTTCGCAGCAGTCCGATAATGTGAATGCGAATGAATCTGGTTACCGAGTCGCGTAATGACTCCCGAATCTTTCGCCAGCTTTCGCAGCTGACGTGCTTCGCTGACGTTATGAGTCAAAGGTTTCTGACAGTAAACATGCTTCCCCATGTTCATCAGGTCAGTAGTAATGCGCGCGTGCATGTGATCCGGAGTGGAGACTGTCGAGCCATCAATCTTATCGCCGAGCTTCTCCAGCATCTCGCGGTAATCTTGAAAAATCGGCGCGTCGGGCTGAAGCTTGTGGACCTTTGCTGTACGAGCAAGATCGATATCGCAAAACGCCACATGATGCGTTTTATCGTGGCCAGCCATTTCGTTGATGTCCGACCAGCCTTTGCCGTCGCACCCGATTCCAGCAAGTTGAAGTTTTGAATTCAGGTTTTGTCCCCGAACAAATGCAGGAGCTGCCGCAACGAATGTTGTCGCTGCAGTTGTTTGAAGAAAAGTTCGGCGAGTTGGCATGAAGAGGTCTCCATTGAAAGGAAAGGGGCAGGACAAATTTTGTAGGAACACTTTCAGATCATGAGGAATTCACTTATCAATGGCAACTGATAGTGAAATTTCGCCCAAGATATTTAAGAACCAGCCTGGAAACTTTTGGAATGATCACTTCTCTCAGCGTCTGAGAGAGTAAATTCAGGTTTCAGGATCGGGTACTCTCACTTCACTTCAACATCGGACCGTTGTTGCAATAAAAGAGAGCGGTTCTAAAAGTATTACGAGAACTGATCCAAAAATTGTTTTTGGGTCTGATCGTTCTGCCTCGTGGAGAGTCGTGCACGAAGTCAGGAAAGCGAAATTCAAATTCCCTTACATCATTCTCAAAGGGCATCTTTGAGAGAAATCCATACCAGAAGGTCAAGTAATGAATCGTCGAACATTTCTTCAAGCCGCTCCCGTCGGAATCGGGCTGTCATACTTGAGTTCAAACCTGCTAGCACAGAACGAAAACGGAACAGCTCGGCATCCGCTACTTGCGACGCAGAACCCGATCATCATTCGAGGTCGGGACGCTGCCATGGGAGTCTTGAAGCCGAATGCAAAAGACTTGGAACATGGGCTGAATCTTCATGAAGAGAGTATCGTCTTTGATTCTTATGGATTTGCTCCGCGGGCATCTGTCGACGGTGAAGCACTTGCAAAGCTCGACGCAGCCCATGCTTCTGATGTCGAATTTGGAGAAGCCCGCACGAACATGTCAATGATTCGTCCGGCTACGGAGCCCAAGGAACGCGAAGAATTTCAGGAAGCGTTTCGATGTGCCGGGGTCACATGCATTTTCCAAAACGCAGGCGAAGAAGGGCAAGCAGTCCCTCGGCTGTTACAACGATTGGCTCGATTTACGTTCTTGACCGACATGCAGCGAGACGTGCTCGTCCGCGCTTCTCTTCCAGTCGATATCGAAAACGCGAAAAAGGCAGGCAAGCATTGCTTGTACCTAACCGGAAACGGGACTCCTTTGCCGCAAACCTGGATCTCCGTTCAAGAAGAACTTGCGTACGTTCAGTACTTCTTTCAACTCGGCATTCGCATGATGCACTTAACATACAATCGTCGCAACATGCTCGCTGACGGATGTGCGGAGACTGCCAACGGCGGACTCAGCGATTTCGGGCGAGCTGCCATCGCGGAAATGAACCGTGTCGGTGTGATTGTGGATGTGGCCCATACCGGCTGGCGAAGCAGCCGTGAAGCGGCTGAAGCTTCAACGAAACCGATGGTTGCCAGCCACACAGCTTGCAACGCAATCAACGAACATATCCGAGCCAAACCGGACGATGTTATTAAAGCCATTTGTAACACTGGTGGCCTGGTTGGAATCTGTCTGATTCCTAATTTCCTCGGAGGCAGTGGAGATATCTCAAGGCTTCTCGATCACATTGATTACGTCGTGAAGAAGTTCGGAATTGATCACGTTGCGATCGGAACCGACGTTGCGCACACGTCGCAGTATTCCGCCGAAGAGAATAAAAAAGTTCCCAAACGCGACAGAAGACGCAGCCGCTTCGCAGCACTTTGGCCAAGCGGTTCACTCGGTGGAAACTGGCCCGGCAGAGCGACACTCGCCTGGACCAACTGGCCTCTGATCACTGTTGGACTTGTCCAACGTGGATACTCCGATGAAGAGATTCAAAAGATCATTGGCGGAAACGTCATGCGAGTCTGTAAAGAAGTCCTGCCAGAAGAACTTCAAAGACTGAATGGCTAGAGTGGTTTGCTCTACCGTTATTTCTTGTGCCTGTGGAGATGTACGACTTCCCACTTAAAGCGTACTCTTCATGGGCACCGGGGAGAGTACGGGATAAGCAGAGGAGAATCGCAGCATCGCCACGATCTTCCACCCGCTTTCAGAAATCGCCTCATCGTTTGCTGCAATTTTGTTTTTTGCCCCACTCATTTAGAAATTTTGTAGAGATGGTGGAACGTTCTGAGGAATAATGCTCCGTTGGCAACTCCGGGAGAAGCCCGCATTCCTTCTTCAAGATGATTTTTGGAAACGAGTTGGAATTCTCTGCCAGCTTTCACAATCGAGGTTTCACCTTCTTCATTACATAGATAGAGCAAACCATTCGCGAGAACGGGCGAGGCGACAAATGTTCCGCCAATACGATTGGTCCAGACTTCTTCACCGGTCACAGCGTCGAGGCAAATTGCCACTCCGTTATCAGTCACCATGTAAACCAGTCCCTCGTAGAGAAGCGGTGTCGCCAATCGTGAATTTCCGCGCGGTCGATTCCAAAGGACGTGTGTTTCATCCACATTGCCGACTGTTGTTTTGTCGAGTCGAACTGCGATCATACTCGCACCTCGACCACCGCTGTTGATCACCACAATGTCTTCATGCAGAGCAGGGCGGGCGGCGGCGTTGTAGCCGTCGTGAGTGATCGTCCAGAGTTCTTTGCCTGTCTTGGCATCGTACCCAAACGCTGCCCGTGAACCGACGGAAAGGAGCTGAGTTTTCCCGTCGACTTCAACCAGAGCAGGCGTTCCAAATGCCTTTCGTAAATCACCATTTCGCTTCGGCTTCCCGTTCTCATCCAGATCGTCGTAATCTGTCGAGCGATCAACACGCCAGTTTGTTTCACCTGTTTTCTTATTCAACGACATCAAAAACTGCGCGTCGATGCAGTCGTAAGTCAGAATGAGCGAATCTTCGTAGATGATCGGCGACGAACCAGGCCCTCGAAAATGCTTGCCACGAATATCTCTTCGTTCCCAGACAATTTCAGCTGTTTCCGGATCGAGCCTTGCAGTCCCATAAGTTCCAAAGTGAACGTACACCGCATCATTTTCCAACACGCATGTCGGTGAAGCGTACGTATTCACATTATTCCCAAGCGGTTCAGGATCTTCGTTTTCAAAGATCAACTTGTGATGAAGCACCTTTCCGGTACTTTCATCGATGACATAAATGAACTGTTTCTTTCCATCGGTTGTTGCCGAGGTGAACCAGACTTTTCCGTTCCCGATAACTGGGGAAGCATACCCATCATCTTCTAATGCGATTTTCCAGGCGACATTCAGGCCGGACTCCTCATCCCATTTCACGGGCAGATTCTTCGCTGAACCAGCTGGAACAATCCCATTCATCAACGGGCCTCCACGTTCCGGCCACGCCGGTGATTTTTGAGTGGTGGAGGTCTCTGATGCAGTCGCCAAACTGACTGTGAACATCAAACAAAACACAAAAGCCAAGCGAGACATTGGCGTCCTTTTCAGCGAAAAAAGTTGAATTGAGAAACTTACGACAACTGATTCTGAAACCTGAGTTTGCTTTCTCAAACATTGAGAGATGCGACGATTCCAGAGATTTCCGGAATGATTCTAGAGCATTTTCAATGCCTGTCGTGCCCGTGAAGGCCACTTTCATGACCTCATAGACTGTTCGCCACGAGGCAGAACGTAAAGACCAATATTGGATTTGCTCGCGAAAACATTTGATTTTGAAACGGTCAGAACAGGTCGTTCCCTGGAGGGCTGTTAGCTGGGAACTGGGGTCGTGTCTACAATTTGTTGCAGGATCTGTCTTGCTCGATTTCGTTGGCCTTCGCGGATGACTCCACGACAAACGACACGATGAGCCAGTACTGGACTGGCAAGACGTTTCACATCATCGGGAATGACGTAATTTCGACCTTCAACGAGCGCCAGACTCTGAGCAGCTCGATACATCGTCAGCGCTCCACGTGTACTGACTCCAAGGGACAGTTCTTTGTTTTCACGGGTCGCTTGAACCAAGTCGAGGATGTAATCGGCCACCGACTCCTCGACCGTCACTTTCCGAACTTTTTGTTGCAGCCCAATAACTTGCTCATCCGTCATCACGGCCTGCAAATCATCAACAGGTTCACCAGTCCTATGAGAGTTAAAGACGAGGCGTTCCGCGTCTCGATCAGGGTACCCGACCGTTGTACACAACATGAAGCGGTCGAGTTGGTTTTCCGGAAGTGGATAGGTTCCTTCAAACTCAAATGGATTTTGTGTGGCAATCACAAGAAACGGCTTGTCGAGCTGGTAGGTTTGCCCGTCGACAGAAATCTGCCGCTCCATCATCGCTTCAAGCAATGCACTTTGAGTTCGTGGAGTGGTCCGGTTAATTTCATCAGAAAGAAGAACGTTTGTGAAAATCGGGCCTTTTCTAAACTCAAATGTCCCCTGATTGGGAAGAAAAATGCTCGATCCCAAAATATCGCTGGGGAGCATGTCTGGAGTACATTGCAGCCGTGAAAATTGACAATTCAGGCTTTGAGCAATCGCCTTTGCCAGCGAGGTCTTCCCCACTCCAGGAGAATCCTCAATCAGCAGGTGGCCTTCCGCGAGTAATGCCACAACACAAAGGCGAATCACCTCATCTTTTCCCAAGAGGACTTTGGCGATATTCTCTTCTAAAGAGCCAATCAACGAGGCAACATCTGTAGACACAAACCACTCCACCGGAGAAAATCAAACGGTTCCAATGCATGACAATATTTAGCCATAGTATACGGATCAACCTAAAGATGATCAGTGTGTCAGACGTTTGTCACTGAAGTTTTCACAAAATTTTCGACCGAACGTAGTTTCTGAAACTCAAAATTTCTTATGATTCTGCGTACCAGACAGAAGCCAACTCGGGCCTCTCTGAGTACAATCCTCCGCATGTCCCGCCCTCTTCAACAATTTGAAAATCTCGCCATTGTGGGCGTCGGTTTGATCGGTGGATCAATCGCCCTGGCAGCCAAAAAACATGGCCTCACCCGAAATGTGATCGGAATTGGGCGCAATGAACAGCGTTTGAAACTTGCTAAAGAACAGAAGCTGATTGATGTCGCGCTGACAGATGTGACTCAGCTGCAAAACGTCGACATCGCTGTGGTCTGTACACCTGTGAGCCGAATCGCTGAGGATGTGATTGCGGTCGCGCAAGCCACACCCGCATCGACATTGATCACCGACGCTGGAAGCGTCAAAGCAAGTCTTTGCACGGAATTGGACCAATACCCAGAGATCGCTGCACGTTTTGTTGGCTCGCACCCTTTGGCCGGTTCTCATCAGTCAGGCTTTGAAAACGCAAATGCGAGTCTGTATGAAAACCGCAAGTGTGTCGTGACCCCCTCTGAACATTCCCCTCAAGAGGTCGTTCAGACAATAAGTTCATTCTGGACCCAGCTTGGAATGGATGTTCGCTTCATGTCTCCACGCGAGCATGATCACGTACTGGCGATGACGAGCCACTTACCCCATCTCGTGGCAGCAGCTGTTGCAGATCAAATCGATGATCACACCGTCGACTTTGCAGCGACAGGTTTTCGTGATACAACAAGAGTTGCAGCAGGCGATCCGGGACTCTGGACAGCCATCTTCTCTGAGAATGCCCCTCAGCTCGTCCATGTGACTGACCAACTGATCGCGAAACTGACTCGATACCGAAACGCACTCCTGGAGAATGACGGCCAGACAGTTTCCGAACTTCTGAAACAGGCTCAGGAGAAACGAAAACTTTTCGAAGACCGTCAGCGAAGTAGCTCACCTCAGGGAGAATGAGATGGAACACCGACAGATCGGCAACTCAAATTTGTACGTTTCCCCCGTTGCTATGGGATGTTGGCCCATCACAGGGATCACGAGTACGAATGTCACCGAAGAACATAGTCTGGCGACACTGCGAGCAGCCTTCGACTCTGGCATCAACTTTTTCGACACCGCTTACATTTACGGTTATGAAGGGGAAAGTGAACGCCTGATCGCCCGCGCACTGGGAGATGTCCGTGACAAAATCGTAATCGCCTCGAAATGTGGACTTCATTGGGGCAGCGATCAAAAACAGGCTCGCGATGCTCGACCGGAGACAATCAAAAAAGAGTGCGAAGAAAGCCTCCAACGACTCAACACAGATCGAATCGACCTCTATTATCTTCACGCTCCCGATCCGAATGTCCCCATCGCAGAATCAGCGGGGGCGATTAGTGAACTTCTCAGTGAAGGCAAGATTCTCGCTGCGGGAGTCTCAAACTTCACAGAAATTCCTCAGTACGAAGAGTTCCATGCGGTTTGCACAATCTCAGCTGATCAACCGTTCTACAACATGTTGCAGCGAGAAATCGAAAAAGAACAACTTCCCTGGTGTCTGAAAAACAACGTGTCAGTGAATCCATACTGGCCTCTGATGAAAGGTTTTCTGGCAGGGAAAATCAGACGCGATCATGAGTGGGCGCCTAACGATGGACGACAAAGATTTCCCGTCTTTGTTGGTGAAGAATGGGAGAAAACACACGCATTTCTCGACGAAATTCGCCCAATCGCAGCTGAGGCCGAAATGACAGTCGCCCAACTGGCAATTGCGTGGGTCATCGCGCAACCAGGCATTGGAGCAGCGTTATGTGGGGCAAAGCGGCCAGAGCAGATTCAAGAGACAGCCCAAGCCATGAATCAATCCCTCACCGAATCTCAGCTCGCCAAAATCGGACAAGCAATCCAAAATCGTGGTGAAGTGAATCGCCACCCAGCGACTTAACAAGCTGAGAGATGAGCCCCGGCATCGCTATCAAATTTTCAAATTTGATGTTCGCGTTCATCTGCGTGCCGAGAAGTCCATGAAGTCAGATAAGTGATTTTCGCGGGCACAAAAGCATTGAAAACGTTCTCAGGATTTTTTTCACTTTGTCATTTTCTGCACTTGCTCAATGTCTTTGCGGACTTGTTGTTTCAACTCCTCAACCGTCTCAAACGATTTGACGTCACGGACACGCTCGATGAGATCAAGGCAAATTTTCTGCCCGTAGAGATCTCCTTCGAAATCAAGCAAGTGTGCTTCAATCTTCTGAACGACAATTCCAAATGTCGGATTCGGGCCGATGTTGATCGCAGCCTTCCAGGACTTTTCTCCAACCCTTGCAATCGCTGCGTAGACTCCGGGCTTGGGAATCTGAGTTTCGACTTCTCCGAGATTTGCTGTGGGAAATCCTAACATCCGCCCCCGCTCGTCTCCTCGAATCACAACTCCGGAAATTGCATAAGGTCGACCGAGTTGACTGGCTGCGAGAGAAACGTGTCCCTGTTTCAAATTACTGCGAATTTCACTCGATGAAACCATCAATTCACCGAGCAACGTTGGCGAAACGATTTCCAGCGACATCTGATGTTCAAAGCATAGCTGCTGCAAAGTTTCTGTCGTGCCTGCCCGGTTCTTTCCAAAATAGAAATTCGGCCCTTCCACCATCCCACGGGCTTGAAAATGGTTCAGAACGATTTGCTTGAAAAAACTTTCTGGTTCCAACTCCAGAAGTGAATGATCTGTCGGATAAACAACAACATGATCAACCCCGCAACTCTGAATGAGTTCAGCCTTCTCTTCTAAAGTCGTCAGTTTAGGCGGAAGAAACTCAGGGCGAAGCAACTGAATCGGGTGAGGATCAAAAGTCAGAACGGTGGAAGTTGTTCGCGCAGCTCTTGCCTTCTCGACTAACTTAGACAGAATCGCGCGATGCCCAAGATGGACACCATCAAAGTTTCCGATCGAAAGATAACCATCTCGATAGGGAGGCGAATCGTGAAGTCCTAAGTGGGTTGACATGAATCAATCATAAATTGGTAACGGTAATGGCAACGGCGAGTCCCAAATCGAGGGCAGGGCACCTTGAATCCCCATCAATATCAATGTTGTTAATAAATCGTCGTTGTTAATCGATGGTCAATGAAATTGATGATTACTGAACAGACTACAGACCCTCTCCAGTACTCATGCCGTGAAGGATTCTCTGAATTCTAGAGAGACCAGTTTCAAGTATTGAGATCCATCCTGCAGGCCAGGACAAATAAAGACCAATTGATCCAACATAGTCGTGAACGGGTGTCGCGAACGGATACCCTGCAGCGGTCTGCGAAATCGATCGGCAAACTTCGTGAAACTCAACGATTCAGTTCGGGCGTAACGGCTTGTATTGTAAAGTTTTAAGTGTGCACGTCGAGGATACTGTCGACATTCTCACTTTTCTCGCAACTCATTCCCTGCCAAGGGGTTCGAGCACTGCTTGGGGGAGTCAGTTTTGAGGGACCTTGCAGAAGATGGGGTGTCTTTCACAAGTTTAGAATGCTAAACTTCTCTCTACATTGACAATGGATGTCTCAAATGGATGTCTCAGAGGTTGCAGCGTCGAGTTTGCTTTTTGAACGGCGGCACGTCACCTCAGGATGAAGGGATTCAACGATGTTGCTCTCGAACACGATGTGGCGCAAGCTGATGACCAACTTGGGGTTGGTTGTTTTCATGCTCTTTCTCTTTGCATTCAGCAGCTTTGCCGGGATCAACTCATACAGTCGCATGGTCAACGATCTTGAGCTCAGCATCACAAATATGCCGAGCCGGGACCGGTTGATCGCTTCATTGGCGAATTTGCTCAAGCCATTCAAAGTCGACTTGCCAGACGAAAGCAAGCCGCATGCACTGCGAGTTGAACGAGCGACAATACAGCACGACCAATTTGAGCAAGAGCTTGCAAATGTCACTGTCAGAATCGACCAGTTCGAGCAAGCTTTTCAGAAACTCCCGGACAATCTTCGTCCGGGGTACGCTGAAGAGAGTTCCTACTTCTCCATGTTTCGGACGATCCATCAAAGGCTCGAAACTCTGAAGTCTGAAAGAGACCTGCTTTTTGACCCAGATTTACGTGACGGCTATATTCGAGGGGTGACGCGGACAGTCGCCGAACTCACGGAAATCGCTGAAAGCCTTCCTGATCCATCGAACCGATTGGGCGAGCGTCTGAAAGAGGCTCGCGATGACAAGCAAATTCACTTACGAGTCGTCGCCGCGACCGGCCTGCTTTCAGTGGTGCTTTTAGGGTTATTAATTTATTGCTCCTGGCGGTGGATTTTCAAACCGATTCTTGGGCTCACCGAAGGAGTCGAGAAACTTTCAGCTGGTAACTACAACTACCGTTTGGACGTTAAAACCCAGTGCGAACTCTCGCAAATGGCGAATACATTCAACGAGATGGCGGCCAAGATCGAGCAGGACCAGTTGGATAAAGAAGAGGAAATCAAAAACCGCAGCAAGCAACTTGTTCAATCGGAACGTCTGGCCGGAGTCGGTTTTCTCGCCTCAGGTGTGGCACACGAAATTAACAATCCACTTTCGGTCATCATGAATGCCATCAACGGCGTGCAACGACGTTTAACAGATGACGTAATGACTCAACTTCCAGACAAGGATCGAAAGCGAATTCTGGACTACCTGAACCTTGTCCTTTCAGAGGCGGAACGCTGTGAGACGATCACCAAGAAACTGCTTGATTTCTCTTACGGAAAAGCCGACGAGCGGAACTTGTACGATATCGTCGCTGTCTGTCAGGAAGTCGCCTCAATGGTCGGACACCTGAGCAAGTATCAACAGAAACAAGTCACAGTTGATAGAACTGACCCATTGCACGCTTGGGTGAACGGACCTGAAATCAAACAGGTTGTTCTCAATTTAGTAGCGAATGCTCTGGATGCCTCTGAAGATGGAAACTCCGTGGAGATCTCCGTAAAAGAACTTCCTGATCAAGTTGAAATCTCCGTGACCGATCACGGAGCGGGAATGACAGCTGAACAACAGACGAAGATTTTTGAGCCGTTCTTTACAACGAAGGAAGTCGGAAAAGGAACCGGACTCGGGCTTTCCATCACCCATCGAATCGTCGTTGACCACAATGGTCGTCTCGAAGTCAACAGTAACGGACCGGGAACCGGCTCGACGTTCACTTTGCGATTACCCAAAAACAAAAAGCAAGCACGAGCAGCGTAAGCCGCTTGAAATCGTCAGAGTTCCGAGGCATGAGAGCAATTTGCTCCGCCGTGTGTCCGTCCTAGAGCATCTTTCGAATTGGTTTGCAGGTTCTGCCTCGTGGCGAACAGCAATTCTATTGATGAAACGCGTTCTTCACGGGCACACGGTAGAGCAAACTGCTCTAAACCCGAACATCAATGCAAAAACGACTCTAACTTGTACCTTGTGAACGCTTACGCAACAGCGGCAAAAGTTGAATCGCCACTGCGATTGTTGCGACAAGACACATGGCAGCGAACCAGTCTCCGAATCGGACGTAAAGACTCGTTCGATCATCGATAGGAACGTCAGCGACGAGTGCACAGTTGAGCTGGCGATAGAACTTGCCGGTTTTGGGATCTCGCATCGATTCACGTGGAGCAACATCTTCAAGCTTCGCATCCAGATCAATAAAGTATTCTGGATCGCGAATGACACCGTCACCGTCGATGATCGCAGAGATTCCAGTGTTCACAGCCCGCACAATTGGCGTCCGAGTTTCAACAGCCCGAAACGAACTCGTAATCAGATGTTGATCCAATTCGCTGGAACCATGAAACCAGCCATCGTTTGTCAGATTCACGAGTAAATCGACTTGATTTTTCTCTGAGTCAGAAGCGGAGTTCACCATTCCTCGCACCAGATGCGGAACGGTATCTTCAAAGCAGATCGTGGGAAGGATTCGCCAGTCCTTGTGTTCAAAGACTTCAACAGTGCTTCCGGCATCGATTCCGTATTCACCTCGCATGGGGGCAAGACTCCCAATGATCGGCACGTTTTTGAGCTGACTTTGAAATGGAATATACTCGCCAAAGGGAACGCGATGAATTTTATCGTAACGGTTTTGCAGCCCTCCATCCGGCTCAACAAACACCGCAGAGTTGTAGTTTTGAACCCCTTCCCGCGTCGCATCTGCGACAATAATTCCGATGACAAGTGCCGCATCCGTTTTCTCTGAGAGTCCAACAAGTGAGTCTTGCGAGTTGCGGTTTTTCCAGTCTTCAGTACGAAGCATAGGATGAACGGTGTCCAGTTCATCATCGGACATCGTCTTGTCGTATTCCATCATCGGGTAACGGAACATCGCTTCCGGCCAGATGATGACATCAGGCTGATACGGAACCGTGAGTCCTGTGAGGGTATTGTGAGTCTGATAGATCTCGCCCCATTGTTCCCGGTCAGATTTGAGTGACGCAGGAAAATTTCCTTGAATCAGAGAGACTCGTGGTCCCGGCGTAAACTCAGACTGGTTGCGCCTCATCACTCCATAGCCAAGTGCAATCCCGACCAGGACAACAGAAACGACAACTCCTTGAAATCGACGACGTGGAGGCGTTGCGTCATCCGCTGCCAGACTTTCAGCACTGGTAAGTCGGAACTTGCTAATCCACGAAAGCGGTATTGCCTGAGCGATGGCTGCATTTGCCATCACAACAAGAAAGCTCACTCCATACGCTCCAAAAATGTCACTGACCTGGATGATCTCCACCCAGTTGTGTTGCGTATGACCGATGTAATACCACGAGAATCCAGAAATCAAATAGGCTCTCAAATATTCAAGCCCCACCCAGAAGACGGGCGCTGCTATGTACAAAGGTGTGCGATATCTCCACACAGCACTGCGAGTGAGGGCGATAAAGATCGGCCAGAAAAAAGCCATGTACGCTGAGAGAGCCAGCAATGCAAAATACATCAAAGGATCGCCGAGCCGCATCCATTGCAAAGTGATGAGCCACATCACAAAACCAACGACGTACAAACTTCGGTACATCCGACTCGTACGATGTTCAATCCGTGCGAGCATCAGCAGTGGAACCAGACAGACCCACGCCAGCGGTCCCACATCGACGGGAGTAAACGACGCCCATGTTAAGCAGGCAGAGATTGAAATGAGAACGACAGTTCCCCACCCACCAGGACGCGTATGACGACCAGCAGAGATGATTTTCTCAATGCGTTCGCCCTGTGCAGCCCCGGCTGGAGCGTTGGCTGTCTCTTTCGAAGCGGTCATGTCGTCCATGGCATGAGTTTCTGCTGATGATGATTACAGGTACGTCAATTTGAATTCTATTCATAAACCGGGAGCAATAATTTGCTCCAGTTTGCGTTCGCTTTCCTGAATCGACTTCAAGAAAACTAGAACCAGTCCGAAAACCTCTGGAATCACCACTTTTCTCAATGCTTGAGAGAGCAATTTCAGAATTCAGGATCAGCTCTATTATGAATTGTGCGTCAGTTTAGGCTCAATACGACTCCCAGACCAGAGCAGTACCTGAACAGTCTCTCCCCTCTGAAAAGTGTGAATCCCAGCTGGAAACAAGGCACTACAATTGGCGAGAATCGTTGATCGCAAATCTGATGAGCCTTTCCAGTTCGTCGGCGTCAAATGGAGTTTATTCGAGTCGGCTTCCACAATCGATGGAAACCAGACATCACGATCCCCTCGCTGCTCGAACTTTTTCGTTAACTCTGCTTCCAGCAATTGTGGCGAAGCATTTGGGCTTCCTGAGAATTTTTGAAGGGCAGTACGCACGAAGAGTTCGAAGCAAACCATACTGCTGACAGGGTTTCCGGGCAGTCCGAAGACATAGCACTCTGAAGCCGGTTCAGTTTCACGTTTTCCGAACCAAATCGGTTTTCCCGGTTTCATGGCGACTTTGTGAAAGACTTTTCTGACGCCTGCTCTTTCGAGTTCTGATGGAACCAGGTCCAGTTTCCCGGCTGAGACTCCCCCCGAAAGACAGAGAAAATCCGCCTGCAAACCTTGCTGGATTTTGGCTCGCAGGTCTTCGCGGTTGTCTCTGGCGATATCAAGAATCTCCGGCACAGCCCCGGCAGCGCTCACTTGTTGTGCGAGCATCAAGGCGTTGGAGTTGCGAATTTGCCCCGGGCCCGGTGTTGCATCGACGGGGACCAATTCGTCTCCCGTCGCCAGAATTGCAACAGAAGGTTTGGGGTAAACAGGAACATGTGCCAGCCCCATCTCCGCCAACAATGCTATCTCCTGAGGGCGAATCAGTTGACCCGACGCGATGACATCCTCATCCACTCGCATGTTAGTCCCTTGGCGAAGGATGTTGCGTCCAGATGCCACTTCACTTTCCAAGGTCAGGCAAATTCGTGAGTCGCCAAGCTCTCTCGATTGTTCTACCGGAATGACCACATCTGCTCCTTCTGGAATCGGAGCACCGGTCATAATTTGAATGGTTTGTCCCGAGCCAATTGAGAGCGTTGACTCGTGGCCAGCTGCCAGTTCGCCAATTTTAGAAAATTCAATTTCGCCGATTCTCAAGTCAGAACTGCGCACTGCGAAGCCGTCCATCATCGACTTGTCAAACGGAGGAGAATCTTCGGGACAGACAATCTTCTCAGCGAGTCGACTCCCCAAAGCATCTAACAATGAACTTGCTTGCTTGGGAGCCGAGGAAACTGTTTCTCTGATTAAACCCAGAGCTTGGTCGACATTCAACATCGGTAGCACTTCTCTAACCTCAGACGTTATACGCCAAGGCGGTTATTTGTCGGGTCGATGAGCCACAGCCAGTCATCAAACAGAAACTCAAATCGAATCGCCAGCAGTGCGATTCTGCCCATCACTGTATAGCCGAACGCAGCTCCGAAGGTGACCATCAGCACCCAGATGCCCACTCTGGAAACGTGCCCGACGAACCCGGTATGTTCAATCGAAAAGAAGAAATACACGACCGCTGACAGAACGGAGAGAACAAGTAGCAGGTTTTGCACACTCTGCCAGAACGGAGAAACTGAAGCGACTGTGCCAACGGCGTCGCTGACTTCAGGAACGACAATCACCGGCTTAATTGTGCTTCGAATCTGACTGAGAAAGTCGGCTTGAATAAAACCAACCAGCCGGATTCCTGCCGTCGAACCAATAATAAAAGCAAGCGGCCAGCGAGCAATCCATGCTCCACGTGGAGAGAGTCGCCAAAGCAGCATGCCACCGAGGATGAGCGGAATCAAATACATCCACCAGTTTTCATCACGGACAGTCGGAGCTCCCGGCATTGCCCAGGATTGAATCCATTTCGGCCAAATCTTGCCGAACAGATTAGGAATCACGACCGTCCAGAATCCGATCACCATCCAGTAACCGGCTGAGATGCCCACAAAAATCGACTCAGAAAATTTGTAAAATGGATTGTCTCGGTACAAAAATGAAAACACACATAGGGTCAGAAAGGCAGAGACCCAAATCCCTAAGGAGCGAACTGGGCTGTAAACTGCCGAACCGGTGACGTAATCGTTGTGCGTTGCATTAAAATACTGACCGTCCAGCTCTGTGACGTACGCCGATCCGGCCCCGACAAAGATCGCTTGATACAGCAACCAGCAGGCGAAGACCAATCCAAAAACCGCCCAGGCTTTTGAAAAATCTCGATTACTTTCCGGAATAGATGCAGTCTCTGCCAAAGTCTTTCCTGCTCAATAATTCGACAAGGTGAATCCGTATTTCGGGAACTCCGTATCACGAGAACATTGTTCCTGGTGTTCCGAATTTCACGCGATCATTTGCATCAAGATGCTTAACATTACTCCAAACCGAACGACTTCTTCAACACGCTATGATCAATTCCACCAAAATGAAATGCCGAACCGGTCTGAACGTTGTGAATCAAAATTTCTGCCGGGCTAAAAAGATTGGGGTCAATCTTGTAAAAATCTCGATCTGCCGCTTCGAAAATCTCCAGAAACGGCTTCCCGTAAATAGGTGAGGCCGACGAAGGCACCTCAGGACCGATCTCGCGAATCGAGTCATCATCTCCATTGACCCAGAGCGTCACCCGCCCCCCATACAAAATCGCATCATTCGTGAGCCCAATCCCGGTGAGATCGTCTTTTGCGACCGGTGAAATGGGAGCCGAGCCGCACGCCGATTCGATTCTTCCGACATCGAACCCCAACTCGAGCAACTTATGTAACGACGTCTCGACGCTTCGGGCAATCACTTGCATGTTGCCCGCAATGCTGGCTGTCGGGGCAACCAAAAGTGCAACCTGGTCTGGATCGACATTACAAGAACTTGCGATCTCTTCGACAGCCTCAGCAGTTGGAAGCTGACCACTTTCCAGCACGCCGACAACTCCGAATGCCTCTTCGTTGTAGCCAAGTTTCTCGAAGAGTTCTTCCTTGTTGGCCGCTGCCCGCATGGGACCGCTTCCCATCGCGAAATATTCCCCAACAGCAATTTGCCAACCTGCATATTGACTGAACAGACAGGCTTCGACGGGATCGTCTGATTGAACAAAGAGTTGTGGCCACCCTAAGCCGCCCATCTCCCCCGGGACAATTGAAATGTCCGCCAGCCCAGCCGTACAGACTTCTGCCAAGGCTAAACCAGCTGCCAGACTTCCCGGCGCATCGACGCCAAAGTCGAGAATCAACCCTGGACCGTCATAGTCCACCGGCTCAACCCGAAGTTCATCGAGACTACCGAGAATCTGGTGAACCAGATCCCAGGTCGAGTCATTCAAAATCGGATCGGATTCTAAAAGGTCGCTATCATCGTCATTCATGAAAGGTTCTTGATCGCTATTTCAGAGCACGTGTGAAGTGTGCATGAGAAGTGTACAGGCGCCTGCTCGGGACAATGTCTCTCTCAAATGGTTTTTAACAGTTTTGAGCCAAGAAGACAGCAGTTCGATAAAATTGCACTACTGAATCATCGCGAGGACGGCATCTTTCAGGTGAGGATTGACTGAAATCCCATTTCCACCAAGTGCGGTCGATTCGCCTTTCCAATCCATAAAAACACCACCAGCTTCTTCAACAATGGGAATCAGGGCTGCCGCATCCCATTCAGCGAGAAGCGGATCAACCATGAGATCCGCACGTCCGGTGGCGACCAGAATATGTCCGTAGCAATCGCCCCAACTTCGTGACAGTCGGCACTTCGCTGAGAACTCACCCAGCAATTCGAATTGATCGATTTCCTGCCAGCCTTCGACAGCTGTGAAAAGGAAGAGTGATTCACTCAGTTCTGATGTGTCACTCACTTTGGCTGGAACAGGTTCACTCTCTCCTCGCTGCCACCAGGCCCCGCCACCACGATGAGCATAGACGACCTCATTCGTCGCAGGAATTCGACAAATCCCAGCCACGCAGTCTCCTTCAAACTGCAATCCAACCAGCATTCCGAACAATGGAACACCATGAATGAACGATTTCGTTCCATCAATTGGGTCTAAGATCCAACGGAATCCGCTGGTTCCATCTTGTGCCCCGAACTCTTCGCCCATAATCGCATCGTCGGGAAACTCCTGAGCGATTTTCCCTCGCAAGAACTCTTCGGCTCCGCGATCTGCAACAGTCACGGGAGATTGATCACCTTTCAGCATGACTTGCAATTTGTCATTCAAAAAGTATTTCATGACGATCGCCTCTGCCTGAGCAGAAACGTCGAGACCGAAGTTCAGCCGCTCTTGAATCGATCGCTGTTGATTCGCGTTGGTATCCATTTGTCTCTCTGGGTTGAAGAATGAGGGAGAGTATTTTGAATGGCACTCTGAATCAAGGAGGAGGGTACTGATTCCATCAGGCCAGCTAATCAAGTTGCCTTCGCAATGCCCGCACTAAAGAGAAGTGTTTGAACTGGTGTGACTGTTCCTCCTCGTGGAATTCAGGATTTTTTCGTGGAGAGCGATCTCTTCACCGGCAATGAAAGCACGAAATTGATCTAATAAGTGTTGACCGATTAGACTCTCTCCCAACCTTAACTAACAGGAATTACTGATGAGTATCGCTGAATCAATTTTGCCAGAGTTCCAACAGGAAATGGCAGGGACTCGTAAAGTGCTTGAACGAATCCCAGAGGACAAACTGGATTGGAAAGCACATCCAAAATCGAACACGATTGGATGGGTCGCTTCGCACCTTGTCGAAATTTCAAGTTGGGTTGAAGGGACGCTAACCAAAGATTCGTGGGACATCAATCCTGTCGATGGCGAACCCCATTCATCTCAAACTTTCACAAGTTGCCAGAAAATTCTCGAACAATTCGACGCCAATGTTGCAGCAGCCATCGAACGAATCAAAGCGACGCCGGACGAAGAATTCCCGAAGTCGTGGTCCTTGCTCTCTGGTGGTCAAACTCTCTTGACCATGCCCAAAGCAGGCGTCATCCGAACATGGGTCTTGAATCACACGATCCACCACCGTGCACATCTTTGTGTTTATCTCCGCTTGAACGACATTCCCGTTCCCGGAATGTACGGACCGTCTGGCGATGAATAAGAGTTCAGTCGAGACTTGGCTGTAACGCAGTAAGAGACGAACCACTCAGAGATCCCGCGTCGGAAGCGCACCATGAATTTTCACATTCGCTTATTCTCGATGCTCTTCGCCTTCAGTCTGCAATGCACTTTTGCATTCGCTGCGGACCTGCAACTGGCAACGTTCCACGTCGATGTCACTCCGCCGATTGGTGATGGTCCTTGCGTTGGGTTCATGCAGAAAATCGAGAGCATCGAGCACCCGCTCGAAATGCGAGGCGTTCTGATTCGCAATGGCGAAGAGATATTTGTCGTCGCTGCGATTGATTATTGCGGGATATGTGGTTCAAGCGACGAAACGATTCGTTCGAAAATGGCTCAAGCGGCGGGAACGTCACTACACCAAGTCGCTTTGCAGTCACTCCATCAGCACACCGCTCCCGTTTTAGACGCCGATGGGATGCGCGTTTTATTCGGTGACGAAAGTCCTGAATTGAAACGACATCAGCAATTCACAGAAGAAATTGCGTCCAGAGCATCGAAAGGAATCATCAAAGCCAAAGAAGAGTTTCAATCGGTCAGCAGAATTATTGGGACGCGTGCAGAGGTCCGTGAGGTCGCCTCAAACCGGCGCGTCCCTCAAGACAATGGGAGCCTTGGAGTACGGTCAAGTCTCACCAGTGACCTTGCAATTCGAAACGCCCCTGAAGGTTTGATCGATCCCTGGCTACGTACGGTCACCTTTTTCAATGGGGAGACTTCCATCGCGCAGCTTCACTACTACGCAACTCACCCGCAAAGTTTCTATGGCGATGCCCGCATCAGTTGGGATACCGTCGGCATCGCAAGAGAGCGGTTCGAAAAGGAAACAGGGGTCTTTCAAGTCTACTTCAATGGATGCGGCGGCAATGTGACTGTTGGCAAATACAACGATGGAACTCGTGCAGCCAGAAAGCAATTGTCAGCCAACCTGCATGATGCAATGCTTCGCAGCACACAAAAAATCAACGATCATCAGACCGATGTCACTGTGAATGTCTCATCTCTCTCAAATGATGAAGTTTATTGGCAGTCGATCCCGGTCAACTTCACTCCCCGGGACGACGGCCCCTTTCACCCTGTTGCGCTCGAGCAACAACTCGCAACCAATCAGAGATTTTCGACTCGCTTGAAAGCGGCGATGTATACGGCATTCCGAGACTGCTTGCAGGCAGACCGAAAGGTGCAGGCGTCTCGCATGCGAATTGGAGAGATTGATCTCATCAATTTGCCGGGGGAACCATTCGTAGAGTTTCAACTTTTTGCACAACAGATCGCTCCCAAGTCATCATTTGTTTGCGTCGCCGGTTACGGAGAATGTGGAGTCTGGTACTTTGGCCCGGACCACATCTACACCGACCGAGGCGGTTATGAGCAAACCTGGTCTTTTACCGGTCCATGCGAAGAAGAGGTTCAACAAACATTGTCCAGACTTTTGAAACGATAAATTTTCCCCGACAGGTCGTTTATTTTTCTTCGCTCTCATAAAGTGTGAAACATTGAAACGCAAGAACTGGACCAAAAAGGAGCGACGTAATGTGGCATGGTGATCGACGTCTGTTTTTGAAAACATCCTCAGCCATTGCATCGAGCAGTATACTCGGCTCTCAGCTCTTCGCGCAATCGCCGTTGGGACAACGACCTCAACAGGACGCAGCGGTCGAAACTCTGTATCCTCGTGATCGCATCCCGATGACATTCATCATCGACGACTCGACCTGTCTGGTCAACATGGGGCACTTCTGTATTCCTCAATTCCACAGCTGTTACCCCGACCGAGCTGTCTACCAGAAACCGTGGCAAACCTTTCCACGTGAAATCCCGGACAGCTTTGTGCAAGAGTTTGGAGAGTGGTGTTCCGAGAATGGCGTGAAAGGGAAATACAGTATCGTTCCCTATCCTTCTTGTGTCGGCTGGGTCGATCGAGAACTTCCAGGCTGGCCGAGAAAGGCATTGCAACAGAGTTTAAAACTTGTCCGCGAGTTGATGGTCCCTAACTGGGATATTCACCCAGAAATGATCACACATACTCGCGTGATTGATCTCAAAACAGGGAGACCGTTTGACGAAATCAGCCCGGCAACAATGGAGAACTCCTACCCACAAGAAAAGAAGAGCGTCGACGAACTCGCAGAGTACCTTGCCTACGCATTGCAAATCCTGAAGAACTGCGGCTTGCCATGCGAAGGAGTCACCACGCCCGGAGGATTCGGCAACATGGTGAAAACAGAGCTCTCACTCGCAGCTCAGCAATCTGTGCGCGATGTGTATCAAACCGAGATTCCACATTACTTCAAGTACGTCGTTGGAGAACAAGAAAGCACGCAGCCAAAAGTCGAACATGTCTCCGGGCTGGGAACAAGTCAAGTCAATCTCACTGTCAACATTCCTGCAGGGACGGGTGATTGGTTCGGCGGTTGGGAAGGGGATGTCACCCCTGAGCCAGATCGGTATTCTACAGCCGATGCGAGTTCCGGACGGCTCGTCGATTTAATCGAACGTGGTGAGCCAGGATTTTTCCTCTGTCACTGGCCGGGCATGTACAGCAACGGAACGAAAGCAGGTTTCCACGCGTTTCAACGGGTCGTGAATTCAGTTCACAAAAAGTATCCAGAACAACTTCACTGGATGAAGCTCAGCGAAATCGCCCGATACTGGGCCGCGAAAGAGTTGACGACGATTCGTGTCGATGACTCAACGATTCAACTGGACGCTCCATTCGCTTGCCCCGACTTCACATTGAAGTTCAAAACCAATGAGGCGCAACCACTCAAAATCACTTCACGAGGTGAGGTGATTCCGCTGAAACGAGTGCAGTCGAAAACACAATTGAAAGCCGGTCACATTTTTCAGACACCTGAAACAGCAACTCTCTGTTTCGACCTTCCGAAAGGGGTCACAACAATTCAATTGTAAACGGGATGGTCGAGGCCGGGTGATCGAGGCCGAACAGAGATCGATTCACCGCTGATAAATCGGGAGATACCGGTATTCCACAGTGAGCGCCAAAACAGCTGCGGCAGTGGCGTAAATTCGTCCCGCCTGACGCTCGCTCCCATGAATTGGAGTCCATCCTCCATCGTCATCCTGAAGTGGAAGAAGAAGCCCCGCCAGGTGCTTATGATTTTCTTTAGCGATGTTCCCACCCATCTTAAACATCCCAACGCCAGTATAGTAAACGCCGTAGTAAAAGTAGCTGGACCGTTGGTGAAGAGGATGTTCAAGCAACCACTTTGCTCCCCCGATTGCTTCAGGAGTTTGATGAGCTCCACAGACTTCCAGACAGGTGATACCGATCCCGGTCAATGTTGATGTCGGAGCATTTCCAGGCTGATAAGAGAAGCCCTCGTTCTCCCTTGCGGAGCAGTTTTTCACATATTGAACCGCTGCATCAATGGCCTCTGCAGGGACATCACAACCGATATCCTTCGCAGCACGTAACGCCATGACCTGCCAGCCGGTCACACTTAAATCACTGTCGCGGCTGTTCGTCTGGTATCTCCATCCCCCTTGATGGCGATTGTTTTTCGAGAGTGCCTGTGACTCTAAAATCAGGCGAATTGCATCTTCCAGCGAACGTCGAACAACCATCGCATCGGCACCATCCATCATGCCGGCAACTTCACCAAGCATTAACGCGCAGATTCCATGATTGTACATCGGGCCGTGGCTGGATTTCTTTGAGATCAACATCCCGTCCGGTTGTTGTTGATCGACAACCCAGCGAACACCACGATTGATTCGCTCACCGTAAATCCCTTCACCGGGCACATGACCGGCAGCAAGGTAAGACATGACTGCCAGAGAAGTGATCGCTGAGGAATCGCCCCAGGATTCGGTCCTCCAGGAACCGTGATCAGTTTGTTGGCTGGCGATGAATTCCAATGCCCGAGCGATTGATTTCTCGACGGCATCATCAGCGGGGTCCTGAGCGAGCAGCCTATGCGGGAATATCAGCCCGAGCACCACTAACAAAACCGACCAAGCTGTCGCGCCTGTGGCTCGACTCTCACTCATTCTGAATCCTTATCAGCGTCAGCTTTATCAGTGTCAGCTTTATCAGTGTCAGCTTTATCAGTGTCAGCTTTATCAGTGTCAGCTTTATCAGTGTCAGCTTTGTTAGTGTCAGCTTTGTTAGTGTCAGCTTTGTTAGTGTCAGCTTTGTTAGTGTCAGCTTTCTCTGTAACAGACTTTTCTGTAACAGAATCGTCTTCAGAGTCTTTATTTTTAGAGTCAGGACGTTCCAGCTTCAACGACAGAATACGTCCCAATTCCTGAATTGGTGTCTCGTGATCATCAACGCGGAAGTCAATCATGCGGTCGTTGAAGCCTGCGTATCCGGCACCTTCTTTAACAACCAGAATGGCAGCGGACTGTCGACCGCGAATATCTCCTCCAGCTTCATCGGCAGCCTCTAAAGCTCCCATGATCCTCCAGGTTAGCGAACCTTCCGAATCTTCGAACGCTTTCGCCATCTTCTCAATCACTTCTGGCCCGGCCAGAATGTTTCCTTGACAGGCAAAATTTTCGCCAGTCTTTCCACCTGCCCAAGGAAGGCATTTCTCACCGGTGAAAGTTGCAGCGTTCCCGAATTTATCGACCAAGCCAACTTGTCTGTTCGCTCGCATCGGATCGGCGTCTGTAAGTTGCTTGAGAACTTCGCTAGCTGAGGCTCCATCATTCAAAAGCCTTAACCCTTCGGGACCGTAAGTCGTGTTTGCAAAACTTTGAGTTGCAATCGCTCCCTGTTCTGCCTTTGCCCATGGGACAACATGACCGACTGCAAGAAATTTTGAAGCGACACCGATTCCCCATTCTTTCGTTGCAGGGTCATAAGCAACAATGGAAAACGTACTGACAACTTCCTGCTTGTTTTCTTGATCATTCATTTTCGGCACTGTTGCTGGTTCATCAGCAGAGAGCGGTCCTGTTCCGAAGAGAAGAAGGAGCAGTGCGACTGTTTCCTTCGAGATCGTTCTCTTCAAAAGAGAAAAAATAGCAAGTCGTGATTGATTTGATTTCATCATAGTTTGAAAGGTCGCCATCGATTGAATGGTCATTCAAAAGAGTTCGAATAGAGCATCTTCAATGCTCTCCCGCCTGTGAAGAACGCTTCATAGACTCTCTGCCACGAGGCAGAACGTAAAGACCATATACATATTGTTTAGGATTTCAAAAATCTGATGAGCGTTTCTGACACGCTCGAATGAACCCGGAAACACGATTGCACTTCACTCGAAGAGCAACGAATCACCAGTCTCTTTCTTCCAGTACATCTCTGCCTTTTAATTCCGTCACGAAGATCATTTCAACGAACATCGCCCCGGTCATCGAGGCGTCATCCAACAGATGAAAATCTCGGGCTCATGTAGCTCTTCTAAAGTACGACAGACGATTGAAGTCTATCACTCTTCGTTGAACCAGTACGCTGGCAGTTTCATACGATGGAGACAGGAAGCTGTCCCCAACATTGTAAGACTGATTCAACTGAAATCCCATCTTCAGGATCAATTCTCATGCAGTCAAATTTTAATTGGCAGAATTCAGAGAAGACAACGAGTCCCCCTTACAAAACTCAAAGCCAACGAGACGGCCATAACACATTGTATACACATGACTTGCGAAACAAGTCCAAAATGGGAAGAACTCGGAACCGAACTTCCATCAACAAATCGACCTGAATGCAGGATATTCGAGTTCATCTAAGTGAACAGCGAACCGCTTCACAGATTCGTAAAACGGAAACCAATTCGAAAGATGCTCTAACCATCAACGTGCATTTCACATCAAAGTGCATTTCACAGTGAAACCGGATACGGAAGGAGACTTGTCCTCCATCTTTGAGAGTCAATTTTTGCAGCTGAAACAAAATGAAAAAAATGCAGTGAATGTGAAATTTTCGCGAACCGAACAAAATTGGTCTTGTCCAAAATGTAGAAAAGGTAACAATGCTGTTACGACGTTTCGGGCGACACGCAGCCCGAAGGGTATCCGCCTGCTAACAAACCGGATCTGGCGAGCCGGGTGAGGTGGGATGTTTCATTCAGAAAGGAGGTGGTCAAGTGGATTCTGATTTTAGTAGCCAACAACGAGGTGGTACTGCCTAGGCAGTCGGCGGGCTGTCGCTGGCAGCCACCAAAGAAGATCAAAGATCGGGAATGGCTCCGATCACTATTTGATCTTCCCTGAATCGTAATTGTTTTGATTGCAATTCAGGACCTCGAGATCACTGACCTCGAGTATACGAGAGGGGCGGCTTCAACTTGAGGCCGCCCCTCTTTCGCACTTTATGAGACCACTTCGCTCAGCGAACAGGCGTGGTTCAGCTTTCTTCTCTCCCTGTTCGTCATCCCTGTTCGTCTACTGCGGTCATCACTCTCTCGCAGCTCTCACGGTTTAGAGTATCTTTCGAACTGGCCTTCAGTGTCGATATAGCCCCCTGAGAATCAAGGGAGTTCATCGACCACCTGACCTGCAGCGATCTGCCTTCCGACCAAGCCTGAATTTGCTCTCATACGAGACAACTTTAAGAAGGGGTGACTGTAGAACGGGACCACTGTCCCGTCAGGCCAGTGTGAAGCATCTTTTCGAATTGGTGTCCGGGTCTCCCTCGTGGCGAACAGCAATTTAATTAGAACTGGTCCTGAAACGTGCAATTGCCCTCTCAAACGTTGAGGAAAGCGGCTATTCCAGAGGTTTTCGGACTGGTTCTAGAGAAATGCGTTCTTCATGGGCACACGGTCGAGTCGTTTGCTCTCGGAACGGGACAATGGTCCCGTTCTACTGATGTTCCCTGGTAAAATGCGTCGAGATCTTGCTGTCGCTGATGTCTTGCCGTTTGGCTGGACAATAGAGCTCGAAGAATCACATTGAAGCTTGCCGACCCGGTTTGTCTCTTTCAATGTGTTCCATTCCGCACGCTCCGGCGGTGGGGAGAATTTTGCTGGGACTGCACCGTCCAGTAGGGTTGAAGACCGAGCGGATTTCCGTCATGACATCGAGGTCAGTTTTCGTAAAAAGTTGGTCCATGAAACTGATTTTCTCAACACCGATCCCGTGTTCGCCAGTCACACTTCCTCCAAGTTCAATGCACTTTGTCAAAATCTCATCGCCAGCAGCGATTACTCTTTTGATCTGATCACTGTCTCGTTCGTCAAAGAGAAGTACCGGGTGAATATTTCCATCCCCCGCGTGGAAGACGTTGACGATGCGGATGTCGTGCCGTTGCCCCGCTTCAGTAATGAATTCCAGAATTTCCGGAAGTTTCGTTCGCGGGACGACCCCATCCTGCGTGCAGTAACTGGGAGCCAAACGCCCAATCGCCCCGAACGCCTGCTTGCGACATTTCCACAAAAGCTGACGCTCTTCATCGGTATTGGCTGAACGAACTTCGCGGGCACCATGTGCGTTACAAATGTCGACAATCTTTTGCTTCTCTTCATCCACCGCGACTTCCATCCCATCCACTTCGATCAACAGAACCGCTCCTGCATCAAGTGGAAAACCGAAGTGGAAAGCTTCTTCAAGTGCGCCGACGATTCCCTGATCCATCATTTCCAGAGCAGCAGGGATAATCCCTTCTCCGATGATTGAGGTAATCGCCTCGGTCGCTGCAGTGACTGTTTCGAAAACACCAAGCATTGTCCGAAATGAATCGGGATTTCGAGTCAGCTTCACCCAGACTTTGGTAGCAATCCCGAATGTTCCTTCACTTCCGACAAACAGACCTGTGAGATCAAGCCCAGGTAAATCCTCACATGGTCCCCCCAATTGGACTAAATCACCATTTGGAAGAACCACTTCCAGACCGATCACGTGATTGACTGTCACTCCATACTTGAGAGTATGCGGCCCTCCGGAATTTGTCGCAACATTTCCACCAATCGTGCAAGCACCTTGAGAAGAAGGATCAGGTGCGTAGTGAAGTCCGGTCCCTTTGAGTCGTTGTGTGAGATGAACGTTCACCAATCCCGGTTCAACAATAGCGTATCCGTCACGTTCATTGATCTCAAGAATCTGCCGCATCCGCGTCAGGCAAATCATCACCCCACCACCGACCGGCAGCGTCCCCCCCGCAAGACTCGTCCCGGCCCCTCTGGGGACAAACGGAAGGTCGAATTCGCAACACAGCTTGACTGTTTCAACGATTTGATCAGTTGACGTTGGGAAAACCACCACATCCGGGACACGCTTTTCAACGACGTATCCGTCACACTCGTAGACAATCAACTCATCTTCGGAACAGAGAAGATTTTCGGGAGTATAAATTTGCCTCAGACGATGAATGAATTCAGATGTTGTGGTCGGCGATGTGATCGGCATTATTATCGGCTTGGTTCGTCCGCGAGTCGGTCTTGAATTCAGAGTTGAAAACGGTCTTCAACCAGTTCTGACTTCGTAGTATCGAACGTCCCAGCACAGAAGACAACCCTTGAGAATTTTGCAAAGGATGTCGCTCGGAGAGACACTTAGAGCAATTTGGTACGTGTCGTCCCCGTACAGGTCAGATTCAACACTTTTTAAACTGCCAATCGCGAGGCAGAAGGCGAAATCTCACGTTTATTTTCCCAACCCCAAAACCACATTGGGAGCGAAATTGGGAACGAAATTTTAATCCAGCTCGATGAGAGTTTGTGTTCGCAAAACTGCGAGATCGACTGGAAATGTGTGAAAGGTATGCACCGACAGCATTCGGGCACTTCCTTCGACACGAACCAGACTCAAAGCTCCGGGCAGTAAGCGATTCGGAGCAGGGAATTGATGAGACAGAAAAACCTTCGAGGTTTCTGATTCGAGTTCCATTTGAACTCGCGTGAAGACACTATATTCCACGACATCCACTTCGCCTGCGAAATGATACAGGAACGGAACGTTCGATTTGTGGAGAATCTCTTCTTGCTCGTTGTAAAAGTAGGTTCGCTGCAAGCCAAACGTCGAAAGCTGCTGGCGGTCCGGAGCGGTCACTTCAACTATAGAATGACCTCCAGAAGAAAACTGTAAATAGTATCCCCCCTCGCAAAGACCGACGGTCATGTCGTATTGCTCCGAGCGTATTCGCCCGACAATGACCGGGTCAAACAGCTCTGGGTGCAGAGGCCGATCAAACATCCTGTATGATGTTTCCGCGATGCTGGGACGTATTGATTCCATCGTCATCGGTTCCCTCGCCTCTCATCTTTGACCATGATCAGTTCACGATAAGTATACGTCGTGAAGTCATGACGTCGAGAAACTGTTTAGGAACTTTTCAGCACTTCCCTGGAACCTGCCAGCGAATTCCCGATGCTTTTCGAGCCGTTGAATATCAATGTCTTGAGTTTGCAAACGACTTGACACCATAGATCGGTTAAGTGATTGCCGCAGTCTCATCTGCTCGGTTTCAATTCACGCTACAATCCAGAGCAAGTTTTGTGATTGAAATTTTTCCGGAAAAGCAAACCGCGACATCACATTTTGGACGTTGACCTCGGTTACGGAACTGGCCGCGATAGATCGCTCCTTCGTCATTCCATTCGAACTTCAGGTCGACTTGGCTTGTGTCGTGCGGGCAGAATTCGATCTCTGGATCAGGCTCGCTTTCATGCAGGGCAGGGAAGTTGACATTCCAGAATTGTCCTGCCTCAAGAGGTAAATCGAACAAGACGTCCAACACTTGCTGCGTCCAGCGTGTGGTCCGTTCCCAATCTTGCATGTACTCCGGCTTCCGCAGGTATTGCGAAAATGCAATTGCTTTTTTCCCGGAGAGAGTTGCCTCTCGTGCTGCTGCGGCGGTTCCCGACATGAAAATATCGCCCGCAAGATTTGCCCCTTCATTGATGCCCGAAAGAACCCAATCAACATCGGGGGCGAATTGCAGAAGCCCCAGACGGCTGCAATCTGCAGGTGTCCCATGAACGATGTGTATCCCGGGACCGCCACTCTCGACGCGAATCAAGCTTTTATCGGTCACTTGATGTCCGCACCCCGAGTAAGCTTGATTCGGGGCGACAACCGTACATTCTCCGCGAGATTCGACAGCTGCCTTGAGAGCTGCAATTCCGTCGGCCAGATATCCATCGTCGTTCGTTAAAAGAAATTTCATGTCGTATCAGCATCTATTAAAGTTTTGTGAGAGACTCGCCTTGAAACAACCACTCTCTCACAAATTTATGAATGTTCAATCACGTCACCATAAAGAATAGGAGAATTCCCGAATCGTAGAGGTCATTCTCAATCCTTCGTGACTGGCAACAAGCTCAGGCCGACTCGTTTCCGATCGAGATCGATTTGATCAACCCACGCCGTCACGACGTCACCCACATTCACATGATCAAATGGTGACGAGACAAACGTGTCCGACATTTTACTGATGTGAACCAGACCATCATTCTTTAAACCGATATCCACAAAGGCTCCAAAGTCGACAACATTCGTGACGACACCTTGCAGCTTTAGTCCTTGGTGAAGATCTTCCAATTTCAGGACTCCCGATCGAAAGAGCGGACCGGAAAGGTCTTCACGAGGATCGCGACCAGGTCGCAGCAATGAGTCGATCAGATGTTCGATTGTGTAAGAGTCTGATGAAATTTCGCTGGCAAGTTCCTCGGGCTTCGCCGTTGTGAGACTCTGGCGAATGTCACCTGGAATTTTCCCGTTTGAAACCATCTCTTTCGAAAGACCAAATCGCGTCAGGAAAGCCTCAGCAAGCGAATAAGTTTCCGGGTGAATCCAGGTTGCATCAAACGGTTCTTTGCTGTCCGGAATCCTGAGAAACCCCGCAGCTTGCGTAAAAGCGACCTCGCCAATTCCAGCAACTTTCTTGAGTTGGCTACGAGACCGAAACGGTCCATTTTCCGTTCGCCACTTAACAATATTCTTCGCGCTCGTGCGATTCAGACCCGAGACATACTTGAGAAGCTCCACGCTCGAACGATTTAAGTCGACACCGACATTGTTCACGCAGGACTCAACAACAGAATCGAGAGATGTTTGCAATTGCTTCTCGGCAACATCGTGTTGATACATCCCGACGCCGATATGTTGCGGTTCGATTTTGACCAGTTCGCTGAGCGGGTCCTGCAATCTGCGGCCGATGGAAATCGTGCCGCGCACAGTTGCGTCGTAGTCCGGAAATTCTTCTCGCCCCACCTCGCTGGCAGAATAAATACTCGCTCCCGCTTCATTCACGATGACGTACTTACAGCTGAGCGAATGTTCTTTGATCGTCTTCGCAACGAGTTCTTCGGTTTCGCGAGAAGCGGTCCCGTTCCCAATGGCGATTACATCAACGGCATGAGTCTCTGCCAGCTTCGCAAGTTTCCCTTGTTGCTCTTTCTCATCTTTGCCGATCACATAGATCAAATCGTTGGTCAGAACAGTTCCATCTTCATCGAGAACAATCACTTTGCAGCCGGACCGAAATCCGGGATCGATGGCAAGAACGGTTTGCCGTTCCAGTGGTGGCTGCATGAGCAAACTTCGTAGGTTCTTGCTGAAGACTTCGATGGCATGCTTCTGCGACTTCTCGGTCAGGTCGCGCCGAATTTCTCGTTCAATCGCAGGATTGATCAAACGTTTCAAAGCATCCTCATTGCACGATGAAAGAAAGCTTCGCGCTTTGTGTGTTCCGAGCCGAAGCAAAGAGTTCGCTTGAACTAAAGCACGGTCATTGTCCCAATTGATGCTGACTCGAAGTGCCTTCTTGGCTTCTCCTCGATCGATCGCCAACACGCGATGCGGTGGCAAGCGATCCAGTGCTCCATCAAAGTTTGCATAGTCAGCGAAGACTTGCTCGTCATCCGCTCCTTTGACGAGCTTCGTTTTCGCTCGGCCCGTTTTCTTCGCAATCTGGCGAACAGAATCGCGCAGAGTAATCGACTCGGCAATACGAGCTGCGAGAATATCGGCTGTCCCTTTGAGAACCGTATCGACATCAACCAGATCGGGATGCTTTCCGACACAATTGTCAGCGACTCTCTTGAGGTCCGCATCCCCAACACGTCCGGTCCAGACAGCTTCTGCAAGTGGCCCCAGCCCACGTTCGAGTGCTTCATCAGCACGCGTTTTTCGACGGCTCTTGAAGGGTGCGAAAAGCTCTTCCAGCCGTTTCTTCGAATCGGCCTGTTCGAAAAGCTGGCGAAGTTCTGGAGTCAGCTTTCCTTGCTCATCGATCGATTTCAGCATCCGCTCAAGCATTGCTTCAATTTCACGGAGATCTTTCAGCTTGGATTCGATTTCGCGAATCTGCACTTCATCCAAACCATCAGTCTGATGCTTCCGGTATCGCGTGATAAACGGAACGGTATTTCCCTCATCAAGCAGGGAAATCACGTTTTGAACCTGGCGTTCGTCGACGTTAAGAATCTGGGCGATTTGTTTAGAGAGTTGAGTTTGTGCGGTCATTCGAAGAAAAATCTTTGGGATTGAAATAGGGTGTTTTGCGCTCGATAAGTCAGCTGACACGGGCAGATTGTAGTGATTCTATCAGTTTTCAGTGATGCTACCGGACAGAAGGAGACGATTATAACGATCATACAGAGAGTGCGCAAATTGTGCTTTCAGAGATTCGCAATCGATTTTCGTCTGGGGGGAACCGACGATGCGTGAGCATTGGGGTTTATTGTGTCAAAAACTATTCCGTCTTGCTGGCCCGACAGCTGCCTGCCTGATGCTTTCGCCTATTGCGAATGCTCAGGATTTTGAGCAACCTGAGGGCCGAATTCGAGTGGTGGATCATCAATTCGCTGAGCCTGAAGCAAATCAGAACGCTCCGCTGATCATCAACCAGAATCAGCTTGATCCGAATTCTCCAGAGGCGATCTTCACTCCTTGGGTGACACAAAATTGTGCGCCGGGTTTTGGAATGGCGAAGAAACCCCAGTCTCTTGACACTCCAAACATGATTGGGGACTTCCTCGGACGGACCGGAAGCGTCAACTTTTCGACGACGACAATGGGGTCGCTGGAAACTTCGCAAGGCCTGTTCGATATCCCCGGATCGGGACGTGTTCCGAAAGTCGCAGAAAACAACAGTGCGATCCCGCGAGATCGTTTCTACTTTACTTACAATCATTTCCACAACGCTTATTCTGCGAATTCGACGGTCAATCCGAATGACGTCGACATGGATATGATCCCGCTCGATCCCGTTGTGCGATCAGATCAGTTTCACCAGAATCGCTTTACTCTCGGTCTTGAAAAAACATTCCTCTACGGAGACATGTCCGTAGAATTCAGACTGCCATTGGTGACTCAGGTTGATTACGAAGTTCCCGGGTTTACTGATCCAACTTCAACCGCGTTTTCGTTCGGAACGAACGATCCGACCGGAAACCTTTCGATGATTTTGAAGAAGGTTCTATTCGACTGGTACGGACCACGTTCTTCTGGTGTGATCAGTAGTGGTTTTGCTCTCACGTTCCCAACGTCTGAAGGAGCATCAGTCAATCTTGGCGATGCGACATTCCTGGTCGATGATGCTGGACTTCATTTCTCTCCATACATGACCATGCTCATTGAAAGTCCAGCAGGCTGGTTCATTCAAGGGTTCGTGGAATTCGATTATTCAACAGACAAAATCGCTGTTGAAGATCGCAATGCCGGTGGAGTCGGGAAAGTCGACATCCCGGACGTCGTCAACCTGGATGTTGGTGCCGGTTGGTGGTTAGCTCGCTACCCGGACAACCATCTATTCAAAGGCTTAGCTGGAATCGTCGAATACCACTACACAGGCCAAAGACAAGACTTCGAGAACATTGCTTTTCAATCGGTGGGTCAAAACTCGACAAGCGATGTGATCGTGGGTGGCTTCGACAGCCGCAGAGATATCATGAACCTGACGACCGGTGTGCATGTCGTTGTCACCGACCACATCAACGCCCGTGTTGCCGGTGTGGTCCCGCTTCGAGATGCTCCAGATCGTCAATTTGACGCTGAAGTGGTATTTCAATTGGACTTGGTGCGATAATCAATCTTCGTGAGTCAGCTTCAGGATCAGGCTTGTGGTTCAATTTGTGTTGAACTCCGGTAACGATCCCGGGACCGACTTTGGCTGAAGTGAATTTCGATTCGCTGGTTTCAATCCCGGATCGCTATAGGCGGGAACAGGGATTGAAGCTGATGGAAATTTTGGGGCACTCCCGTCATAAAAAGGTTGAGCGTTGGGATCTTGAAATGGCGTGGCAGGTTGCAGAACCGGAGCTGCGCCTGCTGCCTCGACGCTTCCAATTCGCAAATTTTCGACTGCAAGTTCCATGACCAGTTCGCTACTGGTCATTTTCACTCCGTTTGATTCGACCGTTGCATTGGTGAGTGTCAGTTTCCCATCAATGAATTGTGCAGAACTCGCTTCGATGACCGTGGCTCCGTATCGCAGAATGAGTTGAGCACTGATCTCGAGCTCAAACTTTTTCGTGCCGTCCTCGGTGAGCGAAACTCGCACATCAACATCATCGCAATCGATCAGTGTTGCGCCTGGTGTCACCACCTCGATCGATTTTGGAGCGAAAGCGGTCACTCGCCGAGGGACTTTCACTGTCTTATTCCCTTGCCTGACTTCTTCGATCACCATCCTTGTTTGAGCGACGTGAGCGGTTTGAGATACGAGACTCGCTTGCCCTCCGGATGCTTCGTTAAGAAATAGCCGCATGGCAGGTTGCCATTTCTCTTTTGCGTCGACCTCCTTTGGTGCTTCCTTCTCACTTTCTTTCTCTACTGTAAACTCGGAAGCCGCAGAGGTGGCAGGTTTCGTAGAAGGCTCTTGTGCCAGCCCGCTTTGCGAGAAGACCACGATGATTGAAAAGCAGAGTGTGGTCGCTCGAAAGATAACTTGAAACATGTCGCCCTCCTGGTTTTTGAGATTCCTGAGACAAGAAGAGATTGTCAGTCGAAATGATGACCGTGTCAATTGAAATCTTCTCTCTCAAGTTATTTCGGGGTTGAATCTGACTCAAATCCGGGTAGAGTCAGATTTCAAATCGAGGGAGCGAACACCAATCTCTCTTAACAATCATCACGGAGGGGCGAATGAATTGTTTTCTTAAGAGTACTCGGAGTCTGATCTGCTTTGCGATCCTGACAGCCACGCTATTCAATACCGGATCATTTCTAAAAGCAGAAGAGAAAGCTGCACGAAAGCGGGGCCGCCTGAAAACTCAGAACGTCACAAAGGACGTCGAAGCTGCACTCGCACAGCCATGCAAACTCGAATTCAACGAACAAAGAGTGACTCTTGGTGAACTTCTCGAGCAAGTCGCAAAAACGCATGGTCTTCAAGTCCGCGTTGACAAAAATCTTGCCGGCATGATGGCAGTGGAACGTGAATACAGGCTTGTTGCCGAAGGAGAAATTCCGGGCAAGCCTCATGCGAATGCTGGTTCGCAGGCCGGAATGAAGATCCCATTTGCAGTTCAGTTAGCCCCAACCTCTACAGCCGTAACACTGACGCAGAGTGAAGGAGCATACGCGCCTGTGACTTCATATCCTCAAGCTCCACAGGCTGTCAGCCCGAACGTATATCAAGAAGCCAATCCACCTCAACCGGTGTCAGGCGTTCCGACCTATGCCGGTGATGCGCAATACCCCGTCCCGGAAAATGGTACTCCTCAAGCTACGCGATATCAGGCAAATAAACCTGTTGCAGAACCTGCGGATGAAGCAGGTGAAGCGGAAGCAGCAGCCACCGAAATGGAAGACATTAAGAAACAGCTCCAACTCAACAGCCGAGTCATCGAATTGTTTCTGGATACAGAAATTTCCACAGTTGGCTTGAACCAAACGAACGCATCCCTCGAGTCCGTCTTGTTTCATGTACTCGATCATGTCACGACGATTGTTGATGTTATGAACGTGAATGAAGGGATGGGACTCCCTGCTGCTCCAACTCATGCTTACGATCTCACATTACTGCACGAAAAAGACCATGTGCTCATCACAACAGTGCTGGCTTCCAACCTGCGGAAGACAACGAAGGTCTATCCTGTCGCGAAGCTGGAAGGAATTGATGCCGAGGCATTACGCGATGTGATCACAAAATCGATCCGCCCCTGGAGTTGGCGCAGCCAGGTCAACAGCCTTGTCAATCAAGTCTCAGCTGATTGGCCCGAAAGTATCGAGATCCCAAACATCAGCATTGATCTTGCAGGAGTGAAAACAGGCGAAAGCGCTGACGGAAAATCGAAAGAACCATCCACAGAAATTGACCTCGCCAGCCTGAAGACGATGGGGCAACTTCTCTCCAGTGGAGCAGTCGCTGCCGTCCACACCATGATCTCTGGAACTGAAATGCTCCACTATGCCGATCCCCCGACCGCCGATATCGAAGTCCTTCCGGGGCTGTTGGTCGTCACTCAATCGCAAGGGGCTCATCGAGAAATCAAAGATCTTCTCGAACAGCTCGAAGATGCGACCGCTTCGCAAAGGGATGAATGATTTCGTTGTTGAGCTCTCGCCGGACACTTCAAGTGTCCGGCGAAGTTTGGGCCGAAATCCCCGCTCTCTTGCTTGCTTCGGGGTGAGTCATGCTTTATTTTTGGAGTGGCAACATCAACTAAGATTGATATTGTGATCCTCTCGCTCGGGCAGCTTCTCGGAAACAATAATGTCTATGTACCGATTCTCATTCACGCTTCTTTTTTCGTCACTGCTGATCTCAGCTCTTAGCAATACTGGTTTCGCTGCAAGTGACGTTGAAGATCAGCTGAAAGAGAAGGGGGTTCGCATCAGTTCATCGGCTGCAATACTCGCTGCGGAAATCGATTTCAATCGTCAGATTCGAGACGTTTCAAAGATTCGCCGAAGTGTGGTCACCACTGAAAGGAAGCAGGAAGATTTCAAGAAATCTTTCCGGCGGTTAGACGCTCAGATCACAAACTACAACCGGCAACTTACCCAGTTGAACACTCAACTCGCAAACGTCAGCGACGTGGTCACCAACAATCGGCTAGTCGGAGCGATTAACGCATTGGAAGGCCGATTACGCTTGGCTTATCAGCAGAAGGAACGCCTGGAAAAACTCGAAGTCGAAGTCCATGCAGAAGTCAGCAAAGCACGTGATGAATTTGTGAACCACATCATGGAGATGCGGAAGCTAGCGGACAGTCTTGATTCTCAATACAAGAACGTTGATCGAGTCGTGGCAAGCCTTGTTCGCAAATACAATGAGGCTGAAGGAACGAATGTTGAGTTGGCTCCGACCTCCGGCTTTCAATCTAATTTGCGAAAGCTGGCGAGTCTCGAAGACGATGTCCTGACCGCCGAGATTCCTCTTCGGCGAGATCGAAACACTTTCTGGGCTTCCGTAACGATCAACGAAGACAAAGCCATTGAAATGGTTGTCGATTCAGGAGCCAGTCTGATCGCGTTGCCACACAAGGATGCGCTTGCCTTGGGCCTGGAGCCGAAAAAAAGCGATCCGGAAATCCGCCTGGTTGTTGCCGATGGCCGAACGATTACCGGCCGGAAGGTGAATATAAAAACTGTGCGGATCGGTCAGTTCATCGCAAAGGACGTTGAGTGTGCTGTCCTCGGCCCTGAGGCAGTTAACGCTGAGCCGTTATTAGGGATGAGCTTTCTAGGCAACTTCAAATTCGAACTCGATGCTGGTCATTCAACTTTGGCGATGACCGACCTCAACGCTTCTTCGAACTCCCGAACTCGCTCAACAAGGAACAGAGTTCAGAAAAGCCGCGAACGACAGATCTTCCCAGGTGAGGGACTGACACAACTGACTGAAATGAAGTTCAGGTCCATCAAAGTCAACGGCGAATTTGTTGAGGATGGCGATGATTTGCTCACGAAAAACAAGGAAACGACAGCAATTCAGCTAAGTGATGTTGTTTCTGATTTCGACCTGCGCATGGATGGGGGATTCGCAGTCAAAGGAACAATGTACTTCTTGATCGGCTGGAATCCTGAAACTCAATCGGGACTCTATTTAAGTTATGATCGACTCGTGAATTACGGGCACTGGTGGCTACACGAGTATGAAAACGGAGCAGTTTTTTCAGCTCACAAACTGCTCGCTGACAAACGAATTGAAAAGGGCCACTTGCAAGTGGCCGTCAATAACGGGTTACTCTCGGTGAGCTTTAACGACTCTCCCATCGTGAAAGACCATCAACTCGAACGATATCGACCGGGCAACATCATTTTCGGAACAAGACCAAACCGGTACGCGGGGAAAGTCCTTCGGCTCTCAAAAATTACAATTCAAGAGACTCCTTCCGAGCGAACAACGCTCGAGTCGACAGCAGGCCCCAAACCGACGTCTTACGACCAAGCAAAACTTCAAACGCTGTTTCCCGGAGGACCTGTGACAGCACCAAAGGTCTTCCCGACCATCGGCATGACGAGTAAGGGGGACCCTGTCATTGCAACGCACGCTTTGCAAATTGATGGATCTCAAGTGAAATCGACCCCCAAACAAGTCAACGCTTTCGAGGTCGTGAATCACGCTGAAGACTTTGAACTGACACTCAAGGGCAACTTTGCTGAAAAAGGAATTTTCTACTGCCTGGTCGGCTGGAATCAGGAAACTTCAGCCGGGTATCGAATCGATCAAGATCAGCTTGTCAGAAATGATGCGTGGCGAGTTCTTGAAATGAAAGCTGGCAAGACACTTACCAGAACCGGAATCGGTAGCCACCGACTAGGCAAGAAGGATGAAATCACAATCCGCGTGCTCAACAAAGTTCTTTCACTTGAAATGAATGGCAAGTTCCTTACGCAGAAATTCATTCTGGAGAACTACACTCCTGGCAGCATTTTCATCGGGACGGCTCCTGCACGTTACGGTGGTCGAACAATTAAACTCGATTCAATCACGCTTCGGGAACCATAAGACCGTCGAACGCAACTTCGGGAATCATGCTGATTCACAATGGTTTCAAAGTCTCGTTCAGGTTTTGTTAGAGTGAATCATTCCAAAGGCTTCCATTTTTTCCTCCATTCATCTGTCTGCTCAATATCCTTTTGAGAGGCTTAAAACAACAAGGGATCTCATGTCGTTTAGTTTTCGCTCACTCTCCCTGATCTGCTTTGCGTTCATACTGAGCGTCTCTCCAGCCGCTGCAGGTTGGAAAGGTGGTGTCGCAAAGTCCAATATCACTCCGCAGCAGCCGATGCCGATGTCGGGATACGCTTCCCGCGGATCGAAACACGCAGAGAGTAAACTGACTGACCTCTGGGCCAAAGCCATCCTGATCGAAGACGAGTCGGGACATCAGGCTGTTCTCATCACACTTGATCTCGTCGGTATCGACCGAGCACTCTCTCAGAAAATTTGTAAAGAAATCGGGAAGAAACACAACCTGAAACGTAAGCAGATTTCACTTGCAACATCACACACTCATACCGGACCAGTAGTGGGATCGACGTTAAGTCCGATGCACTATTTGCTGTTCGACAAAGAGAATCAACAACTGGTTGACGACTACGCGAAATTTCTGACAGCCCAAATTCTAAAAGCTGTTGATCAAGCATTTGCAGATCGCTCAGAAGCAAGTTTTTCATGGGGGAGTGGAGAAGCCACATTTGCAGTCAATCGTCGGAACAACAAGGAACCTGAAGTTCCCAACTTACGAAAAGCTGGTGAACTGAAAGGGCCAAGCGACCACGACGTCCCGGTTCTCGTCATGAAGAAGAAAGACGAAATTCGCGGGATCGTTTTTGGATACGCCTGTCACTCAACAACAATCAGCTCTTTTGAATGGTCCGGAGATTACGGCGGGATCGCGCAAATCAATCTCGAAAAAGAATTCCCCGGGGCTGTTGCCTTATTCTGGGCGGGTTGTGGTGGAGACCAAAATCCATTGCCACGGCGAACGGTCGAATTGATGAACTCGTACGGTCGACGACTCGCCGACGCAGTCACCAAAGTGGTCAACGGTCCGATGCACGATATCAAAGGAGCACTCAAAACGAATTACGAAGAAGTCGATCTCGCTCTCGCTACGCTGCCAACAAAAGAGGAATTGGTCGACCAGTCCAAGTCCGCAAACAAATACGTCGCATCGCGTGCGAAGATGCATCTGGACCGACTCGCTAACGGTCAAGAGATGAGCCAAAACTACCCGTACCCAGTTCAAGTCTGGTCACTTGGTAAGAATGTGACTTGGGTCTTCCAGGGAGGCGAGGTTGTTGTTGACTATGCAATTCGAATCAAAGATGAACATGGAGACCAAAATCTGGACAACACCAATGTTTGGGTTGCTGGATACTCTAATGATGTCATGGCATACATTCCGTCTCGGCGTGTCCTTCTCGAAGGTGGCTACGAAGGTGGCGGTTCGATGATATATTATGGGCTCCCAACAATCTGGGCTCCGGAAGTTGAAGAAACGATCATCAAGTCTGTCGAAAAGTTGAACCAGTAACTCCAACTCCTTCATCCCGGATCACCTTCTGATCCGGGATGTTTTTCTTCCATGTCTAATCCATCTGATAGACCACCTGTATGCCCCTGACTTCCAAAGCTGTTTGTGGATTCCTTGTTCTGCTCGCACTCGGGCAGACGTCTCTCATCTCCGCAACTGAGAAACCGAACTTCGTTTTCATCATCGCCGATGATTGTACGTTTCGTGATATTGGTTGTTACGGCGGACAAGCCAAAACGCCGAACATCGACAGGCTAGCAACCGAAGGGATGCGGTTTACTCATTGCTTCCAAACAGCACCAATGTGCTCCCCCACGCGACACAACATCTACACCGGGCAATACCCCGTAAAAACCGGAGCCCATCCAAACCATACGCAAACGTATCGGCACATCAAAAACATCACTGACTTTCTTCCTCCGCTGGGGTATCGTGTTGCCCTCTCAGGAAAAACACATATCGGTCCCCGCGAGAATTTCAAATTTGAATACAGCAAAGCCAAGAAAAACCCGGACATGAAGGCCGTTGAAGAACTCTTCTCCGAATGTTCGAGTTCAGAAACTCCATTTTGCTTGTTTGCCTGTTCGAATGAACCACACACACCTTGGAACAAAGGAGATGCTTCGGTTTATCCTCCCGGGAAAGTGAAGCTCCCTCCATACTTGCCTGACACAGAAGTCATGCGAGACGGATTCAGTCGATACCTTGCTGAAATCAGTTATTTCGACAACCAGGTCGGACAGGTTTTAGATCTTCTTGAGCGATACCAACTTTCCGAGAACACTCTGGTCATGGTTGTTTCTGAACAAGGGAACTCCTTGCCGTTTGCAAAGTGGACCTGTTACGACAATGGATTGCAGTCCGCAATGATTGTTCGCTGGCCGGGAAAAGTGAAACCGAATTCCACGACCTCGGCAATGGTTGACTATAGCGACATCACTCCGACCTTCGTTGAAGCAGCAAATGGAAAGCCCGCAAAAGAACTTGATGGAAAGAGCCTCTTACCAGTGCTGACTGGCAAGACCGATCATCACAAAGATCTGGTCTACGGAGTCATGACAACCAAAGGGATCAACAACGGAACCGACTTCTACCCCATCCGTTCGATCCGCTCGCGAAAATTCAAACTCATCCTGAACCTCAATCACGAAGCAAAATTTCAAAATGCCTGTACAAGTTCAGCCGAGTTTCGATCAATGGTCCAAGCTGCCCAAAATAGAAGTGACCATGCCAAATTGATGGTTGATCGATACCAACATCGGCCAGAAATTGAATTTTATGATGTTATTGAAGATCCGCTCGAAATGAACAATCTGGCCAGCGACGAGACTCACAAAGAGAAAATTTCCGAACTCAAAATGAAGCTCATCACTTGGATGAAATCTCAGGGCGACGAAGGGATTGCAACTGAAATGGCGGCAAACGAACACATCCGGAAAAGAAAAAATCGCAACCAGAAGCCAAAGTAATTTTGGACGGACCTCGAACTGACAACAACCTCATCACCGAGAATTCATCGACCTCAAGAGCCTCTCTCTGAACCGGTCAACACCGCAATCTTGCAAGCCCAGAGATGCCAGACCTGCTCAATTTCGAATCAGCAATTCGAACTTCTTGAAAATTGAGACTTCCTTTAAAGCCACTTCTCCGTAAGATAAAAGGGGAAGAGTCTCCGTGATCAGAGTGACGGATGCGAAAAAAGGTACACATGAGTACATGTCGCATTCATAGAAAACAAGGGCGACACGGAAATGATGGAAGTCGAGAGTCCTCAGGAACTGGACACCAAGATTGTGAGGTATCACGTCTTGCTCGTTGAAGACAACGACATGGACGTGGCCGTCGTCAGGCGGAGTTTCCAAAAAGATGAAACAAGCCCGATCAATGGTTCGATTGAACTCTCTGTTGCCTGTTCCTTAAGCGAGGCCAAGGTTCTCTTATCCCAAAATTCTTACGATGCCATCCTTCTCGATCTAGGGCTTCCAGAAGGTGTTGGAATCGAGATTCTCCACAAAGTCACCGCGCTCAATCTCAACGTCCCGATCATCATCTTGACAGGCAACGAAGATAAGGAGCTAGGATTCGAAGCCTTGCGTTCAGGAGCGGATGACTACTTAAGAAAATCCGCAATTTCAGAGGAGACGCTCCCACGCTCTGTCCGCTATTCGATTGAGCGCAGCCAACGCTTGCAAGCCGAACGGAAATGGCAACAAGCCCATGTTGAAATTCTTGCAGCTGAGACCATTCAGCAGCGACTTTTGCCTCAATCATTTCCACAGATCCGTGGAGTTGAAATCTCTGGCGCATGCTTACCAGCAGAAAAAGTAGGGGGCGATCTGTTCGATTTTCTGACGTCCGACGAAAGTTCCTGTACCGGTGTGATTGCAGACGTCAGTGGTCATGGGTTGCCGGCCGCCATTTTGATGACCGAATTACACGGTCTGTTACATGGGCTAGTTGAGCAGAAAATGAGCCTTCCCCGGCTCATGGCAGCGGCGAACTACAGAACGGACCAAGCGACGGAACCGCACCAGTTCATCACAATGCTCTCTTACCAATTTTCGGTAGCGCAACGCACATTCTCTTACATTTCAGCGGGCCATCCGGGTTGGATTCTGAAATCAAATGGCAAAGTTGTGAAGCTGAAAAGTCAGTATTTGCCACTGGGCATCAGAGTCTCGCAGGAACAAATGACCCTGAGTACCTCAAAAATTGATGAAGGGGATATCATCCTGCTCCCGACCGATGGAATCTTTGAGATGATTGGCGAGGACAGTCATCGTTTCGGAGTTCCCAGGATGATCGAATTCGTTCAGACCTTACGGCACTTATCAGCTGATGAAATCGTACAGTCTGTCCTTAACGAAGCGATGAATTTCTCACTCGACAATAAACCTGTCGACGACTGCACACTCGTCGTAATTAAAGTGATATCGCTGGACCACGAAAGAGTTTGAATCAATCGAAGTCTCAATCAACACTCCGAAGATGATCATCACCCGCTATGCTCGCGCGAGTACAAACAAGTTCAATATCAGTGGTGTCCGTGAAGATCAATTTCGCGACTTGATCGCCTGCTCTCCACGGACACAAAAAGCTCGAAAGATGCTCTAATTTTTCGGAGTCCCCAACGTGACTTTGAGTTCAACCTTCTTCGAATCTCTCTGAACTGTGACGCTGATTTGCTGACCGGGACGAAAGTCTCTAAGAGCGAGGTCAAAGTCATCCAGCCCACCGATTTTACGACCATCCAACTCGACGATGACATCTCCTCCCTTGAGTTTCCCTTTGTCCGCTGGGCTTCCGGGAGAGACGCCAGAAATTGCATATCCCTCGGTATTTTCACCGAAGTCAGGAATGCTTCCAAAGTATGGACGGGATCCGGACCTTGCAAGAGAAGCGGTTCCAGGAATACTGATATAGTCGGGACGGACTTCAGCCTCTGCAGTTTCGAGGACGACCTTCTCCAGAATCTCAATAATTTTCGCCATCCCCGGAACGTTCAGTTTTTCCCAGTCATCCCCCGGACGGTGATAATCTTCATGAATTCCAGTGAAGAAATGGAGCACTGGAATCTTCTTTCCATAAAAGGCTGCGTGATCACTCGGCCCGAATCCTTCGGTCTTCTTGATTAGCTCAATGCCAGTTCCTTCGGTTGATTTATCGAGCATTGCATCCCAAACCTTCGAGGTCCCCGTCCCAAAGATTGTCAATTTGTTTTCATCCAACCGCCCGATCATATCCATGTTGAACATGGCAACAGTTTTCTCCAACGGAAAGATCGGATTGTCTACGTACTCATTCGCCCCCAGCAGCCCCCGTTCTTCTCCGTTGAAAGCGATAAACACAACACGGCGCGGAAGCGGATCTTTGCGTTCGCCGAGACGTCGAGCAATTTCCATTAAGCCCGCGGTTCCAGAAGCATTATCATCAGCTCCGTTATGGATCTCTGTGGAATTGGCTGCGAGAGATCCGGCTCCACCGCGACCGAGATGGTCGAAGTGTGCCCCAATGACGATTGTTTCATCACTGTGCGGTCCTTGCCCTTCGAGGACTCCGATAACATTTTTGACCGGGACACGGATAATTTTAAGCGCCGCTTGCCCCGAAACTTTCCACCCCTCAAGAGGACGGCTGAAAGGTTCACCAGTTTCATCGATTTGAGCTTCGATTTCGCTGAGTGTTTTTCCCAAGGTCGGTTTCAGAATTTCATTGCAAACATCTTGTGAAATATGAAACGTTGCCGGTGATTTTCCAGAGCGAGTCCCGCCATATCCAAACTCCATCAGTTTGTCAGCGACATGCTTCGCGAGAATTTCCTTAACTTGGCTGAGGTGTGTTCGTGCAGTTTCGAGTTCAGATTTGTCCCCGTTTTCTTTTTCTAATTTTGACACCTGCGCAGCGGCCTTTTCGACTTGCTCTTCTAACTGCTCCTTCTCTGAGTTCACGGTATAAGGATCATTGACGAAAATGACACCTTTGGCCCCGTTACTGAACGCTCTGCTAAGTTTCGTAGTAAGACCTGCATGTCGAGAAATTCCGTGCCCGACTGCAAACGGGCCATGAGGGTCGCTTTGCTTGGGGTTTCTTCGCATGACGATGACAATTTTGTCTTTGACGTCGATCGAGTCGTACTCGTCGTATTCAAGATCAGTAGCAACGATTCCGTACCCAGCGAAGACGAGTTCTCCTTCAATCTTTCCAGAGCCTCCAAATGAGCAAACTTCAAAGTTCTTCCCCATCTCCAGACTGATTGTTTTTCCATCTGGACCGGTCAACGTCAATGAGTTTGGACTTCCAAGTTTAGCGCCATCAACGATTTCGAACTCCTGAAACGGATCACCCCCAGCAGCTGAGACATCCAGTCCTGCATCCCGGAACGATTCCGCAATAAACTTCGCAGCCTTCTTGAGCCCCTCGGTTCCCACCCCGCGACCTTCCCATTCATCAGAAGCGAGTTTCTTAACATCATCAAGAAGCCGACGTTCTGCCTCACTTGTCTCTTTTGCTGCGACTTTGCTTGCATCTTCTGCATAAAGACTATTGATGGCAATATGGCCGGAGAAAATTACCAGCAAACAGAACGGAACCAAGAGAATTCGCTGGAGAAAATTCGACATCATTGAGTTCATGTGATTAGAGCATCTTTCGAATTGGTGTACAGGATCTGCCTCGTGGCGAACAGCAATGTTATTGATCAAACGCGTTCTTCACGGGCGCACGGTAGAGCAAACTGCTCTAGTATTCCAAAGTTGGATTGTCTTTTTCAGTCCAAATGTTGTTATCGATTCTATACGCGTTGAATCCGAAAGGGTATGTTGAGTAGATCTTCTGACCTGACGAATTCCCACATTGCTCCTAACCCTCTGTTTTAGAATGCAATTTGAACTCCTTTTGCCCAATCATGTCACCTTCGGATGGGGAAAACGAACGCAACTTGGAACGCTGGCTGCTGGCTTGGGCCAACGAGCGGTGATTGTCAACGGTTCTCGAACGTTACGACAAAGCGTTCTCTGGGAAGAATTGTCCAATTCACTTGCTCAAGCAAAAGTCGAAATTGTCTGTGATCTTGATGCTCGACGCGAGCCGACGATTGCAGATGTCGATTCCGCCACGCAAAAGATTCTCGCCTGTGATCATAAGCCCGACCTTGTCATTGGAATCGGCGGAGGTGCAGCGCTTGACCTTGCAAAGGCAATCGCCGCCATGACGACGAATCAGCATGGCTCGAGCGTGCGAGACTTCCTCGAAGGTGTCGGAACCGGATTACAAATCGAAAATACGCCATTGCAAACAATTGCCGTACCAACAACCGCCGGAACGGGGAGCGAGGCGACCAAGAACGCGGTCGTCTCTGTTGATGATCCACCCTGCAAAAAGAGCTTACGATCAGAGAAAATGGTTCCCGATGTCATTTTAATCGATCCAGAGTTGACCAGCTCCAATCCACCAGAAATCACGGCGGCATCGGGAATGGATGCGATCACGCAGCTCATCGAAAGTTATATCAGCAATCGTGCGACGTCACTGACTCAGGCTCTTTGTCTGGAAGGCTTGAAATTGGCAATCCCAAATCTTCCCAGAGCCTTTGAAGACGGAATGAACCAGGAGGCACGATCCGCCATGTCTTACGCGGCGTTCCTGTCTGGAGTGGCACTTGCGAATTCCGGATTAGGCATGGCGCACGGAGTAGCAGCTGCGCTTGGAGCACAATGTGACATCTCACACGGCCTCGCGTGCGCAACACTCTTACCGATTGCATTAAAAACAAATCAGACAGCGTCAAGAAAACAACAAACCGCTCTAGGGAAACTATTCGCAAAGAATCCACACCTTTCGAAAACTGCTGCGATTGAAGCATCGATCACATCCATTGAAGAGTTGTGTGCTCAATTGGGAATCCCGAGGAAGCTGCGCGACCTGGGCGTCAAAGAAAACCAACTCAAAGACATTGCGAACGGCTCTCGCGGTAACAGTCTGAATGGCAACCCACGCGAGCTCTCAACTGAAGAACTCTACTCGATACTCAAGGAGAACTGGTGATTTTTTCAGCTGGGCTTTCACCTGTTTGGCAGCAAATTCTGGAGTTTGATTCACTGCAAGTCGGTGAAGTCAATCGTGCGCGTTCCGCACATTGGTGCGCGTCGGGAAAAGTGCTCAACGTCGCAATCGCTGCAAAAGGGCTGGGTGAGAAAACATCACTGCTTTCAATGATTGGAGGTCTCAACGGAGAGGCAATTGCAGCCGAGCTGGCAGCTCAGGAGATCTTGACTGACTGGCTCCATGTCGAAACGCCGACGCGAGTTTGCACGACGATTCTCGATCAGTCAGGTGTCACGACCGAACTTGTTGAAAACGTAAGTGATGTTGAAAGTTCGGTACTTGATGAATTCGTCGATCGATTCCGGATTCATTCACAAGTGGCAGAAGTGACAGTGCTCACCGGCTCAATCCCTGCCAACGCTCCCGAAGATTACTACGCACGACTCATTCGCAATGTCCCTTCCCGGTTCTTGCTCGACATCCGTGGCGATGGACTCTTACAGACCCTTCCATTTTGTCCATTTCTAATCAAGCCGAATCGCGAAGAACTCGAAGCGACCGTCCAGTCCTCGCTTCCTGATGAAGCATCAGTCGTGCAGGCGATGCAATCACTGAACAGAATGGGTGCCCAATGGGTCGTTGTCAGCAATGGCCCTGAATCAACTTTAGTGACGAGTTTGGACGGAACATGGAGACTTCAACCTCCGCAAGTCGACCTCGTCAATCCGATCGGATGTGGTGACAGCCTGGCCGCCGGGATCGCTGTTGGAGTTTCTCGCGGTGACGAAGTCCTTGACGCTGTGCGGCTCGGGATGGGAGCAGCTGCTCAAAACGCTCAAAGCCTCTTTCCGGCGCGTGTTTCTCTTGAAGTGACCGCGGAATTTGCACAGAAGGTCCAGATCGAATCGATCGAGGAAGCTTAGCAATCTACCTATCAATTCGGCTGACGCTATGTGTGTGTCCGTCATAGGAAATCGCTGAAAGTTCGTCATCAATGACCGTCTCAAGATGTACCGGGCGTCTCCAGAGTTGCTGCAGATTCGCAAGCGTCGCATTTGCGTAATCTTGCTTGAGTTCGATTCCCTGATACTCATGTTTTAAATACAACTCACCACGATTTCTGTGATTCCCATCGATGACGTAGATAAACGGCCGACCGTGATTCGTCAAACTGGTGAGTAGCTGTTTTTTGATTTCGTCAAATTCGCGAGATGCGATTTCATAATCTCCGGAACGGTCGTTGTAGGCAAACGCAAACATCTTATGACGACGACAGAATTCAGCATTGAGAAACGTGTCAATGAAAGTCAGGTCGTTGTGGACTTGCCTGACTTCAAAAATTTTGTCGCGTCCTAATCCAAGCTCTTTGTCCCAATTTTTCTTCTCCTCCATGTTGTCGCAATTTTCCCATTCGTCTCCGAATTTTCCTTTGTTCCAGCGTTCTTCAATATCACGAAAGAGCTCGATCCCGATTTTGTAGGGATTCAGCCGTTGCGGAGACATCGCCATCGTTCCAGAATGGTGGTCGGCATAATCAATGACTTCCGCATCAGTTAGACCGTGACGAGTCATGATGGTTGAATGCCAATAGCTGGCCCAACCTTCATTCATAATTTTTGTTTGCCCTTGTGGAGCAAAGTAGTACGCTTCGTCTCGAATGATTGCCAGGACATCGTGCTGCCATTGTTCGAGCGGAGCATGGTCCAGGAGAAACTGGAGAACATCTCGCTGAGGTTTTTCAGGAAACGAACTCGTTGCAGCTTGTGATTCTTTTTTTTCTTCTGCGAGTCTCTGTTCTCGCTCCAGAACGTCCGGTGGGTTGATGAACGATTCCATATACTCTTTGGCCCGGAAACGCCCCTTGCCACGTTGTTCCTCATCTGTTGAATCTTTGGAATTCTTTGCCTCCGAACGCTCATGTTTCGGAGTCGCCTTTCGTTGAATGTGCGGTGAGTAGGGATCAATCAAATTGTCGATCGACAAGCAGGCGTCGATAAATCGTTCGACCGGTTCGTAGCCGTACCGATCAATATAGCGATTCACTCGCGCTGCATGATTCGCCATCTGATCGAGCATTTTGCGGTTCGTCGGCGCGAACCAGGCATTATTTTTGAAGAAGTCACAGTGACCGTAAACGTGGGCAATCACCAACTTCTGATCACCAATAGCATTCGCAGAGAGCAGGTAGGCGTAGCAAGGATCTGTGTTAATGACCATCTCGTAGATTTTTGAGAGGCCGTAGGAATAACTCTTCAAAAGCTCGTCATATTCCGCACCGAAGCGCCAGTGTGGATAGCGAATTGGAAACCCACCGTAGGCTGCAAACATGCTCAACTCTTCATAGTCGAGCATCTCAAAAATGGTCTCAAAAAAATCGAGACCATACGATGCTGCAATCTCTTCCATACGATGCTGAATCTCAGCGATTTCAGCCGGGAGTGCACGATGTGTTGTCACAGCCATGTGGAGATCCTTCAATCAGGGAAGTTTAGAGCATTTCCAATGCTTCTCTTGTCCGCGATGTACGATTTCACAAGTCCATACGCTGATGCCACGAGACAGTACTGTTAATACGAATTTTAGATTTGCTCTAGAACTGGTCCTGAAACTTGAATTTGCTCTCTCAATTATTGAGAAAAAGCAACGACTCCAGAGGTTTTCGGACTCGTTCTACTCGACTGCCTGTCGCAAGCCTCCGTTCGATGTCCAAGACGATATCGATTCAGCATGACGATGTTCGATCGTATCATCGTCGCAGCAATCGACGGAATCAGCTTTACGATCCAAAGAACAAAACTCGTTACAGAATTATATGCAGCCGATTCCTTTGAGGATAGAGCGATTTCCACTTGCCAACACAAGTTGAGTGGGGGGCTGATCATGGCATTATATGATTTCAAATCGAGTTAGACATCGACGGAAACCGGTCTCGACATTTGCGTGAGTCTTTTAGCAACGAGTTCGTATTCAAATAGTACGTACCCGTTCAAGCTTGGAGTGGCTCTGAGAGATTCATATCATTGTCGTCAATGAATCTGGACGATGACACATCTCATGCCGCATACTTAAGAAGCGATGTGCTCATTTTACAACTAAATGATTTCCAGGATTGGACCGAGCGTATGAAATGCTTTTTGTCTGTTTGTCAGATATTGATTTGCGGAACGGTTTGTGCCGAAGATCTTTCGGGCATTGAAGCTCAAAAGCCCAATACCGAAGTGAAACACTTCAATGCCTCAGATTCATTGAATGTTTTAGAAGATGCATCTGCAGACGCGAACGATTGCTTGAAGGGGCTGAAGTGGAAGCCTCAAGAATTTTCAGTGACTGTTCGCGCACCGCAAACGAAACATGGCGACCGACTCGTGCAATTCTCTTCTGCTGTTCCTTCGGGAGATGACCAGAACGACATCGTCTCGATGGAATGGTCGATGGTGAAAGATGATGCGGGGACCGTCCAGAAAGCTCCGGCAGTTGTCGTTGTCCATGAGTCCGGAAGCAGCATGGAAGTCGGACGACTCTTCGCGGGCAGTTTGAAGCATTTGGGGTTTCACACCTTTATGATTCAAATGCCGTACTATGGATTGCGTCGATCGAATTCTAAGCAACGTCATGAAGTCGATCAGGTGACCGCAATGCGGCAAGCCGTCGCCGATGTCCGTAGAGCAAGAGACGCGGTCGCTGTTCTGCCCGAAGTCGACTCAAGAACGATTACTCTGCAGGGGACCAGCCTCGGAGGATTTGTTTCGACCACAGCAGCCAGCCTGGATGGAAAATATGACGGTGTCTTTCTGATGCTCGCCGGAGGCGACCTTTACGACATCGTTCAAAACGGAAAGAAAGACGCAGCTAAGGCCCGAGAACGTCTAGCTCGTCAGGGTTTAACCGGCGAGAAGCTCAAAACGGTGACAATGTCGGTCGAACCAACACGCGTTGCACACCGCCTGAACCCAAGTCGTGTCTGGTTATACTCCGGCATGTTTGACACGGTGGTCCCTCCGAAGAATGCCGACTTGCTCGCGACCACCGTTGGGCTGGAGAAATCTCACCATGTCAAAATGCCTGCGAATCATTACTCCGGCGTCGTCTTCCTGCCGATGGTGTTCACTCACATTCAACAGGAAATCAACACAATTCATGCAGGTTCAAAGTAGGAACTGAGAGATCACTCCGCAGAGAAAACTCGCTTCCAGTCTTTTTTCATGTCGACGACAATCCAATTCCTTTTAGCGGCATCCTCAAGTCCCTTGATCAGCTTCCCGGAACTCTTTGGAGCTTTGTCATAGGCATACTCACGGTCGGCATCTGTGTGGTGAACAATTAAGCCGATTGAAGGAGCATGTCCGATTGTGGTCCACTGCAGCATTTCATAGTCCCCGTCCGAGTTTCCGAATGCTCCTCTCGGTCTGCGCCCAATTTGACGATGAATGGCGACTGGTTTCCCAGCTTTATCATCAACGAAATCGATCTCCGGATCTTTGATCAACACAGGCGTTCCATCCCGCATCTCGAAGTGCGTCTTCCCAACTGATCCCACAATCTGATTTCGTGGAATTCCGTACGCTTCTTCAGTCCAAACTCGCATAAAATCAACCCCACCACCAGAGACGATCCAAGTTTGAAAACCGTTCGCACGCAAATATGCCAACAGTTCCAGCATCGGTTGGTAACCGAGTTCATTATATGGTCGATCAAATCTTGGATGCTTCGCAGTTTTCAACCAGTTCTGAACGCGAGTCTCGAACTCTACGGTGGTAATTCCCGTATGCGTCATTGCGAGCAACTTGCCGAGGCCTTTCCGTCCACTCTCTTTGAGAGTTTTCACATCCCCCTTCAAGACTGCCTGAACCAACTTATCTTCCTTCCATTCCGGATGAGAAGGAGCGAGGCGGCGAATTTCGTCGATCGCGAAAATGAGTTGAAACGGAAGTGGATTCTCAGGCCAGAGGGTTCCATCGTTGTCGAAGACGGCAATTCGTTCTTCAACGGGAATGAAACTTTCACCTTCCGTAGTGGAGTCCTTCACATACTGAATCAAGCGATGCTTTGGGCTAGTCTCATTCCAGGAAGGAAGAGGGTCATCCGCTTGTATGCTTGAGCATAGAAAGACTGGGATAACTGCGAACAATAGATTTCGTTGCAAAGAGAACATGGCAAGACCTGACCATAGATTGAAAAGAGAGCTGGAAATTTTCAACAAAATTGATCGCATTCGAACCCAAAGCATTTTCAGTGCTTTGGGTCCACATGGAGAGTGCTTTTATGTGGAAGATCGTATATCTCCACGAGGCAGAATGCGCACATCATTTTCAAAACGACTCTTGAGTTGAGATAGTGAAAAAGCATTGCTGCCTCAAGTTGAAACAGCAATGCTTTTCGTTGCTCAAACAAAGCCCTATTTGCCAGTCGTTGCTGACTCAATTTGCTTCTGGACCTTTTCAAGATTGAATGATCCAGGAGTTTGGCTTGGCGGATATTCTTGCATAGTCATCAAAAACTGTCCGGCAATCCGCTGCATCGGAAGGAGTACAAAAACTCGTGAGAGAAACCAATCGTCGTAAGTATTGGAGTTATGTTGAGCCTTTTCGAATGGATCGCGTCGCAGGTTGAACAGCAGCGGAGTTCGCAATTCTACAAAAGGTTCGCGCCAGACTCCGAAGGCAACTCCCCGGTTTTCCAGGAAGATCGCTTTCCAGTCGTCGTACCGAATCGCAACGATCTGCCCATCGTCATTGACGTACATAAATTCACTGCGAGGTGATTTCTCAACTTTCCCACTCAGGTAGTCGAGCATGTTGTACCCGTCGATGAAATTGCGATATTGGCGATTGTTCAGTTCAACACCTTTCTTCAACTTCTCCTTGATGTCCGGGGCTCCAGCAACTGCGGCAAATGTCGGCAGCCAATCTTCGTGAGCAACAAGGCCGTTGAGGGTTTTCCCTTTAGGGAAATGTCCCGGCCAGCGGATGAACGCTGGGACACGATAAGCCCCTTCCCAGTTGGAATTCTTCTCGCTTCGGAACGGAGTTGTCCCCGCATCCGGCCAAGTGTTGAAGTGTGGGCCGTTGTCCGTTGAGTAATAGACGATTGTGTCATCTGCGATGCCAAGATCATCGATGAGTTTGAGAAGTTCGCCCACGTGCATATCGTGTTCGACCATTCCGTCGCTGTATTCGTCTTGTCCAGAAATGCCACGATGCTCTTCTTTCACGTGTGTCCGAAAGTGCATTCGCGTTCCATTCCACCAACAGAAGAATGGTTTCCCCGCATCGTTTTGACGTTTGATAAAGTCTTTCGCAGCGGCGACCGTTTCGTCGTCGATGGTTTCCATACGTTTCTTTGTCAGCGGGCCAGTATCCGTGACTTTTTGAGTCCCGTCAGCGTTGGCCCAGGAATGAATCACACCACGCGGACCAAACTGCTCTAGAAATGTTTTGCCGTTAGGAAGGACCAAGTCACCTGGATAATCTTCGTTTTCAGGTTCTTCTTCAGCATTTAAGTGATAAAGATTCCCCAGGAATTCATCGAACCCGTGCATGGTCGGCAAATGTTCGTCTCGATCCCCCTGATGATTTTTCCCAAACTGACCAGTTGCATAGCCTTGGCTTTTCATCACCGTGGCAATGGTGACATCGGTTTTCTGCCAACCTTCTTTTGCTCCGGGGAGTCCGACCTTTGTCATTCCAGTACGGACGGGAACATTGCCGCCGAGAAACGCAGCACGACCTGCTGTACAACTTTGCTGTCCGTAATAATCGGTGAAAGAGAGACCTTCACGAGCGATTCGATCAATGTTCGGAGTTTGATATCCCATCATCCCACGATTGTTGTGGCTGATGTTCCAAGTCCCAATGTCATCACCCCAGATGACAAGAACGTTTGGTTTTTTCGACTGTGCATCAGCCGAATTAGCGTGCGAGGCGAGGATGAATGATGTAGCAATGATTGCAAAACTACAAAAACGAAACGATCTCATTATTTGGCTCCTTTGAATTGGCAACCCAGACAGAAACAAGAGGACGAATAGAACTATCCGTCGAGAATGGGAGCACCAATTTTCAACGAGTCCTCAAGAATTCACAATCGTCTCAAGTAAATTTCTGTTGGGATTCGCCAAAAACTCGTCCAATAATGAGCGATGCAAAAAGCGTTAAAAATTCATGAATATGGTCTCTAAACTGTTGTCAAATTTGAACCAACAAGAACAGAAAACTTCGCGAGGAAGATGAGACTTGATCAATCACCTTTCAAAATTCCATGAACGATCTTGCCTGGTTGCCCGTCGAGCAAAGTTTGCTCTTGTCCATTTCTGAGATAAGCCAACTTATTGGGTTCGAGTCCAAACAGATGCAACAGTGTGGCGTGATAGTCGAAATGATTGACAGCATTCTCAACAGCTTTGTGACCAAACTCATCGGTCGCACCGTAAGTTCCACCGGCCTTGAATCCACCACCTGCCAGCCACATACTGAAGCCGTAAGTGTTATGGTCTCGACCAACTTTTGCAGCGCCGGAATTGTTTTGAATCACGGGAAGGCGTCCCATTTCTCCGCCCCAGTGGACTACTGTGGAATCGAGCAATCCTCGTTGCTTGAGATCTTTAACAAGTGCTGCAGACGGCTTGTCAGTTTTCTTACAAGAAGCGGGCAGGGCAGAGCGGATACTTCCGTGGTGATCCCAATATTGATTCTTTGTATAGAGTTGAACGAAGCGAACACCACGCTCCACGAGTCGACGAGCGATCAGGCAGCGAGTCCCGAACTCCTCGGTGGCTGGGTCATCTAAACCATACAACTTGTGGGTCTCTTTGGTCTCTTTCGTAACATCAAGCGCTTCTTTAGCTGCTGTTTGCATTTTCGCAGCGAGTTCGTAACTGGCAATTCGCGCTTGCAAATCGAGTTCACCCGGATGCTGTTGCAAATGTTCCTGATTCAGTTCATTCAGAAACGAGAGGTAGTTCTTCTGCGCAAGACCTGACAACTCTTTGCGTGCGTCAAGATTCAAAATTCTTGGCTCGCGCGGACGGACGACTGTCCCTTGAAAGAGTGCAGGCAACCATCCGTTCGACCAGTTATGAACGCCTTCTACCGGGATCCCTCTAGGATCGGTCATTGCCACGAATGCAGGGAGTTCCTGCGAGACACTTCCAAGTCCATATGTGAGCCACGATCCAAGAGAGGGGCGCCCTCGCTGAATCCGACCGGTGTTCATTGCATGAATAGATTGACCGTGGTTGTTCACCCCGGTTTGCATCGACCGGACAACAGTGATGTCATCAACAACTTCAGAAAGGCTCGGCAGAAGCTCGGAAAGATCCGTTCCAGACTCACCATATTTCTTAAACTTCCAGGGACTCGAAAGGACAATCGGGCTGGCTTGAGCAGCGTTGTCGTATTTAATTTTTCCTGGGAAATCTTTGCCGTCGTATTTCTCCAATTCCGGCTTTGGATCAAACAGATCCAGATGACTTGGACCTCCCTGCATAAAGAGAGAAATCATCGCCCGAGCTTGCGGAGGATTAGGAGGCTGCTTCGGCGTGAGATCGAAAGTCGTCGGAGACAATTCTGGCTGCACCGGTGCCGCGCTCACTTCGTCCTGATGCAACAACCAGGCGAGAGCAATGGATTGGAGTCCCATCGCTGAAGAGGCCAGAAAGTGTCGACGTGACGACGCCGATTGATCGTTTTCGTTTCTAATCATTGTAATATCACTTGAGGCAAAATCACTTGAGGCAAATGTTGCGAGTTTTTTCTCAATCAACATACAAGAAGGCATTTGAACTCATTAAGGCCTGACAAAAACTTGTCAGTGCAAGATGATCTGGAGTCGCCTTCACCCCGGCAGGTGGATTCTGTTGATAGAACTCTTTTTGCTGGGTGAGATAGTCGACCCCACGCTGAACTTGCTGTTCAGATGGCGGAGTACAGTAGGCGAGTTCCCACGCCTGAGCACATTGTTTTTTGAAGTCGTTTGGAGAACTTTCCTCGACTCGGCTCGCAAATTCTCCAGCAAACTGAGTGGAGAAATCACTATTCATCAACATCAATGCTTGTGGAGTGACGGTCGAAGAACTGCGAATGGTGCAATTCGGCTCCATTTCAGGCATGTCGAATGCAGCGAGGACTCCGAGTGGTCGGCTGCGACGGACCTGGATGTACAGACTGCGGCGATATTCTTCACCTTGCAAATCAATGGCCGCCAGCGGCTTTCGTTCACCGTCAAGGTTTTCTTTTCCGAGGACGATTTGACCAACTGCGTCTTCCATCACGGGAACAGGTTCGCCAAACATTTTACGATTCAGCTTTCCGCTGACAGCGAGGATAGCATCTCGCAATGTTTCGGCCTCAAGACGACGAATCGACATGTGGCTGTACAATTTATTGTCCGGGTCGACTTCATCACCAGCTTCGGTTCGTTTGGAGGACTGGCGATAAGCGGTCGAGGTCACAAGCATTTTATGGAAGGGCTTTAACTTCCATCCGCCCGACATAAACTCACTTGCCATCCAGTCTAGTAACTCTGGGTGAGTCGGCCGCGCACCGAGGAAACCGAAGTCACCCGGTGTTTCAACAATTCCGCGACCAAAATGGTTCAACCAGAATCGATTGACCAAGACACGAGCAGTCAGTGGATGATTTCCATCGGTTAACCGTTTCGCGAAAGCAAGCCGACGTCCCGATGTCGCCAAATTGGAATCATTGACTGGAATCGAGACGAGTCCGTAGTCATCCAGAATCGAGAGGCCAGCTGGAGCGAGCTTCTCCTTGGGTTGTTCAAAATCACCACGGAAAAACAGGTGAGTCTCGGGGAGTTGGCCCGCGACTTCCGTCAATGCTCTGACAAATCCCTCCTTCGGCTTCGTATTCCTGATTTCAGCCGCCTTGTTCTGAAACTCTTTGATGCGATCGGCTTTTTGCGTTGCTCGCAAATCATCGGCAGCCTTTTTCAACCGTTCGATTTCTGCTGCCGATTCCGGTGCGAATTCCTCAAGGTTCGCGAGAGTCACAATCTGCTTGGAGTGCATCCCTATCAAAGTTTTTTGTTCGGGAGTACGAGCCGACGCCGCTTTGCTCAATGCCGTCTTGACAGCAGCCCGCTCTTCTTCGGGTAAAGAAGAAAGAGCGATCTCTTGAGCCTGTTCGACAAATTCTTTTTCTTTCTTCTTCCGTTCATTGTCAATCGCAGCTGCTTCTACCCGAATCTCGCGATCATAAAGATAAAGTGAGCCGGCACTGATCTTGAGGATTTTTGGAAACTTGTCGAGAAGTTCTTTCTGTTCAGCTGTCCGTTTTGAAGCAGCAGTTTTATAAGCAACTCGCAACGGTTCGCGGACACTCTCTTCCAATTTCAAAAGTTGTGCGTCGAGTGTCTGGTCGATGAATTTGGCAGTCAGTGCAACCCGTTCATCGTCAACAAGTTTTGCTTTCGCTTCGATCTCTGCTGCGAGACGTTTGTCTTCGTCGGTATAAAGAGAAATCCTACGACTTTTCGGTGTACGCCATTTTTTCCAGTCGAGGGCCGGTTCAAAAATCGCACGCATCGAGTAATAGTCAGTATGACGAATGGGATCGTAGCGGTGACTGTGACATTCCGCACACCCGACCGTCATCCCCATCAGCGAACTTGAAACAATCTTCAGCGTTTCTGCCATCACCTGATTACGCGCCAGATTTTGATCTACGCCACCGGTCCCGGTCCCATCTGGAGCCATTCGCAGAAACCCGGTGGCGGTCAGTTTTTCGACGTTCTCCTCTGACAAATTCTTGAATGGCCCAGCAATCATTTCATCGCCGGCAAGTTGTTCGCGGATGAACTGGTCGAACGGTTTATCATCGTTCATCGACTGGATGACATAGTCACGATACCTCCAGGCTGATTGACGTTCTGTGTCCGCTTCGCTGAACCCTTCTGAGTCAGCATATCCTGCCACATCGAGCCAATGTCGGCCCCAGCGTTCTCCATAGTGGGGAGATGCCAACAACCGGTCGACCAACCTTTCATAAGCATCTGGCCGGTCGTCAGTCAGAAAGGTGTTCACTTCTTCCGGAGTCGGAGGAAGACCGATCAAATCGAATGACAATCGACGAATCAGCGTGCGACGATCTGCATCTGGAGCAAAGGTCAGCCCAGCTTCTTCAAGCTTGGCAAGAAGAAAGGCATCAATCGGATTTCGAACACGCGAAGTCTCTTTGACTGCCGGAGGATCTGGCTTTCCAATTGGTTGAAACGACCAGAAATTTCGCTCTTCGTAGGTAAAATCATCAGCTGCGATATCTTCCGGCTCATCACGTGCAGTTTTCGCTCCCGAATTAATCCAGGTACGAATTGTTTCAATTTCTTTCGCAGAAAGATTCACTTTGCCGGGTGGCATCTCACCAGATTCGATTCTCTCCAGCAGCAAGCTCCCTTTTGCATCCCCGGGAACAATCGCAGGTCCAGAATCTCCACCGTTTACGATTAACCTGCGAAGCCTCAAATCAAGCTGACCTTCGATTTCCTCTTCTTCGCCATGACAATGAAAGCATTGTGCCTTCAGAATCGGGCGAACATCCGTTTCATAAAGCGGAGTCCCTGCGCCAAATGCGGTCGCAGACAACAAAAAACATGCGGAGATGGTCAAACATGCAGGGGCAGGATTCTTCAAATTCATCATCGGTGGGTGCACGTGAGGCTATGTTGGTGGGAGCGTTCATTGTCTCAATCCATTCCCATTGATGCAAGTTGAATCCAGAGATGAATCGATTTCACCAGGCTCTCCGATGGATTGTCATGGTCAATCTGAATAGAATCCCTGATTCGCGGCAAAATCCCGGCGAGATGCAATCACCTAAATCATCAGCTCCACTAGCTCTACAGTTTTATTTCATGAGTCAGACAGCAAACGTGAAAACGACTTCCCAACCTCGCAAGAAAAAAGCCCTGATCACCGGGATCACCGGGCAAGATGGAGCTTATCTTGCCGAATTCCTCCTTCAGAAAAACTACGAAGTCTGGGGGATGCACCGAAGAGTCTCCTCTCCGACAACGCAGCGGATTGATCATCTACTGAGTGATCAGTCTGGAGCAGGCAATCAGGTTCGCCTGGAATATGGCGATCTGAGCGATGCAAGTTCACTCTCGCGGATCATCGACAAGGTCCATCCGAGCGAAGTCTACAATCTTGCCGCGCAGTCAGATGTGAAAGCTTCTTTTGACCTCCCCGAATACACAGGTGACGTTACCGGGTTGGGAACACTGAGGCTCTTGGAAGCGATCCGGAATTTTGCACCAAATGCGAGGTTCTACCAAGCCTCTTCATCTGAACTGTTTGGCTTAGCGAAAGAAACCCCACAAACAGAAACGACTCCATTTCATCCCCGCAGCCCGTACGGAGTCGCCAAGTCGTACGCGTTTCAAATTACCCAGAACTACCGGGAATCGTACGGGATGTTCGCAGTAAACGGCATCCTCTTCAATCATGAGTCTCCGCGGCGAGGTGAGAAGTTTGTGACTCGGAAGATCACCCGGGGATTGGGGCGGATTCTCGCAGGAACTCAAGAGTCCCTGTCCCTCGGAAACCTCGATGCGAAGCGGGACTGGGGATTTGCTGGCGATTATGTCGACGCAATGTGGCGCATGCTTCAGACCGATGACCCCGAAGACTATGTGATTGCAACCGGAGCGACACATACGGTTCGCGATTTTTGCAACGTCGCATTCACTTATGCAGGCCTGCCAATTACATGGAAAGGGACAGGTGTCGAAGAAACCGGCTACGGCCCAGAGGGGCAAGTCTTGATCCGCATTAACCCCGAGTACTTCCGCCCATCGGAAGTCGACTTACTCTTGGGTGATGCAACGAAAGCGAAAAAAGAACTCGATTGGACACCACAAGTCAGTTTTCAAGAACTGGTCGAGATGATGGTCGACCATGATCGAGAGCTGGCGATTTCAGAGACGAAATAACGAATCGTCCTCAAACGAGATTTCGTCACCGATTCAACAAAGAAAAATCATCCAGTTGCAGGGGCGTATTTCCGGACAATCTCTCGCGCACTTCTTAAACCGTCGACGGCTGCTGTGATGATTCCTCCTGCGTACCCGGCACCTTCGCCAACGGGGTACAGTCCTCGGATTCCTGGAGACTCACGCGTTACGCGATCTCGATCCATACGAAGAGGGGCGCTCCCCCTCATTTCGGGCCCGAGAAGCATGGCACCTTTTAAGAATGCTCCCTTCATCTTCTCATCCATGATCGGAAGCCCCTGATCGAGCCCTTGCAAAACCTGCGTGGGAAGGACCTGTCGAAGGTCGCAGCTGACCGTTCCACGTTGATACGAACTGGGGTAGCTCGTTTCTCCAATAATCGAACTTTTTTTCAGAAAGTGTTTCGCCCGTTGAATCGGGCTGTGGTATTCGCGGTTTCCGATTTCGAAAGCGACCGCTTCAAACTTTCGTTGTAGTTCAACGCCTGCAAGGGGATGGTCGCTGCCAAAGTGCTTCGGATCGAGAGTCACCATTAATCCGCTGTTCGCGAATTTGGTGTCGTGCCGAGAATTGCTCATTCCGTTTGTACAAAACTGGTTCGGCTCGGAAATACTCGGAATGACAGTCCCACCAGCACACATGCAGAATGTGTACAAGTCAGGCTGCCCCTTGGCGACAATGGTATAGTCGGCAGCTCCGAGAAGATCGAGATAACGATCTTGGCCGTACTTCCATTTATTCACGTTTTCCTGAGGCTGTTCAATGCGGAGCCCCAGCTGAAACGCTTTGGCTTGCATCGGCATGCCCATTGAATGAAGCATTTCGTACGTATCGCGAGCACTGTGACCGATGGCGAGAATGACGTGGTCTGTTGTCATGACTCCGCTGGAGGTCTCGATTCCTCGTACTTGGCCATCATCAATCTGAAACCCTTCAAGGCGGCACTCAAACCGATATTCGCCACCGAGAGCTTCGATTTTTCGGCGATAATTTCGACAAATCATCGGCAGCTTGTTACTGCCCAAATGTGGGCGATGTTCGTATCGGATTGATTCCCGACTGCCACATTCAACGAATGACTCCAGAACCCAATCAACATCGGGACCAGTCATTCGGCATGTCAATTTTCCGTCGGAAAACGCTCCGGCTCCACCTTCACCAAACAAATAATTGTTTTCGTTATCATGCTCAGCCTGTTGGCGATCAAAGGCCCGGATTTGTGGGACCCGCTCTTTGACCGGAAAACCACGATCAATCAATATCGGGCGATACCCTTTCCTGGCCAGATAATAACCGGCGAGCAGTCCGGCGGGGCCAGTCCCAACGACGATTGGTCGATGTTCCAGTGGTTGTGTGCCCGGCTCCGGATCATCAAAGTGCTTTGGATCGAACTCTTCGATCTCTTTTCGCTTAGCGAGCTTCTTCTTCAACTTGGGATCATCTGGAAGCGTGACGACTACGGAGTAAACAAACTTGATGTCGTATTTCGACCGGGCATCGAGGCTTTTTCGCAGAATCCTCCACCCGGGCAGGTCATCACGCTTGATTTGCAGCTTGTGCGCAATCGCCTTTTTCAGCTCTGCTTCGGGGGCTTCAGCAGGGAGTCGCAGATTGGTCAGTCGGACTTTCATTGTTGCTTTCAAATCACTCACGGCAGTCACGCGGCAAGATAACCGATCTTCCGGCGGGACGCATGGTCACGCGTCAGCGTTTTGTATTCGTAGAGAGAATTCCCGCTGATGGAAATAAAATCGGCTGAGAAATCGCCACATAAGGATTTCTGAGAACTTCGTTGACCTTCATTGGATGAACCGACCAGCAGGGTTAACCTAACAAACTCGACTTATCATCCCCCCAGATTTCCCTTCCCTCAATTGTCAGCCAGTCATCATGAAGCTCGCGGCTGTGGCCTCCGACAACTCGATTCTTTCAGCTCTGGAAGCTGCCCAAATTCTCTCTGAATGCGAGGTCCTTTCCTTGTGGGCAGATAACGAGAAGTTGCTAAACCGGATGCAAACCGTTTCGCCGACGGCAAAACGATGCTATTCCTGGGATGAAATTCTAGAGACACCATCGATCGACTCCGTGTTGGTCTCCGGCGTGAGTGAATACGTTCTGACTGCAGCGAAACAACTGGTTCAGGCGGGAATAAATCTCATTGTCGTCATTTCGCCAAACGAAGATGCCTCCCGCATTTTTGAATTGACCGCACTCTGGCAAGATGCCACTGACGGAGTGGTCCCCATCTTCGTTTCAGGTGTTCAAGAAATCTCGAAAGCAGTCCTCAATCAGTTTGATGAAACACGTTTAGGGAATCTCTGGAAGATTGAGTTCGAAAGAACAATCTGTAATCGCAAACACGAAACATCTGTTTCGCCTGCGCTGGCTCAGCAGTGGTTTCTGCAGGACAGTTCCTGGCTGCGAACACTCGACACCAATGCCACTCACGTCACTGCGGCATCAACAGGTCCAGATCCAGAACAGCCAATCGAAATATCGATCCGTCTCTCCGGCGAAAACGGGCTCGATTCAAACTGGAAAATCCGTCGAGACATCAGCAGTGGGTGGACCTTGGCCTTGATCGGTGAAAAGGGGCAAATCCGAATCGAGGGATCGAGCGATCAAGTGCGTGTGCTTTCAGCTCCCTATGAAGTGAATTTCCCCGACGGAAATGATTTCATCGTTTTGGATGCTCGCGCGCAGTTGATTCACATTGAAGAAGGGCACGTTGAGAGAACATGGGCAGAGTTAATCAAACTTGGCGAAATCGGAGCAACCGCTTCGCGGTCGCTAGTGAAACGTCGCACTCTGCCCGTGCATTTTGAAGAAGCCTCTGAACGCTCCCAATTCAAATCGCAAATGGCAGCGATTGGATGCGGCGCTCTGCTATGGACGATGTTCGCCATGATCGGTTTGTTGACCGTGGGAGCAATCCTCGACCCGCGAGACCGCGAATACCTAAGCTCGACGAGCGCAGATTTTGTGATTCGAACAGACGAATTCGTCGATTCGCAATCCGAACTGACAGTTTTGGGAAAAGAACACGTCGAGAAAATCGCCAGAAGCTGGACTGCTTCTTCCCCCGTCATCATCGTGGAGGAAGAGGAAAACCTCACACAAGAAAATGTCAATCCTCAGCGGCTCGCGAATGTGTTAGCGGTTTTGAACGAATACAAGATTCGAACTCCCGAGAAAATCGTGGTCCTGAGAACGATTCATGGCCAGTGGTTTGAAACTGCGATGCTCATCGGTTGGATCTTTGTTTTTACGCCGCTGGGCGTTGTTCTTCTCAGTCAGCTATTCATACTTGCGTCACGCTCGTCTGAAGAGCCTCGCACATTAAGCACCACGCGAAAGAATTCTCAGGCAACTTCCGCTCACGACAAAGACAAAAGCTCCTGAAACCTCGCCATCGATTTGAAACAATTCGTCCTCAAACTCGAATGTTCAGATTACTTTTTTGCTAATGCCTTATCACTGATACAGTAAATTGCAGCCCCGGTCCTGATGAAGATCTCTCCATTGGAAAAAGCGGGCGTTGCATTGCAATCTTCTCCCAATTTGTTGATGGAGACGACTTCCAGTTTTTCTGGATTCGGCTCGAAGACCGTTGTGGTCCCTTTTTGTCCAGTCGCGTACAGTTTCCCCTCGGCAAAAACCATCGACGCCCAGTGCGGACCATTCTCTGAACGAGGCAACTTCCAGGTTTGCTCACCTGTCTTGATTGAGAAGCACTCCAGAGACCCCGAGTTGTCGGCGTTCGCCATGTATACGAAGTCGTCGACAATCACACCTGTGCCAATTCGCTGAGGGTTTCGCAGGTCACCTGTATGCCAGATGCGGTGCGACTCAGTTGTGTTGCCTTGCCCACCCAATTTGAAGGCAAAGCCGGGACCGCGAAAACCTCCCAGAATCACTGCCGTCTCTCCACGAATCATCAGGCTGGTGTAGCAAAGATCGCTCTTCTCAGCATGAAGACCTTCGATGAAGTTGATTTCCTTGCCAGATTGCGGGTCATAGCTGACGACTCGTGTGTGGTACGGACAAAGAATTTGGTCCTTTCCATCAACATTGACAATTGATGGAGTCGCCCATGTTCCGACATAGCGACCTTTGTCACTCGCGCTGCCACCCGGTTCGACTTCGGATTGCCAGCGAGTCTCCCCCGTTTTCTTATCGAAGGCAATCAGGAATGTCCGTTCGCCGGGCCCACAAAGTTGGATCACCATATCTTTGTAAAGTAACGGAGAAGGTCCGCCGCCCCAGATGTGGTGAAACTCTCCCAGATCCCGAGACCAGACGGGCGTGCCGTCCAGCTTGTAGCAGTGCATTCCAGCCGAGCGATGCCAGACATAAAGGTGTTCGCCATCCGAGGCTGGAGTCGAAGGACAGAATGGATTGGTTTTGTGTGTCTCTTCGATCTTGTCGTAATTCACCGTTTGAATCCATTTCTGTGATCCGTCGGCACGGTCCAGGCAAATCGTTGATCTTTTTTGCCCCTGATCTTCAGCACATAACAGGAACACCTCATCACCAATCACAATTGGACTTCCGTTTCCCGGGCCGGGCAGGGGGGTTCTCCAGATGATGTTCTTGTCAGAATCCCAGGATGTCGCAAACCCGGACTCCTCCGAGACCCCATTCCCTTGCGGACCACGAAAAGCGGGCCAGTCAGCGCTCACTGCCTCGAGTGCGAACGCAAAACAGAGAAACATGACACAAGAGATGAGGGGGAATTTCATGACGCTCTCGCAAATCAAATGTTGGTCTTCACATCCTGCTTCATGGCGAGCAGTTTATGAAGTCGGGAATTCATCTACAGGGTACAAATTCAGGAGTACAAACCGGTATTGAACAATGCTCTGTCAAATTTTTCAAATATCTGGAGCAAATTCTCACTGCTTCGGCACTCACTGCTTCGGCACTCACTGTTTCAGCACTCACTGAATGGGACATAGCTTAGCCCGAACGTCTCTGCGACAGCTTGATTCGTCACACAACGACGGTGCATGTTGACAGCTTCGATTATACCCGGAACGCGATCACAGGCAGATTGCAATCCTTTGTTGGCAATTTCCCGGATGTACGGCAACGTCACATTACAAAGTGCATAGGTGCTGGTCCGCCCAACGGCTCCGGGCATGTTGGTCACACAATAATGGACAATACTGTCGACGACATATGTTGGCTCTGAATGTGTGGTCGGCCGGCTCGTCTCGAAACATCCCCCCTGATCGATGCAAACATCAACAACCACGGCGCCTGACTTCATGATTTTCAAATCTTCCGCCGACACCAAATTTGGAGCTTTCGCTCCGGGGATCAAGACGGCACCAATCACCAGATCGGCACGCTGAAGTTGCTCGCGAATGTTATGTCGATCTGAAAATAAAGTGTTCACATTGGCGGGCATGATGTCTTCGAGATACCGTAAGCGTTCGATGTTGATATCCATTAAGACGACATCCGCCTGAAAACCAGCAGCGATTCGTGCGGCATTTTTCCCCACGATTCCACCACCCAAAACCACAATATGGGCCGGCGCGACACCGGGGACTCCACCTAGCAGAACTCCCCGACCTTGATGCGGGCGTTCGAGATATTTCGCTCCTTCTTGAATGCTCATCCGCCCAGCGACTTCACTCATTGGTGTCAAACAGGGTAAGTCGCCTTTGACTCCGCGAAGAGTTTCGTACGCCAGCGCAGTCACTCCGGTATCGAGAACCTCGCGCGTTAATTCTTCATCGGCTGCAAAGTGAAGATATGTGAAAAACATTTGCCCTTCACGCAAGAGCGGCCATTCATCTGCCTGCGGCTCTTTGACTTTGACAATCAACTCTGCCTGAGAGAAGACTTCTTCAGGACTACTGAGAATCTCAGCTCCATGAACGGCATATTGCTCGTCTGAAATTCCTGACTCTAGCCCGGCACCTTGTTCGACCAAAACACGGTGCCCAGCCCGTGTCAGTTCTTCAGCACCGACTGGCAACATGGCGACCCGGTACTCGTCTGACTTCACTTCTCTCGGAACACCAACGATCATGATCGTCACTCCAATAGTCTCAGCTTGTCTCATCGAAAAATGTGTTCGACTCAATCACTCACTGACGTTCCGAAGCACCGAAAAAATGGTCATTGAGTGACTGTGACGAAGTGAATTGGCTTCATCGCTTTAAGCGTTGAGCCAGTTTGCCGATCAACTCTTGTGAGGCCGCGCGAGCTTCAGCCAAACCTTTGGGGTTGATACTTCCGCTCTTGCAGTAATCGAGAATCACTTGCTCAGCTGCCATGAGTTCTTTGCAGGCATCTGGAATCTCGCTGGCGATTTCCGGGGGAACTGTGGTCACGCCATTCACGTCACCATGCAATAAGTCGACCGGGTTGATGGCAATTCCTCCAACCGTTACCGGAACATTGATTTGCGGGATGTGGCAATATCCGTGGGAGCAAATGGTTCCGTTTGTGAAGACGGGATAGTCCAGCACTTCCACCTGATCCAGATCACGCCCGGCACCGGAAGTAATCAAGCCGGCTGAACCGAAAGATTTGTACATCGTACACATCACTTCGCCGAATGTCGCAGAGACGGTTGGCTCATCCAGATCCTGAAAAACCATCACAGGCGGACCGGGCAAGCTGGCGAAGATGTCAACTTGATCGGTTAGCGACCCGTAAGCATCGCCTGCCTTGGGAGGGGCCATACTTCGAAAAGTGGAGGTCAGCGCGAAACCCACCATCGGCGGCAGTTTTGGAAAACAGGCTTTGATCGAATCATTCATGTACCCTTGATTCCGCGGGCGAACATCGAACAGTTCAATCACATTGCAAACTGTCGGAGTGTCGTACTGTGCAAGCTGATTCAGTGTTTCCTGGGAGAGATCAGTCATAGGTTTACGTCCGTTCATTGAAAAGAAAGTTTGATTCGTAACGAATCATGATTTTCGCAGAAAAACAACAAGCGATTTATGGCAGCTTAATCGCTTGGTACGTCGGCTCTTGAGAGATCGACTCATTCTGTTGTCGCTCTTGCTTTTGAACATAGAGAACGATCTCGTTACCCCGAAGATTGGGGCGGAGTTTTTTATTGAGTTCAACCAATCCGTCACTCAGCCACTCGTCAGTGTTAATATTGTTGACTTTCACTCCGCGCGACTGAATCGCAGAAATCGTCTGGCAGCCGACAAGGTCCTCGGACCATTCGCCGATTTGAATGACTCGCCCATCGTTTCCACGGTGTCCTAACCCGACAGCTGCGAGCGCTCCGATTAAACCGCCATTTGAGCCTCCAAGTCCTTCGAGGTGAACTTGCGCTTCGTCTGCGACTGCGAGAGCATCAGCCTGAGTGACCACTTCAAACTGACAACGATAGCCGAACTTAACGATGCTATCACTGACGTTCTCATATGGACAGACACACAAACCCGGATCACTTCCCTTGATGAACCATTTCTTCATGACTTCACGAACCTGGTGAATGAGCAAAATGAGTTGCTCTTCGTCAGCTTCTGATGATCCTCGAGCATTCAGCAGGATCGAAGCACAACCGTTGCGACTGGTGCACGGAATTCGCTTGTCCTGAAGCAACTGATGCCGCACGATCCGTTCGCACTTCCATTCATTTGCCAGCTCTGACACAATCGCTTTCGCAAGCTGATTGGTCCCCTTCGAACCTTCCACATCTGTGTCATCGATTCCGATGAGTATCATTCTTCGCCCTTTACACTTTCAGGTTCTGTGACCCGCATTGAAAATAAAATCATTGCACAAAGCAGCCCCGCTATGAGACCGCATACGGGATAAGTGAGTACGGCACGCGAAAACCATTCTCCAACAGGAACCCGTCCTAAGCGTTCCCAGCCCAGGAATTTGGAGAGACCTCTTACCGACATCGCAAGACTATTACTCAATAAACCAGCAAGTGCACAGTTCAGATAAATCCAGGATCTGTTTTTCGTCTTGCGTAAAGTCAGGTCGAGGAGAGGCCCCGTCACAAGTAAGCTGGTAAACGCACCAATACTCATCCCTGCCACAATCCCGGTTCCACGCAAAAACAATCCCGTCGAAAAGGCTCCCGCAGCCATCACGGTCCCCGCACCTTTTCTCGGAACCAGAGCCAAACCCAAAGTCATGGGAAAGATGACACGCAAGATTGCATGCCCGGGGATTCGTAGACTGAAGTCGAATAAGCCGGAAGCCAAAGCGGCACACACACCTGCAAACAGTAAGAACACAACTTCTCTCGCACGCACCAAATCTTGCGGAGAGGTGAACCCGCTCAATCGAGAGGCGGACCAAAGTTCGCGGTTGACAGGCAAACGAAAGGAGGACATTCGGCTTGAAATTAACTAGCTCTAATAAAACCTGAAAAGTGATTATCACCTACGAGACTCGCTCGTAATTTCAGAAGTTTTGTTAGCGTTTCTTAAACGAGTATGAATTCATTAGGGTCCGATATTTTATTTCCGAACGCATCCTGAAACAACTCGCCCCTCACTCATAAGCTAAATTCCTTGAAAATCGCAGATATTCATATTGGTTGATCGGTGCAGCGGCAAAGCCTCTTTGACTCGTGAGTTTCGTCTTCAGCCGCCCCTTAAAACGAAAAGTTCTTTAGAGCAGTTTGCTCAACCGCGTGCCCGTGAAGACGCATTTTTCTAGAACAGGTCCTGAAACCTGATATTGCTCTCTCAAACGTTGAGACAAGCGGCTATTCCAGAAGTCTTCGGACTGGGTCTAATCAAAGATATCCGAGTAAAGTCTTGCTCGGAAATCATGCCATTCTTGATGCTGCTGAGTACTTCCATCTGTTTCAATCAACTCACACGTCCAGCCATCCATTCGACGCAAACGTTCTGAAATCAACTTCACAAGATTGATCGCAATTTTCTCGTTCACTGTCCCACAAGAAGTCCGCAGGGCTTCGAATTCTTCACGTGTCAAGCAGAGTGTTTTAACGTTCGTCTCCGCCCGAACCGATGCCGAATGTGGAACACATTCAAAGAAAGACATCTCCCCGAACACGGTCCCCGGTTCAAGAGTGGCGAGAACATTTTCCTGGTCACCGCAGCGTTTGATGACCTTACACGTCCCATCAAGAATGAGCCACAACCCTTGATAGGTGTTTCCTTCAGAGAGAATATCGGCTCCCTTAATAAAGTCGTCAAAACGAACGTGATCCCCCATCCTCTCGATCTCGCCCAAAGTGAGGTTGTCGAGGATACGACTAGATCTAATCTCCTTATGAAATTGCTGGATATGTTTTTTAGCTTCAGGTGACATCACTTCATCCTAATGATTGAAATTTGAGTCAATTCCGAACGGTCTCAAACGGACCATTCATCGACTGACAATGTTCCCCCACATTCCATTCTACGTGGCTGCGTAATCGAGATTACGATTTTCTATTGGTTTTCTGAGTGAACTTTTACATTCAAATCCCGCCGAGGACGGTTGCCCGCCCAACGCGACCGATTCCTAGCACATAGGCAGCTATTCTGGGTGAGACTTTCTTTTCTTCCGCCACCTTCCAAACGCGATCAAATGCGGTGGTCATGATCTTCTCAAGTCTTTTGCGAACTTCCTCAAGCTCCCAGCTGAAATGCTGCCGATTCTGTACCCATTCGAAGTAACTCACGGTCACCCCCCCAGCATTCGCCAGAATATCCGGGACCACCAAAATGCCTTTGCGTTCGAGAATGTAATCTGCCTCAGAGGTTGTCGGGTTGTTCGCCGCTTCGACGATGAGCTTAGCTCTGACATCATCCGCGTTCTCTTTCGTCAACACACCACCTATCGCAGCCGGAATCAGAACATCGACATCTGCAGCGAACAAGCCGGCATTGTCAATTGGTTCAGATCCTTCGAACTCTTCAACCTTCTTGTGTTTCTCCATATGCTTCAAGAGTTCAGGGATATCTAGTCCATCCTGGTTCTGAATGCCACCAAAAGCATCAGAGACGGCCACAATCTTCGCTCCCATTTTGTGGAGAATTGAAGCGGCAAAACTTCCAACGTTTCCAAACCCCTGGATCGCGACGCGTGCCCCTTCGACCGGCTTTTTCAGTTTGGTCATTGCGGCCTTTGTGACGATCGCAACACCACGACCAGTTGCTTCTTCCCGTCCATCGGCTCCGTGGAGTTCGACAGGTTTTCCTGTCACACAAGCCGGATTGTACCCATGGTATTTTTCATACTGATTCATGATCCAGGCCATGATTTGCGAATTCGTTCCCATATCCGGGGCTGGAATGTCGGTATCCGGACCAAAGATGTCATGAATTTCGTCGACGAATTTCCGAGTGATACTTTCGAGTTCACGATGCGAGAGAGCTGACGTGTCGACTGAAATGCCTCCTTTCGCCCCCCCGTACGGGATGTTGACGACAGCAGTCTTCCATGTCATCAGTGAAGCTAACGCAAGGACCTCATCCCCATCCACTTCTGGGTGAAATCGCAAGCCACCTTTCATGGGGCCACGAGCTTTATTGTGCTGAATGCGATACCCAATGAACGTTCCGATTAGCCCGTCGTCCATTTCAATTGCAATTTGAACTTTCACCTCTCGTTGTGGAGTTTTCAAAAGCTTACCCATATTGTCCGAAAGCCCCATCACCTCTGCAGCGTGATTGAAATAGCGTTCTGCGGATTCGTACGAACTCATGAAGGACTCCAAAAAATTGGCAGTTTGTCGAAATTGAATGCTGCTAACAGGGCAGGATAATAAACAATGAAGGTTACGAGAAGCTGAGTCTGACTTCTGTGAGTCTTGATACGAGTTCGAAACCGTCTGTGATTGCTATTGGAATTGAGGTGCAAACTCTTGCAGATGCAAAGAGGCGAAAAATATGAAACAATATGCCTGACGATGGACACTCTCAGCGACTTTTTTCAGAGACACCAAACAGATGTGGTTGATATTCGAACAAGCGACGGGGACCACTGAGCGCTTCGAGTACGAGGCGGCTCAAGAGTCCCTTCCAGTTGAAATTACGCCTCTTGACTACCTCTGGGCGCTCACTACTGGTTGGATGAGTCTGTTATATCTCCCGTTTCTGATCTGGATGATGTACTATTGTGTCCGAAACGACCCGGGTCGATTCCTGTGGTTGTGGATTATTCTGTTAACCCAGCCATTTGGCCCATTCATCTACTTCATCGCTCGCTGGCTGCCGAGTAGCCAAGTCAAACTGCCAGCATTCACACATCGCTGGACCAAAGGTCGAGAATTAAGGGTCTTGGAAACGGCAACACTGCAAATTGGGAATGCGCACCAGTTTGTCCAGTATGGAGAAGCACTTCGCAAAGTTGGCCTCAAAGAAAAGGGACTCGCTGCCTTCCTGAAAGCTCTGGAGAAAGAACCAGACAACCTCGCAGCCTTGTGGGGAGCCGCTTCGCTTGAGTATCAGCTTGATCAGTACGAACTGGCAAAAGAGAAGTTGGAGAAGATCCTGGAAGTTGACGAATCGTACAAGTTCGGTGATGTCTCTCATCTTTACGCGAAAAGCCTCGCAGGTCTGCATCAGAATGAGCAGGCATTGGCTCACCTTGAAAAACATGCGAAGAAGTGGCGACAACCTGAAGCGATGTACCTGTTGGCGAAGCTACAAATTGAAAACAATCAAAAAGAAGCAGCACGTCAGACACTACAAAGCATTATTGTTGATCTCGACTCAAGCCCGAAAGCGATTGCCCGAAAACATCTCTTTTGGAGAACTCGTGCAAAGAGGCTCCTTCGAAGAACATCCGTTTAGAGCAGTCTATGAAGTCATGAATGTGACCTTCACGGGTACGACCAGCATTGAAAATGCCAGGTCAAAGGATGGATTGTTGATCAGTGAAATCATCTGGCTGAACTTGAATTCTTAGCGAAACTGAAATTACGTAAATGACTACAAAAGCACGTATCGGAATTGTCACTGTTTCTGACCGGGCAAGCCGGGGAGAGTACGAAGATCGCGGAGGTCCCGCTTTAGTTGACTACTTTTCAGCGGTTCTCAAATCCGATTGGGAGCCAGTCCGGGAGATCATCCCAGATGAGCGTCCATTGGTGGACGAAACGTTGATGAAACTCGCAGACACAGAGAACTGCTGCTTGATCGTCACCACAGGAGGCACAGGCCCTGCCCATCGTGACATCACCCCCGAAGCAACAGAAGCTGTATGTGAAAAGATGATGCCAGGCTTCGGAGAGTTGATGAGGCAGGAGTCACTGAAAGCAGTCCCGACCGCAATACTCTCCCGCCAGACCGCCGGGATTCGGGGAGGTTCACTCATTGTCAATCTCCCCGGACAGCCAAAGGCAATCAAGGAATGCCTCGATGCTGTCATGCCTGCGATTCCTTACTGCATCGATCTTATCGGAGGGCCATACCTAGAAACTGTCCCAGAGAAAATCGTGGCGTTCCGTCCCAAGAAAAAGAACTGATTGACCTGCAATGGGAACGGTATATAAATGTAATTGCTGCATCTTGCATCATCTGACTTTGAATTTTTTTCAAGAACAGGCTGGCCCGCCCCAACCCTCCAACAAACCCGTAAGCCGTTACCTAGAAACCACTTGCGAATTCGCCACGCAGAGAACTTAGTTCGATACAGCAATTGGTCCGGCAGTTGCATTAACAAAAAGTGTCGAAACGCATGGAACTCGCGAATCGACACAATGCTGAAGCCTGATCCCCGCCACCCCGGCGAAAATCCCCCTCCCGACAAACTAATCGACACGGTCTAGCGCATGGATGCGAAACTGCGAAACGTTGCGGTCTGTCTGACAGTCTGTTTCTTCTCGAACGTAGCTGTTGGTGCGACGCACCAGACAACGAATTTTATCGTCACAGCACCTTCTGACGAGATCGCCAGAAAAGTCGGCCGATGTGCCGAGGTCTGGCGCGAAGATCTGGCAATTGCCTGGCTTGGGAAAAAACTGCCAAACTGGTATCGCCCTTGTCCCATCTCAGTCAAAGTTGGTCAAATCGGTGCTGGTGGATCAACAACTTTCACCTTCGATGGTGGACAGGTCTACGGTTGGGATATGAAAGTTCAAGGAACACTTGAGCGAATTCTGGATTCCGTTATCCCACACGAAGTGAATCACACAATCTTTGCTTCACACTTTCGTCGCCCGTTGCCCCGCTGGGCAGATGAAGGGGCAGCAACTCTCTTCGAACATCGCTCAGAACAAGCTCGTCAGATCGAAACTCTCGACAGAGTAATCAAAACAAATCGTCGAATCCCGCTGCAAAAACTGTTGACGATCCGTGAATACCCAGAAGATATGCAGGACGTTTTGACTCTGTACGCCGAAGGCTTTTCACTGGCTCGCTTTCTTGTTGGACAAAAAGGAGAAGAAGGTCGCACCGTCTATCTGAACTTTCTTGACGATGCCCATACCCACGGCTGGACAGCTGCCATCCAAAAACATTACGGCTTCAAAAAGATTAACGACCTTGAAGCTGAGTGGACCGATTGGGTCCTCGCAGGCAGCCCAGAATTCCAGCTGCCAGCTGGAGAAGCTCTTGCTGATGCAGGACAAGCTGGCCATGGAGAAGTCATTCGTTCGCAGAGTCCTGACGAACCTGAACCACTCGCCATGATCCCACGAGGCTTGCGATCTGCATCCAGAAGAACCGGACCGGCACCAGTAAAAACCGTTCATCAGCCTGAATCGAATCGCCCATCACAAATCAACAACTCCAGTATGAACCAAGAGAGCGTTCGTGGGGACGCTGGAGATTCCCGTCTGCGGTCTGGAAAACAAAAATTGGTCGCTCCTCCAATTCCCAGAGAATCACTGAGCCCAACTGCAGACGGAATCTCCAGTAATCCCAACGCCAAGGCCTATCAGTTCCCTCAGATGCGAGCATTTTAGAACATGCTTCACGTAAGCCGTAGAACGGGACCATTGTCCCGTTCACCCCAGCTAAGACAATCATCCCAAAGAACAATAAGTTGAGCCCCAGTTCCTGAAGTCCCTGCCTTTGAAGCTGCATCATTTGCCATCTCTCAAAGCCTGTTCCTACACCAGTTAAGATCACCATAGCTGCTTTTCTTGCTGTAAAGATTAATTCTGCAAACACAGCAACCGATGCGCCTCGCATCAAACGGAAAGAAAACCAAAGGTAGAACGGGCTCCGAGCCGTAGAACGGGACCATTGTCCCGTTCACCCCAGCTAAGACAATCATCCCAAAGAACAATAAGTTGAGCCCCAGCTCCTGACGATCCGTTCTTGCACCAGTTGATTGTGGGCTCTATCCTCTCCCGTTTGGTAAAGAGAGAATCCCCGTAATCAAGTGGACACTTCGGTGAACGACCACGAAAATTCTGAACGCTTAAAGTTCCCCAAGTTTCGGCGAGTTCGCAGTTCTCTCGACTATCAAAGAATCTACTCTCTGAAACAAAGAGCAAGTAATCGAACGCTGTTGATCTTCGCTGCTCGGAATGACCTTGGCTGGTCTCGGATTGGCTTGAGCGTTTCCAAGAAGAACGGAAACTCGATTGCACGTCACCGCATACGGCGACTCCTCAAAGAGGCGTTTCGCCTGGAACAACATCGAATCCCCGCTGGCCTGGATCTGATTCTGATCCCTCGCCCCAATTCAAAAGCGACTCTTCAAGACTACCGCCAGTCGATTGTCGAGTTGTCTGAGCGGGTTGAAAAATCGCTTCGCTGAGTTCACACAAGTTTCCGTTGAGCTCTCCTGTCGAACTTCCGGTTTGAAGTCATTAAGATGTTTCCAGTGATCTTTCACAGTTGAGACAGCAATGGAGAGCCAACGAATGACTTCTTTGACACGACGGGTTGCTTTGAAAGTGATCGGTTTTGGATCGACACTTTTGGGACTTGATCGAATCGCACAAGCACAAAAACTTGTGACGAATAAACCACAGCCCCCCATCGATCAATGGGCGAACACGGTTGATCGAGTTTGGCTGGGTCGTCAATTCTGGGCAAATCCGATGGAGGACTGGAAAGTTGTTGAGGGAGCGGCAGAATGCCAATCGTTCGGCGGTAACCGGAATATCCACCTGATCACTCATGAATTCACTGAAACGAACCAACCGTTCGCAATGTCGGTCGACGTCGAACTTGCAGAAAAGAAAGGGCTCGATGGAGGGGTTGGTTTCCGCATGGGAATCCGGAGCGACATCAATGAATATCGGAGCAACTGCTTCATTCCCAGAGGGGTCAACATCGGCATTTCAAAAGGAAAGCTCCAAATCGGCGGAGCGGTGAAAGATCTCCCGGTAGACTTCCAACAGGAAAAGTTTTCGTTACAGGTTCAAGGGACTCCAAATGCGAAAGGGTATCGCGTCACACTCAATCTACTTTCAGAAGCGGGTGAGCAAATTGAAACCGTATCGACGCAAATGCCCGGTACGGCATTCCCGGGAAACATCGCACTGGTCAACAACTATAATATTGCCAACCGCCGCAACCCGAATCGAGACATCGGAAAGACGCGATACCGATTTCGAAACTGGGCGGTCTCTGGAGAAGCATTCACCATTCGTCCGGAGCGGGAATTCGGCCCGATCTTATGGACAATGTATTCCTTAAGCGATTCACGCAGCGATGAAGGTTTCGTTCTAAAACTGAGTGCCCTGACCGGCCCGCTTGGTGAGGATGACAATCAAACAGTCGAACTTCAGATCCGCAAGAATGGAGAATGGTCTTCACTGGGAGAGGCTCCACTCGACACTGACGCCTGGGTCGCAACCTTTCGGATTCCGAACTGGGATGAAAAACAGGAAACGCCATACCGCGTACTCTACAAAGAAAAGAGAAAGGGTGAAGCAGCGGTTTCATCCGAATGGTCAGGTCTCATTAAAGCGAATCCAACCGGACGCCCCCTTCGTTTTGGCGCACTGACCTGCCAGAACGACTACGCCTTTCCGTATGAACCGGTCGCGAACAATGTTGTGAAGCTCGATCCGGACATGCTGTACTTTTCCGGCGACCAGATTTACGAGTCACATGGTGGATACGGCATTATTCGTGAGCCAGCAGACCCAGCGATCTTGAATTACCTTCGCAAGTTCTATCAATTCGGCTGGTCATTCCGCGAAGCAATGAAAGACCGTCCAACGCTCTGCATCCCCGATGACCACGATGTTTTCCAAGGAAACATCTGGGGCGAGGGTGGAGCAAAGATGAAAGGTATCGACCAGGGAGCCTCTTCCAAAGGGGGCTATCGCGAGCCAGCGAAAATGGTGAACGTGGTCCATACAACATGTGTCAGCCATCACCCGGACTTTTACGACCCCGCTCCTTCGAAGCAAGACATTAGTGTGTACTTTGGCGATGTCGTCTATGGCGACGTCAGCTTCGCAGTGATTGCAGATCGCCAATGGAAATCGGGTCCCGAGCATGTCGACACGGCAAGCGGACGCGCAGACCACGTTCCCGATAAAGACTTCGACACCTCCGTCCTCGATAAACCGGGACTTGTTCTACTCGGAGAACGGCAGGAAGAATTCCTGAAAGCCTGGTCTGAAGATTGGCGCGGGCACTCAATGAAAGTTGTGCTCAGCCAAACCGTCTTCGCCGGAGTCGCAACCCATCATGGGAACTACGATGGGTATCTCAAAGCCGATCTCGACTCAGGAGGATGGCCGCAAACTGCTCGAAACCGAGCGATTGATATCATTCGGAAATCGAAAACGCTGCACATCAACGGAGATCAGCATCTGACGACGCTGTGCCAATATGGTGTCCACAAGCAGAGAGACAGCAACTGGTCATTCTGCCCCCCAGCCATTGGTGTGGGATATCCTCGCTGGTGGCGACCCGATGAAATTGAAATGCCTCACGAAAAACGTCCCCAGCATGGACTTGCCAATACGGGCGAATACATCGACGGTCTTGGCAACAAGGTCTATGTGTACGCTGTCGGCAACCCAGAAGTCGCCACCGAGAAAAATCGGTATGATCGAGCCGAGCAAAAAGGTAGTGGTTTTGGGCTGGTGACGATCGACACGTCCAAGAAAACGTTTCACATCGAATCCTTCCGCTTCCTGATCGATGTGACTGATGGGAAACCCTCCAATCAATTTCCTGGTTGGCCTGTGACGATCCACCAATCGGAAAACAGCGGTGAGAATAAACTGTCGTAACACGACGGAAAAACCCAACTTCACACTTTGCGGTTCCGATCGTCGCGCGGCCGCTGTTGCCAAAGGATCTCTACGAATGTTTCGATCTTCAATCGCCCTGACAACTTCGTTCCTCTACGTCGTGCTGCATTTGATCAGTCCGCTCCAGGCGGCGGATCAACCAAATGTGGTCATTGTGATCACCGATGATCAAGGGTACGGCGATCTTTCGTGTCACGGAAATCCCGTCTTGAAAACGCCGAAGATCGACGAACTCTACGCAGAGTCTGTGCGACTCAACGACTACCACGTTTCACCAACCTGCTCGCCAACGCGGGCAGCCTTGTTGACCGGACACTGGACAAATCGGACCGGTGTCTGGCACACGATCATGGGACGCTCAATGATTCGTGAAAACGAAGTCACCATGGGGCAGGTCTTCAAGGATGCGGGCTACGCCACGGGAATGTTCGGCAAATGGCACCTTGGCGACAACTACCCATATCGTCCGGAAGATCGAGGCTATACCGAAGTCCTGCGACATGGCGGAGGTGGCGTCGGACAAACTCCAGACTACTGGGACAACGCCTATTTCGATGGCAGCTACTGGCACAACGGAACCCCTGAGCCTGTGAAAGGGTTCTGCACTGATGTCTTCTTCGATTACGCCAAACGGTTTATACGTGAGCAGAAAAAGGCGAAGAAACCTTTTCTGGCTTACATATCGACGAACGCCCCACACGGACCGATGCACTCACCCGAGGAGTTCAGCGAACCGTATGCGTCACTCAATAACGTCGGTCTGCAAAACTTCTTCGGCATGATCGCCAATATCGATCACAATGTTGGGCAACTCCGAGATTTCCTTGATCAAGAAGGGCTGACCGAAAACACGATCTTCATTTTCACGACCGATAATGGATCGTCCTCCGGTTGGAGACTGTTCAACGCCGACATGCGTGCAGGGAAGGGGAGCATGTACGATGGCGGACATCGCGTCCCATTCTTTGTTCACTGGCCGAAAGGAAACCTGACCGGCGGTCGTGATGTGGAACCGATCACCGCTCATGTCGATGTGCTCCCCACGTTGATCGAGCTTTGCAAAATCGCTGCCCCTCAAAATGTAAAATTTGACGGTCGCAGCATCGTGCCGTTACTTCAAGATAATGCGACCGATTGGCCAGATCGAATTCTCGTTACCGACTCGCAGCGAGTCAAAGATCCGATCAAATGGCGACAGAGTTCAGTCATGACTTCAAAGTGGCGTCTCATCAACGGGAAGCAACTGTACGACATCAAGAATGATCCGGGACAAGAGTCAGATGTTGCCTCGGGGCACCCGCAAGTCGTCGAGCGATTGACCAACTTCTACGACGCGTGGTGGGAAGAACTGTTGCCAACTTTCAGCAATGCAACCGCGATCGCTCTGGGACACCCCAAGGACAATCCCACGCGATTGACTTCACATGATTGGATCACGACAAAAATGACTCCGTGGAACCAAAGCCAGGTTCGCAAAGCGATGAACGGAGAGGAGAACACTGGCTTTTGGAACGTCAACGTTGTTGAAGATGGAGAATACGAGTTTCGATTACGTCGCTGGCCAGAGGAAATCGACCTCCCCATCGACGCACCACTCCCCCCCGGAGCAGATGTCCCCGGCGTGAAAGCTTACCGAACAACACCGGGAAAGCAGATCGAACCTGTTCGAGCATCGATCCAAATCGGCGAGATGATAGAAAAAGGTGAATTCAAAACAACAAAGATCGTCAAACCGGGAGAGAAGGAAATTGTCTTCAACCTGAAATTGAAAGCGGGCAAAACCCGTTTAACAACTCTGTTCAAGACTGATGATGGGACTGAGTACGGTGCGTACTTTGTGTATGTCACAAAGCAGCCAGCCAACAAAAATTGATATACAGGTGTCTCATTTCGAGTGGTGTCATTGCGCTCACACTTTGGAGACTCGTTCGAGCTTTACCTAACCTGCCAGGCAGAGATTGGCTCGTACTCCGACTGTGTGGTTCATGCTAACTGTACTGCTTTCAAGGATTGGTTGCGGCTGGGCATCATTGTTTTCGTCATTCTGCTTGATCGCTGAAGAAATTTCAGCCATCGCCAGATTCTTTGAGCAAGAGTTGTCTCTCGAACTCTCAGGAAGTAACGATGATCCGCGCAGCGTTTTTAACAATGGGTTTGTACTTGTCTCTTTGCGGGGCCGGTCTATTTGTTGTTGACCAGGTCGCGCTGACGAAAAGATTCTCTGCGACCGATTCCGCAATCATTAAGCTGATCACCACCCTCTCTGACGGGGGAGTGCGAATCTTCAATCCACCCGAATGGATGGCGTTTACGTGCATTGGAGTTGGGGGAGTGACGATGCTCTATGCAGTCGCGCTTCCAAAGAAGGCGTCCCGGTAACGGTAACGGTAACGGTAACGGTGGGTAGCGGCCGAGAACGGAATGTGTCAGCTTGCCGTCTGGACGATTCCGATTGCACATTTGCATTATGTAGCTGCAATGTGAAGCGAACGGGTGGGTATCCGATTAGAGCATCTTTCGAATTGGTTTGCAGGTTCTGCCTCGTGGCGAACAGTATCCTTACTAGAAAAATGCGTTCTTCACGGGCAAACGGTTGAGGAAACTGCTCGAGTCCCGGCGAATCAAATTCTATTCTCACTTGTCGATCCAGAAGCCAACATCAGGCGCTGATGCTTCGTCGGTGTCTATTGTGTTTCCGCCATCATCCTTGAGATCAGTTCCAAGACTGTAGACGAGCAGCCGAGCGTCCTCACTGATCCACCGTAAAGGCTTCCCGTCAAACGGATCGGTGAGAATCTCTTCCACCTGCTCGCCGGGACCAATCAAGTCTTTGTCAATATCCTGAGGTGATGTGGGATAGCGACCATGCCTGAGCTGATGCCGTTTCGCTGCCAGGGCGACGAGGGCACACCGCTGTCGTGCTACCGCTCTAGCCCCAGAGAGAACCGTCTGTTGATAAACAGGTGCCAGTGCAAAAACAGCTTGAAATTTGAGCCAGCTCATCCCCTTTCCCCGATTCGCGGTGTTCTCCGCTGCGATCTCTTTTTGGCGATCGATCCCCGCGATCCAGGATTCTTCCACCCCCGAGACGGTTCTATCCGTCAAACGAATCAATTCAATTTTACTTGATGAGCGAAATGGACCAAAAGAGATCATATCGATCAGTTTAAGGCTGATAGCCCGCTCTCCGTGTAACGCAAAGATCAGTTCGTCGCGAAAATCTGCACGCCGAATGCTTTCTTGCAGTGCAGCCAAATCCTCATCGGTCCAGTCATTGTGGCTGAACACTTCTTCCAACACAGAAATTCCCATCGCGTGAAGGGCATTTCTTAACAAATGACGGACTAGAATCACCTCTCCTTGCAGGGCGTCTGAAATGGCAAAGATGGAACGAATATCGTTGAGTGTCCGCTCAGAATCCCCATCATGCGTACTGACGTGCGCATCAAGTGAGAGCAACCTTGCGATGGTGCGTGGGCGGCTGCTGATCTCAAATTGAAGCGGGTTCCCAAGTGTGAAGTCGAGTGGAAACCGAATCTGCCCAGTTTCGGCACCAGCTTCATGAATCGCTGCAATTTCCTGCTCGTGCTCCACAAGAAACTTTCGCGAGAGAGCGAGTTGGTCCCATTTTTCTCCAGGTGGTGGAACCGGAGTCGGTCCGTTCCCGATGTATGGCAACGCTTGCCCACGGTTTTCTAAGTCAGCATTTTCCAGAAGGTCAAAGACTTTTTGCCAGGCATCAGTCCGGTCTGCGACTCCTGCAGGAACGGCGTAATAGTCGTTGAGTTCACTGGGGCTCGTCGGCAGTCCTTTCTCCCGAATTTCAGTGAGCTTAGCTCCTAATGTCCCCCCCCTGAGTAAGAAGAGAACGAGGAGTGTTACGACTGCAAGCACGGAAAGAGAGCAGAGGGCGAAAACGCGTTTTGATCGAAAAAAGCCAGCCTTAGTGGAATCATCGGACATAAAATTGCGTTTTTATTGAGACCTGTTGAAAAGCATGAGCCCCCACAACTGTAAGGAATTTCTCATAGAAGGAGTACGTTTCTGAGTGCCGAATCGCTCAAACTATTTCGAGCGTTTTCGCACCTTCACTTCCATGTCATTCCCTGTGAATGATTTTTGCTGAGAGAAGAAATGTTTCACAGAATCCAAGTCTCCTTGCTTGAACCTTGCTTCAGCTCTGCACAAGATGTGTAAATCAATGAATCAAAATTACTACGGAGAGACAGAATGCTGAGGTTATTATCAGGGAGTCTTGCCTGCATGATGTTGCTTTGTGCAACCTCGGATGCAGGCGATTGGCCTCAAATTTTGGGCCCGAAACGAAATGGAATCGCGGCGAACGATGAAATATTGCTTTCAAAATGGGAGCAAGAGGGACCAAAGCTTCTGTGGGAAAAGGAAGTCGGCAGCGGGTACGCTGGGATCGCTGCCGTCGGGGACAGGGCGATTCTCTTTCATCGTGTCCGGAATGAGGAAGTCGTTGAAGCCCTTGATGTGAAAACGGGTGACACACTTTGGAAATCTGGCTATCCGACGACATTCTACCCGCAAGTCGGTGGCGGAGAAGGCCCACTTTGTGTTCCGACGATCTCCGCAGGAAGTGTCATCACGTATGGTGCTCAAGGAGTCTTGACCTGCACAGACCTCGAAACGGGAACGCGTCGCTGGCAAGTCAAAACGCATGAAGAGTTCGGAGCAAGGGAAGGGTACTTCGGAGCCGGAAGCAGCCCGGTCGTCGTGGACAATCTGGTAATTGTGAATGTTGGCGGATCGAAGAAGAAGGCCGGGATGGTCGCCTTTGCTCTGGAAGACGGAGCTGTTCAATGGCAGAAAACTGACGAGCCCGCCAGCTATGCCGCTCCGACAACATGTCTGGTGAACGGGATGAAACATGTTCTCGTCGTGACGCGTTACCGATGCTTGCTCATGGATGCCAAATCGGGAACCGTCCGGTTTCAGTTTCCCTTCGGGCAGCGCGGACCGACAGTCAATGGGGCAACGCCGCTAGTCATCGGAGAACATCTGTTGGTGACTTCGAGCTACGGGCTGGGCTCGGTCTATGCAAAATTTAACCTGTTGAATTTTAAAACCATCTGGGATGGCCCGAAGGAGCTCGCAACTCAGTACTGTACACCGATCTATGCAGCGGAACATCTTTATGTCATCGATGGTCGCGACGATATTCCTCCCGCAGATTTGAAGTGCCTGGAAGCCGCAACCGGAAAAGTCCTCTGGACAAAGCAGAGTTTCGGGTACGGCACACTTCTGGGAGCCGACGGGAAAATTCTCATTTGCAAGACGAACGGCGAACTTCTCTTAACCGAGATGAGTCCGGCTGGAACGAAAGTTCTGTCAAAGGCACGTCCGTTGCGTGGCACGGTTCGTGCGCTTCCAGCGCTTTCTAACGGTCGCCTGTATCTCCGGGATCAAGACGTGTTGAAGTGTCTTGCGGTTGCGCCCGGTTTATAACGTCTCCTCAGCACAATTCCCGACGATGTCAGGAATTACCGAGCGAAATGCCTGTTTGTCACTGCATCAACGTTCGATGTTGCAGTTTGTCATCCAACCTCCCGGTTGCTGAACTCTACGCAGATGAATCTTCGATTAACTCAACTGCTGAAAATTGACGGAAACCTCGTTGACGCAACGAGATTTCGCGTCTAATAATTGTTTAGATAGCGAACTTTATGTTTTTTGAAGAAATCAGCCGATTAAAAAAAATTTGCGTGGACGAGGGGGAAGCTTTTGTTACGATGGCTCTTCAGTTGAGAAAGAATAAGACAACTGAACGAGGCCGCTTGAGGATTCAGAAATTGTTTGTTGACATGACGTTACAACAACTTCAAGTTCTAGAAATCCGAGTTCCAGATTCTTTGTCATCTTCTCAACTGCCCAGGCTTGTCACGCCCTCCAAGCGTGTCAGCGATAAAACAAGGCGTGTTAGTAAAATAAGGCGTGTCAGTGTTAAGACGTGTCAATTGTTCACTAGCCGGGAGAGAGTAAGGATGCACTCACCCCAAATCTACCAAAAAAGTAGATTACGACCTGCCGAAGAAAATTGCCGCAACCACTCTGGTCTCAATCAGCTTGATATATACCAGAGTGAGCAAAACGATGGGGGCCGTTCCTCAATTCAAGGCAGAAATCGTTTATCAGGTTGCTCACACAATTCTTTCACATCGAGTCATTCTCATTTGAACAGTTTGGTGCGACTTACAAGAATCGCGAATCCCATGAAGAGGGTCTCTTCATGGAGCGTACTAGGCCATAAAGTTCAAACTCGTGCAAAGAATCATCAAATGGTGCGTATACGATCCAAAGATTGGTGTGCCACCGGGCTAGGCTTTGTCTCGCTGGTCCACATTCTCAATTAAGTCGACCAGTCGACTTAAGCAGATTCGGCAGTTCGTCACAACCGTCAGACAAACGACCAGTTGTTGGTACGACAAAAAGAACAATCATACAGATTGTCAGATAACGAAAACGAGCATGATCTCCAGAAACGCTCTCAAAACGTAATTCAAGTTGCAAGGGTCGTAATGACCAGTCGGATTCTTCCGACTGCAGAATGACCTTCGATTTGTGAGAAAGACTTCGGAGACGTCTTTACAGATATTTATTTAGAGTTGCCCGTGATTTTAATTTTACGGGACTTATATTTTCAAACACACGAATTTGATTCATATTGGGAGTGAGCCGTGCATCGACTGGATTCAGGCCTCAAAGGATTGATTGATCGTTCCACCAAACTTGGTTACTTAACCTACCAGGCTGTGGATAAGTATTTGCCAGATGAAGGTGGCGATCCTGTCATGATGGACCGCATCATTCAGGCTCTCGAAGAAAAAGATCTGCCACTGATGAACGATCCGTCTGCACCGGACACCGTTGCAGAAAAGACTCGGATGGAGCAGCAGACCAGTGAGCCTGAGGTGACCGAACTTGCTGTCGCTCGCGGACTCATTGAGCCTGAAACTCCAATGTCTTCTCGTGATCCGATTCGGATGTACCTGAGCCAGATGGGCAACATTCCTCTATTAACACGTGAAGACGAAATCTTCCTGGCAAAACAGATCGAGATCACTCGGAAACGATATCGCCGCACACTCATGGAGTCCGATTTCTCCCTGACTACAGCGGTCGACATTCTTGATCAAGTGCACACCGGCGATTTGCCGTTCGAGCGAACACTGCGAACCTCGGATACCGAGAACACAAAGAAAGAGCAGATCCTCGGCCGGATGCCCGTCAACTTGCCGACTCTCAAGCACTTGCTCGCAGAGAACCGTAAAGACTTCGAACTGACGATGTCTGAGAAAGCTTCAGACGACCAGAAGAAAGCCGCTCGTTCTCGAATGGTTCTGCGTCGCCGTAAGATGTGTTCTCTTGCCGAAGAATTGTCTGTGCGAACACACCGCCTGCAACCGGTTTACAAACGGATGCAGCAAATCGGTGATCGCATGAACGAACTCGTTCGCGATATCAAATTGCTGCGTCGACGTCCTTCGGCTGCCCGTGAAGTCGAGATGATGAAACAAGAACTCGCAGAACTGGTCGATATGACCTGCGAAACGCCTGCCGAGTACAAAGCTCGTCTGAGCAAAATCCGTCAGCGATTTGATGCCTGGACACATGCTAAGCAGCAACTCTCCGGAGGAAACCTGAGACTGGTCGTCTCGATTGCGAAGAAATACCGCAACCGTGGCCTGAGCTTCCTGGACCTGATTCAGGAAGGAAACGCAGGTCTCATGCGTGGTGTTGAAAAGTACGAATACCGACGTGGTTATAAGTTCTCGACATACGCCACATGGTGGATTCGACAAGCGATCACCCGCGCTGTTGCTGACCATGCTCGAACCATTCGTATTCCGGTTCATATGTTCCAGAGCATTTCAACTCTGAAAGCCAAGAGCGAACAGATCCGACAGGAAACCGGTCGCGAACCAACCACTGAAGAGCTCGCTGAAGCAGTTGACCTTTCGGTCGAAGAAACCGAACGGATCATGAAAACCTGGAAGCATCCAATCAGCCTCGATACTCCAGTCGGCGAAAGCGAAGACTCCAGCTACGGTGACTTTCTGCAGGACTCCAGCGAAAACACACCTGCTGATTCCGCCATGCACCAAATGCTGCGTGACAAAATCAATCACGTCTTGAAGAGCCTCACGTATCGTGAACGGGAAATCATTAAACTCCGTTACGGCCTTGGTGATGGTTACAGCTACACGCTGGAAGAGACTGGACGCATCTTCAAAGTGACCAGAGAACGTATTCGCCAGATCGAATCGAAGGCCCTCCGAAAGCTCCAACACCAAACACGTGCCGAGCACCTGCGAGGATTTGTCGAGTCGCTTTACAGCGGAGAAGCCGACGAACTTCTAGAAGATGCCGGAGGTGAAAATGTCCCCGAAGGTGAAGAAGTCGTCAGCGTTTAACGCTCGTTACGATAACGATCTTGACCTGTATTCAACAAAAAAGCACCAAACCAGAGTTTGGTGCTTTTTTTATGTTTTGGTGACAGATGGCGCGTGGTGAGTTGATGGATGTTGGAGCAAGTTCACAATTGGCCTGCAGGCATATCGCTGCATTTTGAGTGGTCGTTGACTTCCCCCCCCCCAGTTGACTCACCGGAGGGTAGAGCAGTTTGCTCTCCCCTGTGCCCATGTAGAACGCATTTATCGAGAACCAGTCCGGAAACTTATGAAATGATGACTTTTCTCAGTGTTTGAGAGCACAAGTTCAGGTTTCAGGATCAGTTCTAGTAAAATGCTGTTCGCCACGAGGCAGATCCTGCAAGCCAACTCGAAAGATGCTCTAAGCTTCCAGCATTGCTCTGACGTTCTCTTTCGTGACTGGGCGAATGACTCCCTTTTCTGTGATAATCGCATCGATCAGTTCGGCGGGAGCGACATCAAATGCAGGGTTGTAAACATTCGTATCAGCTGGAGCGGTCTGTTTTCCCATCCCATCCGTAATCTCTTCAGCGAGCCTTTCCTCAATAGGAATCAGTTCACCATTTTCCAGTGAGAGATCGAAAGTGCTTGAAGGAGCGGCGACGTAAAACGGAATACCATGAGCCTTGGCGAGAACTGCAACAGAATACGTCCCGATTTTGTTGCATGCATCTCCATTGGCTGCGATGCGGTCAGCTCCGGTAATGACCGCCTGCACCCGTTTTTCTTTCATCACCTGACCTGCCATGGAATCGCAAATGAGCGTGACAGGGACGCCTCGCTGTTGCAACTCCCATGTCGTAAGCCGAGCTCCTTGAAGGAGTGGCCGTGTTTCATCGGCATAGACTTGAATCTCTTTCCCTTGTGCTGCTGCAGCGAACATCACTGCGAGAGCCGTTCCATCTCCGGCTGTTGCTAAACCTCCGGCGTTGCAATGCGTCAGAATTCCGGTCCCTGATTCAATCAGTTTCGCTCCGTGTCGCCCGATGGCTGCGCACATTTCGCGATCTTCATCTTCGATTGCGACCGCTTCAGTCAGAAGTCGAGTGTGCATCTCTTTTGGTGCAAGCTCTTGATTCTCAGCAGCGACCCGCTTCATGCGATCAAGCGCCCAAAATAAATTGACCGCGGTGGGGCGACTCCCAGCCAGGTAGGTCGCCACCTCCTCCAATCGAGCATCGAACTCTTTTCGATCAGCGTCATCTGCCAAGGTTTGCAGGCCAATGACGACTCCATATGCAGCTGAACAACCGATCGCGGGGGCGCCACGGACACGAAGCATTTTGATTGCTTCCCAAATCTCTTCAACGGTTCGACATTCAATCTCTTTGAATTCGACAGGCAACAAAGTCTGGTCGATCATTGTCAACCAGCCATGAGAGTCGCCATTCCAGCGCATTGTACGAGGGTGTTCAGACATGTGAGATGTTCCTGTTTGTGTTCGTGTGTTGTTTGAATTCAATAATTTTAAGGGATCTGCACAAACCTTGATGTCCTCGGGTGTTGATGACCCGTAACGCAAGCTTTGAGTGGACTTGAATGAACTCACAGAGCAGGTCACTTCCGCCTACCACGAGTAGAACACGTCAGAACCCGAAGAACAAATTTGGACGTGCACGAGAACACTTTCGTGTTTCTTGCCTCTATGAAGGTGTTTCACAAGTGATGAATCACTCACTTCCACGAGAAAGATCCCGTCTATTTTCAAAAACTCTCTAAGTGATAAATCGATTTGGGCTCATAAGTTTTTCTGGATCAAGAGTTTCTTTGACCCGGGACATCAACCCCCATGCAGAATTTCTACGGCCGTATAAATCAATTTTGTCTGCCCATTCACCATCAAAACTCAGCACCGTCAACGCCCCTTGATGTGATTCGGCAAAGTTTCGAAGTGACAGTAGAATCTCATTTGCGACCTGCGGAGTTGTACATCGATCTGGAAGATGGCCGTACACAACACCGTTTCCGGCGTGTGCCTGGGCTGCGACATTTGCTTCTGTCGCCAGTTTTAGAAACTCAGCACACCGAGATTTCGGCAAGCTGGCTCGGAATGTGATCGGATCGTCCGAGGCCGTTTGAAACTCTCGCAAGGCATCGTGAAATTGCTCGTGCGAATCGTCTTCAATTGTGACGACATCCTCTGGTCGATATTGCTTGAGTTCCTCGAGAACCGTGGTCGCTTGCCAGTTTGTCTCAGCTGCGGTTCCTTCGTATTCAATCCACAGTAAGGTTTTCCCATCCGGCAACTTCAGATTCGCTTCGCCGTCTAACTGCCAGGCTGCCTTCGTGTTCAGGAGATCGAGAACACAGGGACGCGTGGCAGACTTGTCCATCGCGACGAGAACAGCATCCAGATCAAACTCGGGCTCGAAGGAGGCGATGACAATCACTCGTGTCTCAAAAATCGGTCGAAGCTTCAAGGTGACTTCAGTAATCGTTGCCAGTGTTCCCATCGAGCCGATCAATAATTTGCCGAGATCATAGCCAGCGACATTTTTGACGACCTTCCCCCCCGCAGAAAACAATCGCCCTTGTCCATCCACCGCAGAAATCCCGATAACATAATCACGGAAGGTTCCGTAACCGAATCGAGAGGGTCCGCTTGTGTTCGACGCAATCGCTCCTCCGAGAGAAGCTCGACTCGCCTGAGGGATATCGATAGGAAGCCGCTGTTTCTCCTTAGCCAGTTCCTTCTGCAACGTCTCGAATCGAATTCCCGCCTCCACGGTGATCGTCATATCGCGGGAGGGATATTCGATAATTTGATTCAGTTCTCCAGTTTCCAGAAGGACTGTCTCGCCCGAGACCTGGCCTGCAGAATGTAGAGAAGTGCGCCCCCCGACCGGCATGAACGAGGATTTTTGCTCCTGAAAATTCTCTGATACAATCCGACTGAGTTCGCTGACTGTCGTCGGGGTCCATTCAGTTGTTGGCACGGAACTTGTTCTTTCTCACTAAATTCGGGTCGCAGCTGCTCATTGGTGGTCCTCGAAGTGTCCTCTCTCCCCCAAAACCTTCAAATTGCGACCGAAAGACTCTTATCAGGGTCGGGACAATCCCGCTGCATTCCTCATCACCACCGACCGGATGCACACATAAAATCGTTTCTCTGAAGACAGAATGACCAGCCTGCGAATAGAGTTCAAGGCATTCTGAGCCAAGATTTCGAAACATCCTGATTCCCTGACGGCATCATTGAACTCAGAGTCTCAGCCGCTCATAATGGGCCGATTCCATATTTGATTGGTCTTACGGCTTAAGTTCAGGAAGAGCTGAGCCAGCAATCTCAATCCGAATTTACATCTAAGAGTTCTCAGGAAGTCCATGTCTTCAAACGCGAGTGAAATTGAACGGTTACGCTGGGAGAAATTTCCAGTTTTGAATGATGGATTCGTCTGTCTGGTCGACTGTATGGGCGACGATGGTTCGATCGTTCAGGCCGCTCGAGTCAGCTATGGAGCAGGCACGAAAAAGGTCTCTGACGACAGGACATTAATTCGCTACCTGCTGCGGCATCGGCATACCACTCCGTTTGAGATGGCGGAATTGAAAATCCTTGTCCGCGTTCCGATGGATTGCTGGAGACAATGGATCCGTCACCGAACTGCAAACGTGAACGAGTACAGCACACGCTACTCTGTCGCGATTGATTCTGCTCAAACCACACCACCTGAGGAATGGCGAACTCAAGCGACCATGAATCGTCAGGGGAGCGAAGGATTCCTCGATGCGGACCGTGGTGAAAGCCTGTCAGCAGCTGAAGCGGAGTTCCAAGAAGCAACCCGTCGCATGTATCAAGAGCGAATTGATGCTGGCGTTGCACGGGAGCAGGCGCGTAAAGATCTTCCGCTTTGCACATATACAGAAGCCTACTGGAAAATCGATCTGCACAACCTGCTGCACTTCCTGGCTCTGCGCATGGATTCCCACGCACAACTGGAAATTCGCCAATATGCAACAGCCATTGGCGAAAATATCGTCAAGCCACTCTTTCCAATCGCCTGGGAAGCGTTTCAAGACTACCGCCGTAACGCAATGTTCCTGACAAGACTGGATGTCGAAGTCATTCAGCGAATGCACCAATACGCGGCTGAAAACGAAATTTCACCACCTTTCGACGAGACTGTGTTTCTGGAATCTCAAGACTCGACTTGGAAAGAGCTCACTCGATCGCGTGAACGTGACGAATGTCGCTCCAAGTTGATCCGCATGGGAATCATGCAGGAACAGGAATAGACTGAACTCCGAACATCACTGCATTTCAATTTCATGAGACGCTCAGTTGTTCGAGGCTGCGATCCCCCATCAAGCGAGACTCACAACCATGGCTGCACCGTTCGTTGTTGCATGTTCGCATTGTTCTTCAAAGTTGAAATTGAAGGACAAGTCGATGGTCGGCAAGAAGGTTCGTTGCCCGAAATGCAGCGAGCCTTTTGTCATACAACTTGCGAAGCCTACCCAGGCGGCCCCGGCTGATGACGATTGGGGAGACGACTTTGGCGATTCCGAAGGCGACTTCGATGATGGATTCGACGACGGATTTGATGACAATTTCGAACCTGTACCACGAAAGAAAAAAAAGACGTCTTCGAAAAAAGGGAGTAAGAAAAAAAAGAAGGGCCGAAAGAAAGGAAAATCGGGAGTTTCTGGAGGAGCCATTGCAGCCATCGTCGGCGGAGGAGTGTTGTTTCTCGCTGTATTAAGTCTCGGAGTTTACTTCGTGCTTCCGCTTCTTCAGGGCTTGGGCGGTTCAGCAAACCGTATGGCCTGGCTACCGAATGACACACAAACATACGTCGAGATTCGCGTCGCCGATGTCTGGAAGTCTGGAGTCATGAAACCACTCAGAACCAGCGAAGCGGGTCAGCAGATCAAAGCTCAACTCAAAGAACGAGGCGAGCTCAAGATCGAGGACATCGAAAAAATCGTGGTCGGAATTCCTGCCAATCGCCAACAACCGATGATGGTGATTTATTCGACCAAACCGATTGACCCCAATAACCTCGGGGAGGGAGTCACCTCTTCTTCGTATGCGGGCAAAACAATATTCGAAATCCCCAACGATACGACCGCAGGATTTCTACTTAACAGCACAACAATCGTGGCTGGTCCCAAAGAGATGCTGCACGCTGCAATTGACCGCAACGGAGAATGTACAGCGGCGGAGAAGTTCTCATTTCTTCCCGTTCGAGGAGATGTCATTTTCGGCTCGATCTCTCCCGGAACGACTCTCTCGCAATCGCCAGCGGGGATGATGACACGAGGCGCATTTGATCCGTCCGAACTCGAATCGGTCTCCGGGACTATCAAATTCTCCAACGACTTAGACTTGAACGTTGCTCTCAACTTCCTACAACCCGAAACGGCTCAAACGGCTCTCACCACAGCACAAGACGCACTGGTCAAATCAAAAGAGAATTTAGATAAGCAGCAGAAAGAGCTCGAAAGTGGCAACTTTGTTCTCACCCGGCAGCAGCGTTCGATGGGGATGAAAATGCAGGAAGTCATGAAATCTGTTTCTCTGAGCGGCTCTGGAAAGACGGTGAATTCGAAAGTTTCGATTCCGGGATCAATCATTGAAGATCTCGCAGACCTGTTCGGTGGCGGCAGTTCGTTCATGCCGCCCATCGGTGGCGGAATAGGCAATCCATTTTAAGGCAGTTTCAATGCCTGTTCTCCCTGTGAAGAACACCTCCGTGACTTCACCAATTGCCCGCCTCGTAGTGATCGGCAACTTCAGTTGTGACACGCGTCCGGCACTGGCTTGGCACTGGCACTCAGCAGGGGCAGGGGCAGGGGCAGGGGGCACTCGGCAAGGTGAACTCCTCGGGAGCACAGCTGATCTGAAATTGAATCACGTATCGCAATCTGCTATTGAGTAGTCGATTCAGACTTTGACCATACGTAACAAATTTTGGAAGCGGTGGAGTTCAATGCTGTCGAAGCAAATCATCCTGCTTTGCCTTTCTACTTTGACAATCAGTTCCGGGTGTCGTTCTGAAGCGTTGACGACGCCGAGCGAGTCGACAACTCAAAGCTCGAAGCGATCAGTTCTCGACGACAAAGAATTAAAACAACAAATCGAACACTTTTGCGGTGCCTGTCACAAAACGCCACATCCGTCCAGCTTTCCAAAGTCAGCGTGGTACGAAGAGGTCAAACGTGGTTACGATTTCTATTACACATCGGCGCGAACGGACCTCACTCCGCCGCCACAAGCGGACGTAACCGCTTACTACCGAGCACTCGCCCCCGAGAGACTGTTCGAAGAAACTCTGCTTGAAGAAAAGGCTCTGGAAGCCTCTCCCCCGAGTCCAGTCTCCTTTCGGAAAGAGACTCTGAAACCTTTCCATTCGGACTCAACGAAAGGAGATGCGCCAGGCACTTCATTTCTGGAATGGTCCAAAGTTCAAGACCAAACCTTCCAGTTCAGCGATATGAAGCATGGGCTGTTCAGCCGACTCACCCTCGACGGCCGTCAGATCGCCCCCAACACTGAGGCTACCATCAGCCCCGTGGCTGTTCGTCGTTGTGATCTGAACGGGAATCAACAGGATGACCTAATCATTGCTGATCTCGGGAGTTTTCTTCCCGAAGACCATCACTTAGGGAAGGTGGTCTGGATTCCGGACTTCCGCTCGAACGACTCGCAACCTGTCACGATTCTGGGGGGAATCGGACGGGTTGCAGATGTACGGGCTGGAGACTTCAACAACGACGGAAAAGAAGATGTAATCGTAGCTGAGTTTGGATGGCACCTCACTGGTGGTATACATCTGCTGACCAACCAAGGAATTGATAGCGATTCAGGAATTCCCCAGTTCCACCAAACATTGCTCGACGACCGCCCCGGGACGATTCAAATCCCGACCGTGGATCTGAACAGCGATGGGCGTCTCGATTTTGTCGCGCTCATCAGTCAAGAGTTTGAAGAAGTCGTCGCCTTCCTGAACAAAGAAGACGGGTTCGAAAAAGTCGTCCTGTATTCAGCACCAGACCCTTCATACGGTTCGAGCGGTATCGAACTGGTCGATCTCGACCAGGATGGGGACATGGACATCCTCTACACGAACGGAGACACCTTCGACTCTGCCCTCGCGAAACCGTACCACGGTGTGAGTTGGTTGGAAAACAGAGGGAACCTGAAGTTTCAGGAACACCGATTGGCGTTCTTTCCGGGTGTCCATCGTGCGTTAGCTGATGACCTTGACGGTGACGGAGACCTCGACATCGTCGCTGTCTCTTTGCTGCCTCACAAGGTTCTTCAAGATGGACAGAATCAATCTTTCGATTCCGTAATCTGGCTTGAGCAAGTGGAACCGGGGCAATTTCAACGTTACACAATCGAATCGGGTGATCCGGTCTATTCTTGCATGGAAATCGGCGACTTCGACTCCGATGGAAATGTCGACATCGCAGTCGGACATTTCCTTCCATCTAAGAATTCCAAATCCGCATCCCTCAGCATTTTCTGGAACGAGGGTATCAAGGAATCCAAGTGATGTAATCTCACATCCGTGGAATAATTCAGCGGTCTGTCAGTGGGAATGTACCGGCTGTTAACGATTCTGATGCTGATAAAATTTTTGAGACGGCTTGATTCCTGCGGGTGCGGAGACTGGTCCGATTGGTTTTGGAGGAGTTACGTTCATCTGCTTCGGAAGGCTTTCAGGCTTCTCATCAACGGCGGCCTCAGACTTCGAGACTTGTGAAATCTCGGGTTGCTTCGTTTTGATTGCCCCGATAAATGCAGAAACGGGTGGAAGCGATACCTCTTGGATGGACGTGGCCTCTTGACTGGACTTGGGTTGAGAAACAACTTTTGGAGTCGCAGTCGCAGCGGGAGATGCTGGTGGTTTTGCTGCCGGAACCGCTTCAATCGGCTTCAACGAAGTTTCCCTGAGCGATGGCAATTTCCTTGCCTCGGCGGGCCCTGGTGGAATGATTGGAGCATCCTCAACCGAAGGATCAGCATTATCAGCTGGTGGAGCAGGAGCCAACTCGGGTAGGGGAGGAATTTCTGAGGGTGGAACATCCGGGACTGTCGGTTCGACCGCAGGTCGAGTGGAAATTCGACTTTCCGGATAGATGACAGGGTGCTGATAATACGGACTCTGAGTATTGCAATCGTGACAAATTCGAGTCAGATCCAGACCGGGTCGATAGAAGCGGTCGAGAGTGAGTTGTCTGTCAGCGATGCGATCAATGCGATCTCCATAAATTTCAGAGACTTCGCAACACTGACAACCGCTGAGAGCCACCAGCACGAGAAGACCAGATGCAAAGAGATGAGTTGTTCGCAAAGCTGCCATTTCAAACACCAATCCAGAATGTGATCGCGCCCGCGGTAAAAGTTGTCCGACATTCAAAAATCTCGACCGCGCGACAGAATCTGACAAGCTGACCAACGAGTTATCTCGATGAGTCATGTTGTTACGATTTCATCGGTTCCAAGGCCTATGGAACTTTCTCCTTTGGATCATGTTGCAAGGCGAGAAAGCAAATATCCCTTGAATTCATCGTCCATCAGCTGTTCCAGCCAATTCAACCGGCACATTCCGCCGATAAAACCCTTAATCTCGGTTGAAAAATCGGTCAGGAGTCCTGACGTGTTCTAAATTTCACCATGGATGTTCCTTTCACCAGCTGGACGCAAGAATGGTCAAAAATGTCGTTTCTCTGAGATCTTACGAGATCAATACTCAAGCCTCTTTAATTCCCTCAACAGTTGAGAGGATCAAGGAAGCGCGGGGCATTGCGTATTCGACGTTCAGCGGTCGACCGATTTCACTGTGTCGCAGTTTAGAAAGACGCGGTGAACTTCGTGTGAAATTTGAAGAACCGATCTACATCTGGACCGTCCAGATTGAAGACGGACTCGCCATCTGTACACGTGATCAGCCAATCATCGGTGTGACTAAAGATATCTCACCACACGGTGTCGGTTTTTGCTACGACGAGAAAATTGAGACCGACTTCGTCATTGCTGAATTCGATCTCTTTGGACGTGGCACAGAGCATTTGCTGGTCGAAATTCGCTGGAATGAAAAGAATGCTCCCCACTCATACGTGGCAGGGGGATTGATTATCAACGTTGCTACGGAAGTCCATTAACCTTCCGGACAACCCATTCCGTCATTGCGATACAACAGAAGATCGCAAGCACAATCCAATGGCTCCATAACGGGATTTCTTCCCGTAACGATGTGACGTCCTGAGTCCCTACAAAGAGTTCCGGGAGTTCGGCAACTTCATCCAGAAAAAAGAAGCGCCCACCCGAAGCTTCCGAAATCTCCACGAGAAGTTCGCGGAATGCACTCACGTCGGTCAGTTCTTCAGAAAGTTCCTCCCGAACGATCAGCACCGTTTCTGGAGATTTCTTCGCCCATTCAATACCTGGTGTTTCCAAAGTCACAAGGTATTCCCCCGGGAGAAGGTCACTCACATCTGCTTCGTGCATAAATGGCTGATTCTCCGCAGCCTTAAGATCGACCCGCTTTCGAAAGTCGGTCCCATCTGTTGAACGTATCACTGCAACCGATTTGAGATTCGGATGCTGTGCGAGAAAGCGATCGTTCCAACGCGCCTGAATCTTTGTCACTTCTCCTTCGTTAATGACACTTCGCGAAAGACCTAAGCGAACATGTTCCGTCGCGGCGGTCGCTTTAAATCCGACAGCCCAGCGAATCAACTGCCCCCAAAAACGATGGTGATACAAATCCCCCACACGAAAACGCCATCGCCAGGTACTATCGACTCCCAGCCAAAGAACTTGTCCGTTCCCGACATAATGTTGAACGACCAAAGCATTTTCGCGCTCTAATTCCAGACTCGGACGTTCACCAGGATTCAATGCAGCGGCATAAACTGTCGCTGCTCCTTTCGCCTGACCAAGAATCCCCCAAGTATGCCCGGGGAGCTGACTCCAGATTTGTCGTGACTGGTTCCAGTCGTCGCCTAACTGAAACATGGCCATCTGTTCTCCATCGGGAGTGATCGAAAAATGGAAGCCACGCTGGGCAGGAGGGAGCATTTGGTTTTCTCCCTGCAAGTCAATCGTTCGCAAGTTTTCGATCGGCAGAAGAGAGTTCACAATTGTGCCGCGATATGAAAGTGGGAAATCACGTTTTCCCGCAGTCATGACGAGTGTTCCTCCCTCATCCCGAACATACCGCTCCAGGTTCCGCCAATGTGCCAGCGTGAGATGACGCGGAGAGACGTCTCCGATAATGACGCAATCGTAGTTGGCGAATTGGGTCGCATCCCCCTCGACGGGTGGCAGTTGAGAAAGTTGCGAATCAAAGAACGGCGCATCAAGGATGCCAAGAAACGGTTGCTCGAAAAGAACCTCGTCTAAAGTGACTCGCTTGTCACGACTCAAGGCTGCTCGAAGATACCGAAACTCCCAACGCCCTTCACCTTCCAAAATCAGCACATGAGCCGTCCCATCGACAACATTGATGGAGAACTCTCTGCTGTTGTTGTCGTCACGAAGTTCCCGATCTTTGATCTCTGTCCGAACCCGAAATCGATGCCGTCCCAGATCGAGATTATCCAGATTAAAGGCGACTTCTGTTTCCGTCTTCTCCACTGTGAAAATTTTCTTAAGCGGTTCTCGATCAGGCGAATCAATGTCTTCCAGGAAAACGGTAACTTCTTGATCTTCAAATCCATACGCATGCACAATCGATTTTACGATGGAAGAATCGTCTTCAAAAACGGTCTCTGGGACATCTAAATGCGAGATCGCGAGATCGCGAGGTCGATACTCCGAACCGACTAACACGGTATGAACTGGCACTCCAAGGCCAGAAAGGCGTTGCTGGAATTTCTTCTGATCGAGTTTCGAAGTGTCTCGCCCATCGGAGATCAGCACCACACCCGCCAACGGAATTTCTGAATCGGACTGGATCGCTGTATTCACAGCCTGAGATAAATCAGACGTTCCCCGTTGAACCTTGATCTCACCGCCAGCCAGAATCTCATTGAAAATCTCTCGATCAACTCGAGTTTCGTCGGTCGCAAAGATCGCCAACTCCGTTTGGGCATTCTCGGAAAGTTGATCGAGGACCGATTCCTTTGAAGCTGACAAAACCTTGGCGGCAAGTTCCAACCGCGAATAGTCTGCAACCGTTTCGACAGAAGCTTCGATATCTTTTCGACGTGTTTGTGAACGTTGCTCTCGTCGTTGCGGATTCGGCTCTTCCTCTTCGGAAATCCACTCCGGTTCCTCTTTGGATTCCAAACGCCGAATCCATTCATCGACGTCCCCCTTCGATCCCTTCTTGCCGAACATTCCCAGGGATTTCGCCCAGCGAAGTTTTTCAGAGAGTGCGGCATGCTGGTCTCTCGTCTCCATACTCTCGGAAACGTCCAGCGCCACGACGACACGCCCAAGGGTTTCTTTGTCGTAAGACCACGTCCACACCGGTTCGAGGAGCGTAAGAAAAATGATTAAAATCAAGAACATCCGCAACGCGAGCAAACTTGTCCCCAATGTCGGCGAGACCAGTTTACGTTCATATTCATGCAACTTGGCAATCAGCACGATCGCCACGGCACAGGCCACACTGAGAGTCAGCCATCGAGACTGGGACTGCAACTGCTGAAAGACGAGCTTCCAGTCACCATACATGTTGCTCCCAACATACGAGACAAGCATCGCCATCAAAGAAGCGATGGCAATCAACACGATGCTCAGAAAGATGAAGGGCAACCAGCGATACAATGGTCATTCCACTTAGGGCATGTTGACGACTCTGAACTCCGTCCCGTGAAGTTCACTTTCATGAATTCACAGACTGCTCGCCACGAGGCAGAACGCGAACACTAATTCGAAAAATGTGATAGATTGATGAAATCTTTAATCGCTCACTCCTGTTCGTCCTGGGCGGCTTTTTTGAATTCCATTAACCGGCGATTGTAGGCAGCGATGACTTCTTTGTGACGAATGGTGCCCAACAACTTTCCATCGTCCTCTGCATCCACGACTGGAAGTTCGTCGATCGCAATCGCAGTGAAACATCGCAGGGCGGTGTTTAAGTCGTCATCAGGCGTCACACTGACAACGTGGGAATTCATCACATCTCCCGCATTTGCCAAAGTCCATAAAGTTTCATCATAGAGATATGAGCGAACGTCGTCATTCGAAAAGATACCGACAATCCGTCCGGCTTCATTAACAACGGGGAAATAGTGCTGTCGTGTTGTCGCGATCGTATGCACAATTTCATTGAGCGTCATCGCTTCCGGAATGAGCACCAATGATTTTCTCTCGTGGTAGACATCACGAACATAGATTCCTTCGAGGATATCAACCAGGAAATCGCCACGGTGCGCGGGCGACTCGAGTCGCGACGGAACCTGTTTCGAGTACAACTTCCACGGACGCCCCATCACAAAAGTCAGCGTCGAAACCCACATCGTCGGCAGCAGCAAGCCGTAGCCGCCAGTCATTTCCGAGACCATGATGATCGTGGAAAACGGAGCATGAGCACACCCGGCAAAGAATCCTGCCATCCCGACGATCGCAAACGCTTCGGGATGGGGAACCAGATCAGGCCAGATCTGTTGAAAAATCAAACCGACAGCTCCACCTGTACAGCCACCGATCACCATCGAAGGGCCAAAGACACCTCCTGATCCTCCTGAAGAAATCGTTAACGATGTCGTCAAGATCTTCACGACAGCGATCGTGAACAAAAGTGGAATTCCGACTTCCGTTGCGGCCGTCAATGCTTGTTGAAGCGTGCCATATCCAGTTGAGAGAACTGCCAGCGCTTGCCGCTCTTCCCCCCAAAGCTTGAAGAGTCCAACTCCGATAATACCTGCGAGACCTGCACCAATCGCAGGTCGAAGCGTCTTTGGGACGGGCAGCTTCGCAAAGAGATTGTGAATTCCGTAGAAAACTTTGATATATACAATCCCCATCACCGCAACCACAACCGCCAAAACAGCATATGGTAGAAGTTCCAGCGGCGAGCCAGCTGCGTAATTCAAATCGTTTCCGAACAATGGCGTGTGATGCATCTCTGCGGGAAGCCATAATCCGTAGACGGAATATCCAATGATTGAAGCAGTCGCTGCCGGGATAATCACTTCAGCCTCGAAATCGCTTTCGCTGTAGAGAATCTCCGCAGCGAACAAAGCTCCTGCGAGTGGGGCGCGAAAGACAGCTCCGACACCGGCTCCCATTCCTGCCGCCAGCAGAATCCGGCGATCTCGCGACGGCAACTTTAAGAGCTTCCCTAAAAAGGCACCAAAGGAGGCTCCAATTTGAGCGATCGGACCTTCGCGTCCTCCTGATCCACCTGTTCCAATTGTGATGGCTGACGCGAACGTCTTGACGATTGGAATACGGCCGCGGATTCTTCCACGTTTATTGTGATAGGCATCTATGGCAGCATCAGTTCCGTGTCCCTCAGCCTCTGGGGCGAAGGTGTACACGAGCCACCCCGAAAGCAATCCGCCGATCGTCATCACCACAACGATCAACCAAGGCGAGAACTGTCCCGTATGTGAATGATCAAAGATGAGGTGTTCGCCAACAGCTTCCGCAGGAGAATACCCAGCGAACATGACGAGAGAGTAGTGCAGAACAAATTGGCCGATGACTTGAAAAGCAATCCCTCCCAAACCTGCGATCATCCCGACTAAGATCGATAAAAACGTCCACTTCCCTGACGATTTCCAGTCAAGCGCGGTAAAGAGTCTCTCCAGATGAAGCACAACGTATACTTTCGGACACAATCCAAACACCAGTCAACGAGTAGGCGCTGATTGTTTGGAGATCGTGCAAGATGATCAAGGGAAAGCCCCATAGAATGCGAAACATCTCAATATCGGTGATGCCTCTCCAGTCTCTGCTGACCGCTCAATCTCGTCCGAATTCGCATTGCAGGCAGAAAAGAGCTCGTGTCAAGGCATGATAGCTGGCTTGGCTGCCCCATCCCTGAACCTCACGAAACCTGTCCTTCACAGGAACAGTTTGCCAAGGCCACCTCAAAGAGAGATCAGCAATAGAATCTCAGCTCCGAGCATCAAAATGGCTACAAGAACCGGGATGAGATACGTTTGCGATTTCCTCTGCACTTCAATTCCAAGGGGAATTTCAACTTCGTTTCCAGGCGAGACGTACTCCTCCCCTCCGGCTGTTTGGTGTACGGTCCGCATCTGGGTTAACCAGTACATATACCAAACACAGTATGCCGCTGCGATCAAAAGAATAGCCCAGTGTGTTGGCTCTTCGTCGACTTGATCGGACTGAATCTGCAGCGTTGCAAGTGCATTGTTGAGGAAGTGAAAGAGTACGGGAGCCCAGAAACTCTTTGTCATCAAATACGTCCAGTGCAGAGCGATCCCCATCGGCACAATTGCCAGGACATGCGGAGGATACATGTGGACGGATGCAAACAGTAAAGAGGTCATCCCGATCCCCGCGACCAAGCCCCAGCGTGCGACCAGTCCCCGTCCAATTATTCCGCGAAATAGAAACTCCTCTCCAATTCCTGGCACGACCGCAATGAAAAACAGAGCAACCGGAAGCGAGGCTGCACCAAATTGGCCCAGAATTGCATTCGCATCCATGTCGTTGAGCATTCGAAACACAGGATAGGGAGCAGAGAATTCCAGCCAAATTGGATTGAGTGCCGCCATCACTGCGCTTCCGACAATTGCAAGCGGAATGACCACACTCGTGACCATGATTGTTTGACCGAACGACGGAAGATTAAGATTCAATCGCGAGATCGGTCGCGGAGCAAGGCGCAACAAACCTAATGGAATCAACAGAAAGAGCGCAAAGAACGCCGGAGACGTAAAGACAAAGAGCTTCTCTGTCGGTGAAAGAGTCTCTAACCAAGCCTCTAAATTGAAACCAATTTGCCCACCGTTTGCATTGGCTGTCAACAGGATCGCTGAGACCAGGACAACAATCATCGCTCCAAATTGCAGCGTAAAAAACAGGAAGATCCAACCGAATGATTCTGGCAATCCGGGACCGGGAGCACGGTACGGCGTTGCAGAAAACTCCTCCTCAGACGAAAAGCCCTCAGCTTCGCTTCCTTCGCTCACAGGACCATCAAAGGGGTTGACCGCTTCAGCAATCACCGGCGTGTCGATGAAATCATCTTGGCTGTCACTCATCATTCGCCTGATTCTTCATTATAAGTTGTCGGAGTCTTCAGTGCTCGATTCATTTAAGCCATCTGACTCAGGAGTTTCAGCTTGGGCCTTCAACAATGTGAGCCCTCTCCAAGTGTACTCACCACCAGAATAGAGCGTAATTCCGACAGTCGCGTACAAAAACAGGTCTCTTACCTGAAGAAAACTTACCTTATTCTCGCCCAACCAGTCTCCGAATTCGGGACTCAGCGAGAGAATCGCCAGAGGAATTGTGATTGATTGCACGATCATCTTGATTTTCCCGCTCCACTTCGCTGAAAAATCGACACCGTGCCCCTCCAAAACGGATCGCAACCCGGTGACAAACATTTCCCGTCCAATCACAATAAACGTCAACCACGCACAGACACCGCTGTCCGGATGCGGAATCAGAAAGATTAACGTTCCTCCAATGATGACTTTATCAACGAACGGATCCATGATGCGGCCGAGAACCGTCACCTGATTCCACTTTCTTGCGAGGTACCCATCAAGGAAATCGGTCGAGACCGCAAAGACAAAAACTGCCGTACATGTGATCCACCACTCGGTCATATCGAGCATCGCCAAAACGACAAATGCCAGGATCAACCGGGAGAAAGTGATCGCATTCGGAAGATTCCATGAGCTCACTTCAGGAGCCTTTTCTGGATTCGTCTTTGTTTCTGGATTTGCCACGTCTTCAGAGTTCGCCATTATTGCCACACTATTAAATAGAGGACTCTCGAATTCCTCGAACCAATGAGGATGATTAGAATCCATTCAGTTTAGAAATCGACATCGGAGAACGATAGGCAAAGTTCGCAAGACATTGGCACTGTTTACAAGAGAGTGATGCTATTAAGAATTAATACTCCCCCACCTCCCACTCTTCGCCTACTTAGCGAAGTCCTGTACGAACTCGCAATGAGCCTACGTTACTCGACGTCGATTTCAACACACCCATAATGAACAATCGGATGGCCCTGCGAGTTCTCGCCAGTGGTAGAATTGGAGATCGGTCTCCGATAGGATACTGACGGTTTTCTCAAGTCAGTTTGCTCTTCCGTGTGACTGTGTAGAATGCGTTTCAGGGTCAGCTTTAGAACCAGTCCGAAAACCTCTGGAACAACCACTTTTCTCAAAATTTGAGAGAGCAACTTCAAGTTTCAGGATCAGTTCTCATCAATTCACACAACCAACATTTGGAAATTTCCCAATGCGAAACTTTCGACTTCCTTTAACTATCTTCAGCCTCATCTATTTCGTTTCACCACCGGTGATGGCTGATGACGAAAAACCTTTTCTGAAACCACCCAAAGTCTTCACACAGAATATTGGTCCTGAGTACCAGAAAGAGACACGGAAATTCCAGGGCATTCCGAGTTTGGCTCGCAGCCCGGAAGGGCGACTTTGGGCAGTCTGGTATGCCAGCCCGACCGGCGGAGAAGATCAGAACAATTACGTCGTTGCTGTAACAAGTGGAGATGATGGAAAAACGTGGACTGAACACTCAGTCATCATCGATCCTGACAAAACTGGCCCGGTCCGAGCATACGATCCGGAAGTCTGGCTCGATCCTGATGGACGACTCTGGTTATTCTGGGCACAAGCCATCGCACATGACGGAACCGTCGCTGGAGTCTGGGCCATCACAACTGAAACCCCAGACGTAGAAAACCCAAAGTGGTCCGCGCCTCGACGTCTCACCGACGGTGTCATGATGTGCAAGCCGACTGTTCTCTCCACCGGAGAATGGGTTCTTCCAGCATCGACATGGAGAAAAACCGACAACAGCGCTCGTGCTGTTGTTTCCACCGATCACGGAAAATCATGGGAAGTTCGCGGTGCCAGCCATGTCCCGCCGAAAATGCGAGCCTTCGACGAACATATGATCGTTGAGCGTAAAGACGGATCGTTGTGGATGCTGATCAGATCGAACACCGGGACGCTGCTGGAAAGTCTCTCCACAGATCGAGGAAAAACATGGTCAACCGCTAAACCAAGCCATATCGCGCATCCGTCCGCCAGATTCTTCCTGCGTCGTCTTGCTTCGGGTCACCTCTTACTGGTGAAGCATCATGACACCACAAAGAGAAATAAACTCACCGCCCAAATCTCCAAAGATGACGGACTCACCTGGTCCTCTGGACTCATTCTTGACGAAAGAAGCACCATCAGTTACCCAGATGGAGTCCAAGCTGAGGACGGAAAAATTTACATTATTTACGATCGAAATCGAACAACCGACCGACAAACTTTCATGGCGGTTTTCAGTGAAGACGACATCACAAACGAGAAACCAGGCGACACGACTCGCCTGCGTGTCTTGATCAATCAGGTCGCCAAGCCGTTTCAAGGTAGTTCCAATTGAATGAAAAACAGAAAGTTGGTGTTCATTCAATTAGAGCGTTGCCAGTCGCAATCCCGAAACTGAAAGGACACTTTGGCGGCTCTGAAACGAGCGCCTGGCTCACCGCGAAGGCACTGGCATCGTTGGGAAATCTGGACGTCTCATTGCTCACGCGATATCAGACACGTCAGCCTCGTCAACAAGTTGACGGCGTGGAGATACTCACGGACTGGCAGCCTATAGAGGTTGTGCGCGAATCACTCTCAGGGGTCGTCGAGCTTCAACCTCGTTTCCCCTGGTTGAAAATCGGGCAATTTTCCCCTTCGCTGATTTGGAAGATTCCAGTGCTGGCAGCGGTCCGCCAATTTTTCCCAAACCGCTCCTACGAACTCCGAGAAAACCCCTTCATTCAGCAGTTTGATTTCGATGCAATCTTTCTGTTTGGTGCGAACCTCGTTTCTGCCAAGGCAATTTTGAGCCTCAAGCAGAAGAAGACCAAAACCATTCTCCTGATTCGTGCGAACGCCGAACTGAATCAGCGGTTCGCGAATGAAGACGACTTCCAAAACGAATACGGCGAACGCTCTGAAATTGTCCGGTACGCCATCTCAAACGCATCGCAGATTGTTGTGCAAACGGAACACCAGCAACGGTTGCTGCTTGACCATTTTCATCGCGAATCCACAGTCATCCCGAACCCTTTCGACTTGAAGAGCTGGGATCAACAATTATCGAATGTGGAACACCCCAAACTGGTGGCTGCTGAGAATTACGTTCTCTGGGTTGGTCGATCAGACCGATTTCACAAAAGACCGTTGTCGCTACTTGAAGTCGCTGCCAGATGTCCCGACATTCAATTTGTGATGGTCCTGAATCGTGGCGTGCAGGAGGTGCGTGAAGAAATTGAACAGATCAAAACACCGAATGTCACGATTCTCGATCAGGTTCCGTTTGCTCAAATGCCTCAACTTTACAAAAACTCAATCGCCTTCGCGTTTACCGGGTCGATTGAACACGAGGGATTTCCGAATGTCCTACTACAATCCGCTGCCACCTCAACTCCAATTGTCAGCCTCGACTTTCTCCCGGATTTAATACATCGTTCCGGAGGAGCAATTCTCTCGGGAACGACTGAAAAGATGGCTGAGGACATTCGATCACTCTTAGTGAACAAAGAAAAAGCTGAACAGTTGGGCAGGGCAGGGCGAGCGATGATTGAACAGCATATCGATATGCACCAATACGCAGTTCTTCTGGAAGAATTGACGAGAGACAATGAGTGACGGAGACCAGGCACCGGGATCAGCGATCAAGCGATTTCTACGTGACAAGCTCGCGGTGAATCGAGCAGTTGGGTACATGCTGATCACTCGCGGGTGGCAGTTTTTTGCGGCGCCCGTGACGATCTATCTCATCTACAAATTCTTTGGCGAAGACCTCCAGGGCTACTACTATCTGTTTCATAGTTTACTGGCAGCCCAGATCTTTTTTGAGTTGGGTCTGAATCATATTCTGTCGCTACTGGCCAGCCACGAATGGTCACATTTGAAATTCAATGAAGCAGGAGAAGTGATCGGTGAACAACGAGCGTTCGAGCGGCTCTCGACGATCTCGCAGTTTGGTGATCGCTGGTATCGATTCATGCTCCTTCTGTTCCTGCCGGGGCTGATTATTGGTGGATTGATCGTGATTCAAAATCCCGACCAACCGACATCCTTCTGGAAGTTCCCCTGGGTGGTCGCTGTCGTTCTCAATGCCATCTCGCTCACTTATCAACCGCGTCTGGCAGTTCTTGAAGGATGCAATCAGGTGACGACGGTGAATTTCGTGCGAATGTTCCAAGCAGTGATCGGGTCGCTTGTTGTGTGGACGGCAATCCTCTCCGGGTGGGGAATCTGGACAGTCGCGGCCGCCAATTCTGTGCGGCTCGGCTGGGAAATTTTCCTTGTGAATTTCCGCTACCGAACGATGTTCAAATCTCTCAAGTCGAATTCTGAGACCGATCGTTTTTCCTGGAAAGACGAAGCCTGGCCTCTCCAGTGGAGACTCGCGATCCAAAGTATTGGAGGGTACTTTTCCAGCTACTTCTTCATCCCGGTCATTGATCAGTTTTATGGAAAGGCTGCCGCAGGACGTATGGGCATGACATGGTCGATTGTCTCCAACCTGCAAGCCGCGAGCTTATCATGGGTCCAAACACGAATGCCGGAATTTGGGATGCTTGTCGCGAAGCGAAAGATTGCTGAACTCGAACAGAAAATGCTCCGAATCGGTGCCATCTCCGTCAGCCTGTTTCTTTCCGCAGGAGGAGCTTTTGTCGCTGGCGTCTGGTTGCTGACATATTTCAATTCCGACGCAGCTAACCGTTTCCTGACTCCGGGGCAAGTTGGGTTTCTTGTTCTGGCAACTCTCTTTCTGCAACTTTCCTGGGTGATGCACTCTTATGTTCGGCTGTTCAAGAAGGATCCGTTCCTACTTCAGAACGTGATTTCCGCCAGTATCACCGGCATCTCAGCTGTTTATTTCGGTCGACACTATGGCGTGACCGGAATTGTCGTCAGCTATTTTTTGATCAGTATTTGCTACACAATTCCTGTGAGCAGTTGGTTGTTGCTGGCACACCGTAAAACAATAAAACCACACGACGACGCTTCCAGTGAAAAACCTTCAGCGTGAGACGTTATTTCCGAAGACGCATTTTTCACGTAGAGCAAATCCCATACGGACTTCGTGTTCTGCCTCGTGAAGAACAGCTCACTTGCTGATTGAACACGTTCTTCACGGGCACATGGGAGAGCAAACTGCTCTAATGGTGATGATGGCCGTGAAACAGTTTGTGATTCTTGTCTCCTTTAGAAACAACGAAGGCGATCAAATCAAGTATCTCTTCGGGTGAGAGTTTATTGACCAGCCCTTGCGGCATCAAAGAGAGCTCCGCTTGTTTCCGACCTTCAATCGAGTCCTTTTTGAGAACTGTCGGTTTGTCTTTCGCCAGCGGATCGATCACGACATGGATCTCGTCGTCGGTTTCCTTCATGATCATCCCGGTAACAACTTTTCCGGAATCGAGGAGGAAGGTATGCGACTGATACTTTGGCTCGATCTCTTTCGAAGGTTCAAGAATGGAGCGAAGAATGAAATCAGCTGTTTGTTTTTTCGGTTCCAGTTTCGCGAGGTCAGGACCAAAAACGCGGCCTTCGTTGTCGAGTTGGTGACACCCCACGCAACTGGCGACTTTGAAGAGTTGTTTGCCGACTTCAAAGGAACGACCACTTGAGAGTCCCTTCACTTCGTCAACCAGTTCTTCGTATTTCCATTCATGACTTCGAGTGTTGAGAGTAAGCAACTCATCTTTAATCGGAAGAGAATGCTTGGCCAGATACTTTTCAGGATCGGCATTGTACTCCTGCAAATTCTCGACCACATACAGTGCCCCATACATCCGTCGCCAGTGGCCGGGATAAGTACAGACATACGGATAAACCCCCGGAGTCTTGGGAACATCGAAACTTAATGCCTGATTTTCCCCCGGTTGCAGCAACCGGCTGGCAAGCAGAATCTCATCACTATCAGGGATATAATTCCGCTGCATCGCGTCGGCATCACGTCCGGTTGCCTCTGCGAGTTCCCCGACGGTTTGCAGTGCGCCTGGATTTGTGATCGCGAAGTTATGCGGCATGGCATCGGTATTCGAGAATCGGAATTCCACCGGTTTCCCAGCTTGGACGGCGATTAACTCTTTGTCGTAAATCATTCGATGCGTCACAGTTCCAATTGCGATGACGGGGACATTGAGATTCTCCAGCCGGTTCAGCACCGCTTTGGCTTCTTCATCAGGCAGTTGGCTGCTGAGTGACTTCGCAAGGGCGATGGCATCCATGGCTGGCCCGCCAGTTCGGCTTTGAGCCGGCATGTTCGAGAGGTATCCAACAAGGTTGTCGAGCATTGGACGAATTTGAATGTCTGGCCAATTCTCGACCGGAATGTTGCGTAGCGCGCGGATGGCTGAAGGTCGATTCCGCCCCTGTTTCACAAGTTTCGCAAGTGAATTAACCTTAGCGATTTCGTGACCGGGGATAGAATCGAGAGCACGAATCGCCACATCGTGAAGGGTCTCGCTCCCTTGAATCATCAGGCTTTCCGGTGCGATTTTCTGCAGCTTGAAACCTGGACCTGACCAGCGAACTCGCAACCCATCGCCACCCCCGTTGTCGAAATACGTCACAATCAGTGGATGAATTCCGGCAGGCAGATCGATTGTCCCTCTCTTTTCACTCATGCCATGCAAGCCATCATGATTGATGACCAACTTGTCTGCGACATAGACACGTGAACCATCATCCGAGGCGATTGCAAAGGTATATTTCCCAGACTTTGGTGCGACAATCATCCCGGTGAATTTCAGTGCGAATTTGTCCCGCTCCTTCAATTGCGGAACATCCATCACAATTTCAGGCACGATCCCGGAATCTTTGGGAACCATTTTCGCCAGAGTCTCCAGTGCCACATTGGAGGCACTCGGATAGTAGTATTCAACTTTGATTCCGTTTTCGAAGGAAGCTCCGGCTCCCTTTTCTGCTTTCAAATGTCCAGGTAAATCGAAAATGAGCGGCTCGACTTTGCTGAACAATTCGCCCCGTGCTTTCACATCCACAGTCGGGACAGCGTCGAGGAAATCTTGCAGACGCCCCTTCGATGCGGACGCTGTCAGAAACGCATCATCTGGACCAGCTGACGCAACCCAGGCGGCATAAGCCAGTCGCTTGACTGCCGGAGTTGCACCGTTGATCGCAATGTTTTCTATCTCATCCTGCTTAACTTGCAGTGCGGAAGCTGGTTGCTTGAGAAGCAATTTCCCGAGAGTGTTCACGTTGCCGCTGGGATCGCTTTGTGCATCATTGAGAAGCTGCATCAGTAAATCGGTTTCACTCTCTTTAGTCATTTTCGACAATCCAGCGAGGGCAGCTTCCAACTGAGCTTCATTCGCTTCATCACGAGCGAGAATGGCACGGTGAATCTCAGCAGAGGGCTCAAGCTTATTCAAGCTGTCGATCGACGCATTCGTCAGAGCATAACTCGTCGCAGCCGCAGAGAGTTGATTCCCCGAGGCGATTGACTCTTCAATCATCTGATCCAGATTGAGTTGACCTTTGGCATAGTTGATGACGGTTGTGAGTTCAGGATCCACAGGCTGAGCCATCACCTGAAAAATCACTTCAAGTGGAGTGACTCCCGTGTACTCTACTGCCGATTTCACAGCTTCAGCACGGACGAGCGCAGAAGAGTCCTTAGCTGCTTCCATCAAAATTGAAGCCCACCCAGGGATGTCACCACTCCAGTGCCCGAGAGTTCGAATCGCAGCTGCGCGAACTTTGGGTTCTTTCGCCTGAAATACTTTTTTGAGTAAATCTTCATTCGGGACGCGGTGCTCTTCGAAGACCCATAAGCATTCGAGAAGTGCCTGTGCCTCGTCGCGCTCTTTCGGACTTTTTAGCGGATCTAACTGAGCAGCAAAGAGACTGACTTGCTCAACAACATCTTTCGTTTCGCGTCCACTCAGTTCCAATCGGGCTCGATAGCGAGTTCCGTTCTCGTAGGCGAAGAAGTTTTCACAAACTTCTTTGATCGGCTTGCCTCGCATTTTCGCTGGCTTCACAAGCGGACGCCCAGGAGAAGTCACTCGGTAGATGCGACCGTGATCGTGATCGCGATTCGGGTCTCGCATATTGTGCTGCATGTGACCAATCAGAACATTGTGCCAATCTGCAATATACAAAGCTCCGTCGCCGCCAATTTCCATATCACTCGGGCGGAAGTTCTGGTCCGACGAGACCAGAATTGGATCAATCTCGACTGCAGTAATGTCCGCACCGTCGTACTTCACTTCATGTTGCAGCACTCCTAAAAAACCGATGGCATTGGCGATCAAAAAATTGCCGTTGAGCTCTTCAGGGAAGTGGCTGCTTGATAGCAAACCTGTTGCCGGAACGGGACGGACTCGTTTCTCGTACCACTTTTTGTTTCCGACACCTTTACCGATATTGATATACGAACCTGTTCCACTCGTTCCGTCGCTGGCAAACTGGTATCCCCAACGATCAAAGACGTCACCATGTGGATTTGGGCCGATCGGAAAATGAAACTCCGTTTCGAACGTCCGTGGGTTGAAGCGGTGTACGCCGGTCTGCCCAGAGCGATACGTCTTCGTCGGCGTTTCAAAGTTGGCAACATTAAACACACCACGTGACCAGTAGAGCCAGCCATCGGGACCGATCAACATTGCATTGGCAGAGTGATGAGTGTCAGCACTTGAAATTCCTTGCAGCATACGAATTTTGACATCTGCTTTGTCGTCTCCATTCGTATCTTTCAGAAACCAAATTTCCGGAGGAGCCGCCACCAAAACACCGCCGCCCCAAAATTCGAAACCCGTAATACTGTTCAACTCATCTGCGAACACAATGCAATCATCTGCCACACCATCATTGTCCTCGTCTGGAAGAATGACGATTGCATCCTCACGCTTTTGAGTCGGATTCCAGTGTGGATACGATGGCCAGACTGACACCCACAAACGGCTGTCTGGATCGACAGACATTTGGACCGGGTTAATGAGTCTCGGAAACATCTCCTCGGAAGCGAATAAGTTCACTTCCATATCTTTGTGAACTTCCATTTTAGAAATGGCGTCTGTCGCTTCCAGATACGGGAACTTCTCATCCTCAAGCGGTCCCGGTTTGTTCGTTTTCACTTTGAGTTCTTCAGGCAGGTTGTCATCTGTGACGACCAGATCTCCTCCCCGTGCGACCGCCCAAACGCGGCGATCACGATTGGCAGTCATGACATCGAAAATTTCCATTTCGCGCTTCATGACATCTGCGTTGGACTGCCCGAACCAAGCCAGTTTGGAACGACCACCATAAACGTTGTAGCCATCGACTACGCGGTAGCGATTAAACCAGTAGTCGTTCTTCTCAAGAACAGCCTCACGCAGTTTTGCGATTGCTTCATCGCCAGGAATATTTGCTTGAGGGTCGAGTGCTTTCAGGACTTGCTGAGCGACCAATCGGTTTCCATGATCAAGAAGATGAATCCCATTCATGGTGAGTGGCTTCTCTGCATTGGCGTACAGTTCTTGAGTGATTGAAAACAAATCGACAAACTGAACATTGCTCGCTTTGCAAACCTTTCGCATTGCTTCGGTATACATGGCAAGTTTACGATTGTTCTCAGAGCCATTCGGAAGATGTGGGCTTCTGAGGTTTTCATGAGCAATCGGTGAGAAGACCACCAACCGTGGAGCAGACTCTCCGTTGTACTTCTGCTGACGCATCTTCTCGATCATCGTTGCCAGATCGGTCTCGAACTTCTTCAAGCCCGCTTCACCGCGCAACCCTTCGTTGTATCCAAAGAAACAAAAAACGACATCCGCTTCACACTTCGCCATCCATTGATCGGGATCGCCAAAGTTTGCAGATCGTGGTCGAGTCGTCACTTCATCCCCGGAGAAGCCAAGGTTCCGGAATGTCAGATCAGCTTCGGGATACAGCGCGTGCAAGTAAGTTTCTAACCAGGCATGGTGCTGCATCCGGTCTGCCAGGGTGTTGCCGATGTAGACAACGTGGTCGCCCTGATTCAACTTCAGCTTTGGCTCCGCCGATTCGGAGGCCGAGGGGCCACCTGGAAAACAGACTCCGCAGAGGAAGAAGAGTGTTGTGCGCACAAATGTAGTCATGTTCTCTTGGTATCCAGCAATGCGACCCTGCTGCATTTCAATCAATGCAGTTCCAGATCATGAGTCCTCGCGAGAGTGAATTCTGATAGCGCAGAAAACGTCGGCTTCATCGGCTATGCAGAGTCTTATTTTCACAAAGCAGTGTACAGAACGAGCAGGGCAAATCGCTACCGAATCCCGGATGTTGACGCGTCTCGCCACCCCGTCTCCTACCACTTCGCTGTCTAGAGAAAACACTCTGGGCTGGAAAATGGCGAACGCCACAAAGTTGAAAACGAATTTTGAAACTGTTTGAGTTCATCCGTAGCCATCGTCACAGAGAACGATCAGGTGGTCATTCTTTTGACGACCTTTTGACTGCTGTTCCGCCCTTTGACAACTCCGTTACTTCCGACCGGTTTACTCAATTCAAGAGTCATTCACCGGAATGAGGAAGAGCCCATCAAAGTGCTGTGTCAGCCGCTTTCGCAATGGCTGCTTTCAGAATAGCTGCTTTCAGAATAGCTGCTTTCAGAATAGCTGTAGCCAGAAATGCACTACGACCAGCAACGAAAAATTCAATAACGGGCTGACAAACTTTACATTGAAATCCATATGTGACGCTGCATCTCAATCCTGGCACAACGCCCGCCGTTGAAAAACGCTTCACCTGAAGAATCCGAACAACCGTTAACCTCTCTCCAAGAAATTACGACCGGATCAACCGGCAGGAATTGCAGCTCGAGGCCGAAACAGACAACGAGAGCGGAGCGACTTGCGAGATCAATCGACACAACCGTTGCAATCGATTGTGTAAGCTGTACCGGCATCCTCCATAACCCATTTGAAAATGGTATGTTACAACACCTCAGAACTGAGTGTTTCAACTGCTTAAAAAAGCGAAGAAAGTCAAGCTGCGACGGTTACTCTGATTCTCCACTCTCTGTCCTGCACCATCACTATCACTACAACGGTCGTCCGATTCCTTGATGCATACTACCGCACTTTGCGCTCTATGTGTTAGAACAGGGACCGTTACAATGAAACGCTTAATTTTCAGCATGGCTACAGTAGCCTCGCTCCTCGTTGGCGGAAACGCCGCTCACGCCCAGACTAACCGCTGGGATGCCTATCTGGAAATTGAGGGGCGCGGGGGCGATCGTGAAGAACGAAGCCAAACTCGAACCTTCCTCCCGATTTTCAGTGACAGCGACAGTTTGCTGTTCGGTGACATCCGCATGATGTACTCCGATAAAGACACTTGGGAAGGAAACTTTGGTATTGGTTATCGCCAGATCACTGCCAGCCAACGCATCTTCGGTGCATATGGTTTCTACGACATTCGAGACACTGACCACAACAACGTTTTCCACCAGGCGACTGTGGGTGCAGAATTGTTGGACATTAACTGGGGATTACGTTCAAACGTTTATCTCCCAGACACTTCATCACAACGAGCTGGTGGAGCAAACGCATTCCTTCAAGGAAATCAAATCCTTGTCCAAGGAAACCAGGAACGAGCTTACTACGGTGTTGACGTAGAAGCTGAGCACATCCTGTGGCGTGACGATTATTCTGGGCAGACAGTTCCCGGGATCGGTGGCGACATGGAAATTTGGGCAGCTGGTGGATACTTCCACTTCGACAACGATGCATCAGGCTTCCAGCACATTGCTGGTCCACGGGCACGTGTTGAAGCTCGCCTTTACGACTTGCCAGCACTCGGAAACGATTCACGATTGGTTCTGAGCGGACAATACGAATACGACGATGTTCGTGGTTCAGTCAGCCAAGGTTTTCTCAGCGTCCGTATTCCACTCGGTGGCAATGGATGCAAACAGCCTAAACTCGGTCTACTCGATCGCCGTATGGTTACCCCCATCGTGCGTGACATCGACATCATCACAAACGTTGCCCAAGCTGGAAACATCTTCCAGGGTGTGAACGCCAAAACAGGAACCGTTCTGGATGACGTTGTCACACTGACAGCTGCTGACAACGTACGAGGCATGATCGAAAACGGTCCTAATGGACGAACCTACATTCTTGACGGTGTCGACGGAGCATTCTCCTTCGGTGGCGGTCCAGCCGGAGCCATTGACCTCAACAACCGACAAATCCTGATCGGTGGTGGTGGATCAATGAATGTTGTTGGAGCAGGATCAAACCTGAACGCAGTCTTTACTGCTGAAGGAGAAGCGTTCACGTTCCAACGTCTTAATAACAACGGCAATGTCATCAACCTGGCACGAAACAACGGAATTTACGGACTCACCCTCGATGGTGGTAATGACTCGATTTTCGGAATTAATCCAGGACGATTCGAAATCGCTGGAAACACTTTGATGAATGCTAGTGACGACTTGATCGACATCCGAGCCAACAATGGAACCACTATCGGATGCATTCTTGATAACACATTCCTTGTCAATGGTGAGGAAGCAATCACCATCGATACTTCTGATGACGCTTTGGCCTACTTCGATATCGCCGGAAACTTCTTCTCAATGACTGACAGCGATGGAGTCATCATCGAGGTTAATGATAATTCAGAAGTTCACGTTGATGTTCGCAACAACGAATTCGTTGGCCAAGGTAATGACGGAGTTGATCTTGATGTTGATGACAATGGAACATTGTTTGCCAACATCTCAAACAACATCTTTGACGATGTCGATGACAATGCGATTGAGATTGATCTCGATGACAACGCCTACTTGAACGCCATCATTACCGGAAACACGATTCTCGGTCGCGGTAACACTGAGAATGGGATTGAGATCGATCTTGATGACACCACCTATCTTGATCTCGTCGTTGAAGACAACATCTTTGATGATATCAATGACGATGCCATTGATATTGATCTCGATGACAACAGCTACATGAACGCCATGGTTGCCGGGAACCGATTCTTAGGTCGCGGTAACACCGGCGACGGAATTGACATTTATCTCAGTGACGATTCTGTACTGGATCTTGTTGTCCATCACAACATCTTTGACGGCATGACACACAGGGCATTCGAGGCAGATCTGTATTCAGATTCTGAACTGTATCTCGACTTCTACGGAAACGACATCCTCGGACGCAACACCACCGAAGATGGAGTTAGTATCGAAGCAAATCATGGAAGTTACCTCGAAGCGATTGTTGAAGACAACAAATTCAAGGATCTATTGTTCGATGGTGTTCACATCGATGGATATCACGGATCAGACCTCGTTGTCGACATTCTCGATAACCGATTCAAGAATGTCCAAGAAGGCAACATCCTGGTTCATGCATTTGACGGATCAAACCTGGATGCAATCATCAACAACAACAACATCAAGGGCGGAGATATCGGAATTGAAGCCTACGGTGAGTTCGGTGGTGATCACTTCGTGACTATCGGCGGAAACAAAATCCGCAAAGTCACGGGAACAGGAATCATTGTTGAGTCGATCGACGACTTGTTCCTGGATGACGCTGGGATGAACAACAAAGTCAAAGTGACTGGTGGCGGCGTTGTTTCAGACATCGAAGACAGCGGAGATGTCATCGGAACCATTCGCATCAATGGCTCAGACATCACTGTCCCATAATTTAGAGCAGGTCAACTTTGATCTGAACTGAATCGATCACATAGCCCCCGGTCAATTGACCGGGGGCTATTTTCATTTATAGACCATTATCAATACTTGTCGTACCCATGAAGGATAAGATTGGATTTGCTGCCAAGAGCATTCACGACGGTCAACTACTGAATCGACCCCGAATATTCAATTGCCGATGCATACTTCACCCTGGATTTTATGTGCGACTCTTCTTGTGTTTCCGGCACGTGCTCTTTGTAGACTTGAGCGATGACATCTCTCCGCTCTTCTGGCGTTTTGGGGTATTGCCCAGGACGTTGATATTTATCTAACGGGACAATCCAATCGGGGACTTCAAACATCCCATACGAGGCCTTGGCGAGATCCGTCTCGGGATTGATCATCAACTGGTAAGGCCGCCCGTTCATCGAGGCAATCGAAACACATGAAATTTTGACATCCTCCCAGCCTTCTTTTTTGAGAGCGTCGCTCACAGTATGGGCGTACTGCAAAATGAAATGCGGATTTTTGACCATTCTTTCAACATGGACTTTGCTGAGATGTGGCAGGATTTCCGGATGCTCTTCCAGATACTTTTCTGCCTCTGGTGGATCAAACTTGAGTTTCAAGAACGCATCTTTATGTCGCAGCATCATTCTCCAGGAAAAGCATTGTCCGACTTCCGACCAACCTGGGTCGTCGGAGTAGGTTAAAATTCGCAGCGGAAGAATTGCCTGAAACGAAATCCATCCACACACAAAGGCTGTCACTCCCCAGCTTGCCAATTTCACCGGGCGGGCGGTTCCGATGTGAGGCTCTAGAACTCCGTGAGGAATTGTCCCCAATTTTGTGCCGATCCAACGAAAACATTTTCGCGGCAGGACTGGTTCAACAAAGAGAATCAGCAACCCGATTCCAATCAGTGGGAAAAGTCCAATTTGAAACAACGTCGAATTTGTGGCATGAAAGACGACGAGCAACAACATCGTGAAGACGCGAGTTCGTTTCGAAAGCAACGTAAACCCGGCAACCAGATCAAGAATCAATCCGGTCCAACAGACCATGTAAATGAACCATCCCTGTGTCAAAAACATGGACAACATGTGGCTGGGATCTTTGTGGGAGAACCAAAACCGCACAGGTTCGCCTGCCAGCCAATCACTATTTAATTTCGCAACACCTCCGAAGAAATAGAGGACCACGATCTGACTGCGCAAAAGTACGAGATTCCACAAGGGAACTGTTTGAGCCTCAAGGTCAGTCTCCTTCTTCCTGCCCCACTTTCCAGGCAACGGAAGTCGATAACAGCGATCAGCCTCACAGAGCATCATTAAGAAGCTCATCAAGATCGTCAAATAGAAGTGGTTGTTGTAGTAGATCTTTTCGATCAAAAACAGATGTGTGAAGATGACCAGAAAGACTGCGGACGCAGCACGATAGTAATAACCAATCGTAATCAGAATTGCCGCGATGAGCATCACCGAAATTTCGGTTTGCATCATCCAGACTTCCGGCAGCGGTTTCACAAATGGAAATAGAGAATAGGTAAAATGGAAGTATTCAGGTGAATACATTCCATCAGCCTTGGGGAGTTTTCGAATCGACTCCCAAACCATCAATAAGCCCCAGAGAATTCGAAACAGGCCAAGCGACGATCCATCAACCCGGCGAGCAAGCTGTTCTCGCAACCACATGGAAACTCACAATTCGATCGATAACCTAACGCATCTCATTCAACCAACCGCAGGGAATGATGATGACGCTGAAATTTCGAGTTTCCGTTATCACGAATCGTTTAACGACGTCAAGAGGAATCGAACCGGGTCGACTCTTACTGGCATTATATGCAGATCAAGGAGCAATTGGGTTCGCAAATTTTTTGCCGGACACTTGAAGTGTCCGGCATAAGGCTGGACTTAGCACTAATCTGCGCCAACTTCATCTGCCATTTCTTTCAGAACATCTGCGATAATGTCACAGCCCTGAGAGATATCTGCATCAGTGACATTGAGAGCGGGAAGCAATCGGATCACCGTGTCGTGTGTCGCGTTCAGGAGAAGTCCACGATCCATCGCTTTTTTCACCGCAGGCGTGGCTGTGATGTTCAAATCGACACCGATCATTGCACCACAGACGCGGACTTCTTCGATTATAGGAATTTCATTTTTCAGGTTGGTGAAAAATTCTTCGAAGCGTGCTGAGAGCTTCTGACAATTCTCCAACAAGTTCTCTGCTTCGATGGTTTCGACTGTCGCCTTTCCGGCGACCATCGCAATCGGGTTCCCGCCGAAAGTACTCGCGTGCATTCCTGGACGAAGTGAGGGAGCGACCTCGTCTTTGGCAATGATCGCACCACAGGCCACGCCAGCCGCGATGCCTTTCGCCATTGTCATAATATCTGGTTGAACGCCGAACGTTTGATAGGCAAACCATTCACCTGTTCGCCCCATGCCTGTCTGCACTTCGTCAAAGACGAGGACCATCTCGTTCTCATCACAAATCTCACGCAGCCCCTGCAAAAAACCATCAGCTGGAGTGTTGACGCCACCTTCGCCCTGAACAGGTTCGATGAGAATCGCTGCAGTTTCCTTATCAACAAGTTGCCGCACGGCCTCCAGATCGTTGTGAGGTGCGTATGTAAAGCCAGCCATCATCGGACCGATGCCGTCATGATATTTCGGCTGAGCAGTTGCAGTCACCGCTCCATAAGTCCGACCGTGGAATCCATTTTCGAAAGTAATGATCTTGTAGCGATCTTTGGGGGTATGAAGACGCGCGAGCTTGATCGCTCCTTCAACGGCCTCGGCTCCGCTATTGCAGAAAAAAGCTTTCCCGAATCCACGTGTGCAAATCGCTTCGGCAAATTCGCCTTGCGGTTCCATGTACCAGGTATTCGGAACGTGAATCAGCTTAGCAACTTGCTCTTGAACCGCTTGAATCACTCTCTCGGGAGAGTATCCCAAAATATTGCATCCCCAACCGGGAAACAGGTCGAGATATTCATTTCCTTCAGCATCAAAAACGTGACTCCCCTCACCACGCACCAGACTAATTGGATAGCGTCCGTAATTCGGAATGACGTACTGATCGAAAAGCGAAATCGTTTCCTGACTGGATCGTGACATTTGATTAGTATCTGGTGATAAGGTTCTGGAATTAGAGCAATTTCAATACTTGCCGTGCCCGTGAAGATCACATTTATGACTTCATGAGACTGCTCTCCACAAGGCGGAACGTCAAGACCTGGATTGGATTTGCTCTAGGAACTAAGTGGTTGAATTAAGACGAATAAACTCTCTGCGTGAATCACTCACGCGACGATTTCAGTTCCAACGCCGAGGTTGGAGTAGATTTCGAGAAGTAGTGAATGAGGAGTCCCAGCGTCAATGATATGAATCTTTCCGACTCCAACTTCAAGGGCCTCTAACGCTGCTTCGACCTTGGGTACCATTCCGGTGGAAATTGTCCCGTCGGCGATCAACTCTCGACAACGTGAAACGGTGAGGTGCTGAACAAGAGTCGCAGGGTCATCTTTATCGAGATAAATTCCCGGAACATCGCTCAGAAAAACAAGCTTCTCGGCATTAATCAACTTCGCAACCGCTGCGGCTGCGGTATCGGCATTTACATTGAGCCCACCTCCATCAGCATCAAGGGCGATCGATGGCAAGACTGGAATGACACCGGCGCGACAAGTTGCGTGTAAGAGTTCACTGCGGATTCCAGTGACATATCCAACACGGCCAAGATCGACTGCAGCACCATTCTCATCTTCGAGCTGAAGCTGTTGCCCAGTCAGAACATTTTGTGAATTGACATGCAAGCCGACCGATTTGCCACCGAGAGTTTTAATCTGGTCAACGAGCGATTCACAGATTTCGTCAGCGAGAATCTTTTTTGCGATCTCTAATGTTTTCTCGTCTGTATACCGACGTCCCTGAACGAAACGGGGCTCAATCCCGGCTTCCGCCATTCCGCGGCTGATTGACTTTCCACCCCCATGGACAAGAATCGGTCTCATTCCGACCGCTTCCATGAAAATGACATCGGATAAACAGCGACGAACTGAATCAGGATCATCGAGCGCGCTCCCCCCCAGTTTCACGACCACATAACGATCACGAAACTTCCGAATCCATCCAAGTGCTTCCACTAGCACCTTAGCTTTTGAAATTGCGTCGTTCACAGAATGATCCCAATATGCCTTTGAAAACGGATACGATAAGGACGAACGCGACCAACTTTAAGTGTGACGCAAGGAATAATGCAAAAAAACACCGCCCGGAATAGTTCTGGGCAGTGCTTAAGGGGGGGATCAAGTTGTCTTGATGTACTTTATTTCAACATCGCTGATTCCTGAAGAATCAGACTGGAACAGGTTCAATGAAAATGACTCGTGAGAAAACCGAGCAGTTCGCTGATTTTTGTGAATCTCGTTGTGGTTAAACTCTTCCCAAGAAACGCTTTACGCAACTCTTAAAAAATCAATGCAGTGACCAGCCAGAGCATCTTCAAAACTTGTCGTACCCGTGAAGCTCATTTTCATGACTTCATAGACTGCTCGCCAGGACGCAGAACGTAAAGAACAATGTTGACTTGCTCTATGCAACGTCGATTTCTGAAATCCGATTATGTGGTGCAAATTCGGCAGCTGCTCCGCTGTTTGCGTCGAGCCGGAACTGCATTGTGTAGGCATCTTCTTCGGTATCGTCGAAATGACTTCGCAGAACACAAACCGCCCGGAAGTGTTGTTGCTTAAAGAAGAGTTGTGTTTCGAGATCGCGTTCACGAACTTCGATCAGAATTTCGTTTCGCCGCTGTTGAGAAAGTTTATCTACCAGACGAAGAGTCATCTGAGTCCCGATTCCATGCCGACGGTAATCCGGGTCGACTGCGAAGTTCAGGATATGTAGACGAGATTTATGAAGTTCATAAATCATAAACCCGACGATCTTCTGATCGTACTCAGCAACCATGCCGATGCAGTTGCGTTGTCTAAGACAGGTCAGAAAATCTTCGTCGGTCCAAGGATGTCCATACGTCGACTTTTCAATCCGCAAAACATCTGGCATGTCCCGACGAATTAACCAACGAATTTGCACATCCAGGTGCTGTTCTGATGAGGAACTTGGCTCCACGATGGCCTCCATGCCAACCTAAAACTAATGCTCAAACAAAAAACGTCTTCGAACGCCTTGATGATCATTCAATCAACTCAATCAGACTAACACAGGTTCCCGGTTGCTGTGAAGTCGGAAAAGAGGAATTCTGACGGTCTCGTGAACGAGTCGCGTAAATTGCCGAATTCGAACACAACTGACTTGACAGCACCTCCAAAACTCTCGCGGCACCAAGAGTGAATCAAAGAACGACTCTCGAGCAAACCAAGGTCGAACTTCAATTCTTGCTCGTGGCGAGCAGGCTCTGAGATCATGACTTCATCTGAAATCATGACTTCAAACGAACCAAGACCTGACCAGAGAAAACGCCCCGTTGGAAACCAACAGGCTCACGCGTTGGGTACCAGCAGTCTCATGCTTGAACTTGAGCAGGCTCAAGCAGTTCAGAGGCCAGAGAGTTGATAGATTCGACCGGGAATAAGACCGAAGAATATTCGCGACTGCGAAGAACTGAATTCGCCTTCAGTTGCAATTCTTTTTCAGCGAGCGTTCGCTTTAAAGAATCGACTTGCGGTTTCGCCAATTCGAAAAGCGAGTCATTCACGGCGTTGAGCTTGCGGTGACGGTTCCGATTTTGGAATCGATTCTTGACGCGTTCCCGTTTCGGAAGATTCGTCGTCTGTGCGTTCCAATGCTCTCGAATCAGTTCGTTTTTTTTCGTTTTGAGCGAACCAGCCAGATCGTCAGTCAAATAGCGATCGGCGTTGAATTGATAATCCCTCAGCTTGGCCTTGAGTTCGCGAACTTCGTCTTCCGTCACATCGAATGAATCGACGGGCAAGTGGAGTGTCGCAGAGAGTACTAGAAAATGCGGCGGAACAATCCCGAAGAAATCGGCAATCAGCCGGTCTGTCATCTCGTCGTACTTCGCTCCACCGATCCCATGGACGAACAGATCTGCCAGGCAGAGGCGTGCGAAGAGTGTGGTCGTCAATGCCCGAGTGCGCAGCTTCCCCGTGACCTGAAGACTCTTCAGTTCAGCCAGCAATTTTTGAGGTGTCGCGGACAAGATCACTTCGCCCCGACACAAAAGCTTGATGGTTTCTTCGGTACGCGAAACAAAGACGCGTCCTCGTTCAGAGTCTCCCTCTCTCCAGAACCAGAAGGGCATCTCAAACGCATCGCCGGACTGTTCTAAATTCGGAACAGGGTGCCGATCATTACGAATTCCATTTTCTCGGCGATACGCTTCAACGTTCGAGTTGTAGCTCGCGTGAAATCGTTCCGTATTGAAAAGAAGGTGGGCCACAAAAATGAGGAATGCATCCGTCTTGCAAATTTCGCTCAACGGAATTTCTAAATTCCCACCTCCACAACGGCGTTCCTGCTGCATCCGAGCAGCCGAAAGAGCAGCGACCATTGAGGTATTATTTTGACTTGATGCAACTGCATCCGGCCACATCTGAGAAACAAGGGGATCGATACCCCACTGTGACATCTGTTTTTTCACATGTTCAGCGAAAGAGCGAAAAACTTCAGGGGCGCGAATTTGAAGCTCTTCCCAAGGCTGTTGGGACAGTTCCGAATCGAAACTGACATCGATATTTTTCGGTTCACGACGACTTCCATCGGGGACACGAATCGATTGCTTTCCCACGGTGTCATTATCGACGATAATGTTCAGTCCGATCCCTTGGCTACTTTGTGCCATCCCTGCTGCGGCGAAGTTTTTCGCCCACACACCTGGATGAGCCAACTGTGGCTGATGACCAGTTACGAACAACAGTGATGCATGGTGCGAACATTCCGCACAGGCAAGATTTTGCCCGATAATGGAGTTCGTCCACTCAACCGCTTTGGTGATGACTTGGCTGCGCGCTTGTTTTCGGAGTTCGGACAGTGGAAAAGAGCCGATTTCGATTTTCTCAGCCGCAAGTTGCTCTGCATTCTGTTTCGCGTTCTGAATCGCTGTCGGCAGGTCCGGAACAGCGAGGACTTCCCCATTCTGCTGCGGAGCTTGATATCGACGGGTTTCGAGCGTGGCTAATGTACGCGATGCAGACATAACAAATAACGTGGCGGCAGAAAGTGAGTGAATCGGACGAGTGCGTGCGTGTTTTTGAGTCGGGCAGTCAAGTAGAAAAACGCCCCTCCCCGCAGGGAACGTCTTGCGATTCCATCTCTCGTTTCAGTATTTGTTGATAATAGGCCATCCGCTTCTCAGAATCATCCAGAGAACCTCCGAATGAGCGTTCTTCCTCAAGATAAATCAGCGGAACTGGAAATTCCGTGATTCTCAACCCATGTCGCACAGCTTGAACCCATAGCTGAAGCGGCATCGCATATCCGAGTTCGGTGATCTCGAAGCAGGGCAGGGCAGCAACGCGATAGGCTTTGAATCCACAAAAAGAATCTGTCAATTCAAGACCAAAGCATTCTTTCAGTTGCTGATTGATACGAAAATTGATCGCCCGCCGATCTTCAGGGGGAACGCTGTCTGTATCAAGATCTTGCAGATATCGACTCCCGGAGACGATATCCCAAGGCTGACTTCCATTCAACTCGACGGCAGCTGCCATCTGCGGGATCAATTTCGGGGCATGCTGACCGTCACAGTCGATTGTGACTAGAACATCGTATTTATTCTCGACAGCATAGTTAAAAGCGCTTCTCAGCCCGGCCCCGTACCCTTGATTTACAGCATGGTGAATGAGATGAATACCTTCGATTTCATCAAGAAGTTCTGTTGTCCCGTCGGTTGATCCATCATTGACCACGAGAATCTCATCGCAGTGTCGACGCACCTCATCCAGCACGCCGTGAACATGATTCACTTCGTTGTAGACCGGGAGCGCCGTTAAAACTCGTGATGACATCTGTGATCCAAATTCGCTGAAAATGCAAAACTGTCTGTATTGAGCTGCTCGTACTCTCAGAGAAGCTGCAAGAATCACAAGATTTTAGAACTGATCCTAGAGCAGTTTGCTCTACTGTGTGCCCGTGAAGAACGCATTTCTCTAGTAAAAATGCTGTTCGCCACAAGGCAGAACCTGCAAACCAATGCGAAAGATGCTCTAAAACTTGAATTCGCTCACTTAAACACTGAGATAAGTGACTGTTCCACAAGTTTCCGGACTGATTCTAATAATTTCACAGTCAAATTGACAGGTCTCCGAAACCTCTCATTCGGCTGGGAATTGTCATACCAAACGACCGAACAAGGTCCAGTTCAACTGCGCCGCTCTTGCGATTGATGAGTTGCGTAAAACGCTTTCTTTGCAATAGTTTAAGCCGACTCACAGGGCAGGACAATGAATTTTTTTCGAAATCCTCACGACTCACTCGTGAGGAACCTGTCTCAGAGTCAGCGATCACGATGGGTACACCGTCGAAAACGGCTTTCAGAGCTCACTGAGCAGCTGCTTCAACTTCTGTTTTCTTGAGGGGGATCGAAATCACAAGTCCAGCAGCCCGATCCTTGTTGTTGGACCGTCGCGGGACATGACACTTCAAACATCGGGAAGAGAGGCGAATCGTTCCGACGAATTGAAAAGCTTCGTCCGTTGCACTTTCGTACTCTTCCTTGCCTGTGATCAATTCTTTGACTGCGTCTTTTTCGAATTTCGTTTTCGGCTCGTTGTCGACGTTCATCGCCTCTGTGTTCACGGAAATCCACCGCATCGAAACGCCTTGCGTGTGTTTGATTTCTTCGAACACTTCTTCAAATGAGGCCGACGGAATCTTCAGCGACTCCTCTTCATCAAAGAAATCTCGATGAACGATTTGCAGCATGCCATGTACCGTTTCATATAGCATTTTTGCTTGCTGACGAGCCTCTGCAACACTCTTTGGTTTTTGCGGGCTGACCTCTTCACTCGAGGCATTCGCTGGCTCATCTGCCGTGGCGATGGGATGAAAAACAGATGCAGCAGAGACGATCAACACTGTGAAGATGGCGAGTGTATGCGAAGATTTGTTCATCATGGAATCGGAACCTTTCGAGAGAAAATTATTAATCGCTTCCCAGACTCATTCGTTTGAGACCAGATAAAAACCAAGCGCGAGGCCAGAAGATCGCACTCAAATGAAGAGTCATCTCACTTCTGCAATTCGTGGCTCCCAAGCATTCCGCGAAATAAAAAAACGCTTAGCGGGACACACTTTCAGTGTACAGCTAAGCGTTTTCAGATGTCGATAGGCAAATTCGGATATTTTTGTCCTAAATCATATCTTCGCTCACTTTCAGGAATTCTTCGACACGTGAATCGATGATATCAATGCTCTTGTTCCAGAACTCCGGTTGGGTGAGATCGTAGCCAAGAGTCGACTGAACAGCCTCTTCAGCATTCATGCAGCCTGTCGCAATGAGAAGCTCGCGATACTTGGTCGGAAAATCATCGCCGAACTCATCTGCTGTCGAATAGACACCAAGTGAGAGCAAATACCCGAAGGTATACGGGAAGTTGTAGAAGGGCCAACCGGTGATGTAGAAGTGCAACTTCGAAATCCAGAATGCGTTGGACCAGTCTTCAAAGGAATCGCAGTATGCCTCCTTCTGAGCATCGAGCATGATCGCGGTAAGTCGCTCTGCCGATAATTCTCCTTCAGCACGCTCAACGTGAAATTGATTTTCAAATATAAACCGAGCGTGAATATTCATCATGAACGCGACAGAATCGCTCAACATGTTGTTGAGAATTCCCAGCTTCTTCGCTGGCGAATCAGCCTCTGCGAGTCGTTGATCACCAAGAACCGCTTCAGCAAAAGTGGATGCCGTTTCAGCGAGATTCATCGGATAGTCCTGAAGCAAGAACGGCTGTTCTCGCAGGACATGCGAATGGTAAGCATGCCCCAACTCATGAGCGAGCGTCGACATATCATCAGCGCTGTTCTTGTAGGTCATGAAGATTCGCGACTGCTTCTTGGTCGGCATCCCAGTGCAGAATCCGCCTTGGCGTTTCCCTTCACGATCTTCAACTTCGACCCAACCTTCGTTGAGTGCTTTCTCAGCGAAGTCGCCTAAGTGACCGCTGAATCCATGGAAAGTTTTGATGACAGTATTACAGGCGTCATCGTAGCTAAGAGAATCTCCTGCCCCTTGTGATGCTTGCGGGATAGGGGCCAGTTGATCGTACCATGCCATCTTTTCAACGCCGAGCAATTGCGCCTTCCGTTCGAAGTACCTCAGGAGCGGTTCCTTGCGGTTGGTGATGACATCCCACATCGTGTTGAGCGTTTCACGTCGCATCCGATTGTATCGCAACGGAACCGTGAGATGGTCTTCGACTCCGAGTCGTCGATATTTTGCAAGTCGAGTTCCTGCGATATGGTTGAGCGCATCGGCACAGTTATCTGCCTGCGTGTTCCATGCTTTCTCGATCGCATAAAAGTTGTTCTGCCGTGTCTTGCGGTCGGGGAGATCGACCCGCACCTGACCGGGCGATTTCTTAACGATCTCACCTTTTTCCATTAACTCGACACGCAACGCTCCGGAGATCCGTTCGTACATCCGCCCCCAGGCATGAATTCCATCGACACCCAATTCCGCTGCGAGCATTTCCAGATCTTTGGGAAGTCGTAACTGCACATTCGAGCGACATTCTTCGAGAAAGAACTTCACATTTGCAAGCCGTTCGTCCGCCTCTGCGAAAGCATTGAGTTGCTCGTCCGAAAGATCTCGAAAAGCAGATTCCACATTTGTGAAAACTTGATTGGAAAGCGGCCCCAAGGCAGCAAGCGAAGCTTCCATCTGTTGAAACAGCTTGTTTCCTGCATCTGCGGCAGCGTGACAGCCAATGAATGCATTCAAATCAGAAGAGCGACCGAAAACATCAACCACACGATCCAGGAAATCCGCCCAGACAGTTGCAACTTCTGGAGCAATCGCAGGAAGAGACTCAGAATCATCAGCGAGTTGTTTCAAATCTTTTTTGTACTCGTCGAAAATCTTTTTGAACTCATCCTTCTCCGGGTGAGGGTAAAGTGAATCGAGATCCCAGGTCAGGGCATATTGTGCAACAGTGCTCATTGTGCTTCTTCAATCCGTTTTGCGAAGGGGTTGACGATAATTCATTCTCACTCAAATCCGCGATCAGAATAAATAACCATTGATAACGGCGGAACATTCTGACTTCATGAGATGCGAAAGAGCAGCTTATTAAACAAAATCCTGATTCGCGAGTGGGAAAGACCAACACAAGAAAATTTCTTACTCACAATCGCCAGCCACTTCATCCGCCAGCCACTTCATCAACCGGACTGAACTGGACTGAATCTGAGCAGCCCCTGAATTCGTTCGGGTGGCATGAATTTTCTATGGCAGCTCAGTAAAGTTTGAAGCAGGAGATTCTAGAACCAGTCCGAAGACCTCTGAAATAACCGCTTTCCTCAACGCCTGAGAGAGCAATCTCAAGTTTCAGGATCAGTTTTAATACTGAGTCAAATCCATAAACAGAACAAGGTAAGGTCTCTCTGATGAAAACTTTGACCATCTCAAACGTCTTCACCATTCTCAGTCTGTTCTGCTGTTTCACAATCTTGACAGACTTGGCAGAAGCTGCTGAGAACAAGAAACCGAATGTTGTCCTGATTCTCGTTGACGACATGGGTTGGATGGACCTCTCATGTCAGGGGTCGGATTACTACAAAACTCCGCACATCGACAAACTGGCTGCCGAAGGGATGCGTTTTACCGACGCTTACGCTGCATGCTCGGTTTGCAGCCCAACACGTGCTGCGGTCATGACAGGTCGATACCCCGGTCGAATCGGTGTGACCGACTGGATTCGTGCACGGTTTCAACGAGGCGGTCTCGGAACTCCCGAAGCAAATCCAACTGAATACGTCGGCGGAAAAAAACAGAAACTTCTTTGTCCACCAAATCCATATTGGCTGGAGCACGAAGAAATCACTGTAGCGGAATTACTTCAAGACGAAGGCTACAAAACGTGCCACATCGGCAAGTGGCACTTGGGAGATCCGGACTGGTATCCGCCATCACAGGGCTTTGACATCAATATCGGCGGTTGTGATTTGGGACAGCCTCCATCTTATTTCGATCCGTATACACACCCACGCTACTCGTTCGAGGAGAGTTTCAAACCGCGAAAGAAAGACGAGTTTCTCACTCATCGCGAAGGAGACGAAGCGAAACAGTTTATTCGCGCGAACAAAGAAAATTCGTTCTTTTTGAGCTATTGCCCGTACGCGGTCCATACGCCAATCCAGGCGATTGACGAAGTCGCAGCCAAGTACCGCAAGAAGGGGAAGAAAGAAGTTCATGCGAAATACGCAGCCCTCGTCGAAAGTGTTGATGATGCCGTCGGAATGATCGTGGACGAATTGCAATCACTGAAACTTCTCGACAATACATTGATCATCTTCACCTCAGACAACGGAGGACTGAAAGGTCCGACGGATAACACACCGCTGCGATCAGGCAAGGGTTATGCCTACGAAGGCGGAATTCGAGTCCCGCTCATCGCTCGCTGGCCGGGAGTCATCCCTGCCGGAACAGTTTCGCACGAACCGATCATGAGCATCGATCTGCTCCCCACAATTTGCGAAGCTGTCGGCGTGAATGTTCCAGACGATCGCGCCATCGATGGTCTCTCTTTGCTACCGTTGTTCAAGAACGAATCGCATCAACTGGAAGACGATAGAGTCCTCACCTGGCACTTTCCTCATTACCGACACGCCCCCGGTCCCTATTCCATCATTCGAGATGGGGATTGGAAATTGATTAAGTGGTATGAAGGAAAGAAAGAACTCTACAACCTCGCCGACGATCTTTCCGAGTCGAAAGATTTGTCCAGCGAACATCAAGAACAACTCGTAAAACTGGAACAGAAGCTCGCTCAAGAACTGGAAAAGCAAGGGGCCAAACTTCCCAAGCTCAATCCAGAGTATGTTCCGCCAACGAAGTAATGCGAGACGATTTCGTACAGACGGTTTTGATTGAGGAAGGGTGACAAGCTTCGTGCCACGTGTATTGAAAATTCTTCGATCAACGATGCCACTTCAAGCACGACGGCTTGATTTGTCGCTCTTACGTGCAGGTTTTGTCTTAACGACACTTATCTGGTTGATGATTTGGGTTGAAAGCATAACTCAAGTGCAATCGCTGCAACTGGGACGTTCGCTGACGTATTGGTTCTACCCGACAAGCCTACTGTTGCTGGGCTATCTTGCAGGGCGACTCAACCGAGAGACTGTTGGTGATGCCAGTTCAGGATACCTGAGCCTGATCTACCTGACGGGAACAGGTCGCCGGGAGTGGACGCTCACTCGAATTGCCCAGATTTGGATCGGGTTTCTCTCTGTCTGGGTGATTCGAATTCCGTTCCTGTACTTAATCTTCACACTTGGTGGCGTCCGCTTCCACGAACTCATTCTGCTGGAGGTGACGCTCCTGTTCGTCTTCGCAGCCGCCGCCTCACGATCAATGGTTTACTCACACAATTCGGACAACCGGAAGTCCGCGGATTGGGCAGGGTTGGGAGCCATTTTCTTTATCGAGATCAGCCTGCTTTCCGGGCGGCTCATGATTGTTCTGCTGTCTCTTCTGAACATCAATATTCCGATTGGTGTGATACGCGTGACCGAACTCATCGCAGAGTTTTCCATCTACTCCAGGCTTTTCAACTTCTTCTTCATAGGACCGGTCTCAGCGGAAGCATTCGGGACAATACTGACTTATTTCATACTCTCACTTCTCTGGCTATGGCGGTATCAACACCAGTTGTATCACTGTATCGGTGATTCTCCGGAACCGGCTCTGGCAGGAATGAAAGAGAAAAAGAAAGCAATTCAAAGACGATCTCAAACTGAGCGATGCTGGGACGACGCTCTCGCCTGGGAAGTTTATGTGTACTACGCCGGAGGTCACAACAATACCACCGGTCGGCTGGTTCTGTACGGAATCGCATTTCTGCTCGTAACGTTTTGCGTGACCAGTGGCATTTTTTACAGTTTAATGGGCCTCACCCTTGTCGTCAGCGGCGCCACATTGTTCAACGTAATGAATTACCCTGCTCACAGTTTTGATAAAGAGGTCAAGGCGAAAACCCTCTCGTCACTGGTGCTGACTCCACACAGTGGTCTCGACATCTACCGAGGATGGCGCCGGGGAACCCTCTGGCTGGCAACTCCAGACCTCATCTATGCAGGATTGATTGCGGTCGTTTTGTACTTCCTTCACCCGGGAGCCACGGTCACCGTCATCTCTATCGCCTTGGCAATTTACGTAAGTGGCCCGTTGCTAATGCTCTCAGGGCTTGTCCCGATTTCACTAAAAGGACTTGGGACAGCATTGACAGTGATACTCGGGCTGACTGCCGTCGTAGTGAGCGGATCAATCGCAGCCGTGTTCATTTCCCCCTACGCATTTCCGTTTATTGCAATCCCGGTTTACTGGGGCTTCAACCAATTATTGCTCTACAAATTTGTGGAACGCTGGATGCAAATCAAAATTGAAGCAGAACTGTAATCTGACAAAAATCTGACAAGTACCAAAATCCATGCACTGCGAAATCTGCAAAAAAATAATCGTGGAGATTTTCACACGTGTCGAGTACGATCAAACCTCCAACCAGCCCAGTCTGGAAACCGACGACATGATGAATCTTCAGAGTGTTTGAGGGACCCAAAACAATTATTAGAACTGGTCCTGAAACCTGATATTGCTCTCTCAAACGTTGAGACTAGCGGCTATTCCAGAGGTTTTCGGACTGGTTCTAAGACAAGCATCAGAATCAGTTCTATTCTTCGACAATGAGCAAGGAGCCAACTCGCATGTCACGAACTCTGAAAACAGTCGCTGTCAGTCTTACGCTGCTCGCCCTGACCACGCACTCATTCGCACAGGAGAAACTGACTGCCATCTACGCAGTCGATGCCGACGGGAAGAATGCCCGCATGATCTCGGACATGGAAGGCTTTCCGAGCGTGGGATCGCCAGATGTTTCGCCTGACGGAACTCGCATTGCTTTCGATGGATGGCAAGACGGAGAGAACAGTGGTGATGCCCAAATCTTCATCCTGGACATCAAAACGTCAAAGACTCAGAGTGTCGGCTACGGAGCAATGCCGACATGGTCAGCTGACGGAAAATATTTAGCCTATAGCAGTTATGATCCCCGAGGAGTCTGCATCCAGGCGGCCGACCGTGTTGCGTCGACGATTATTGATCCGCAAGGCTGGGGAATCCAGTGGTCTCCCGACGGCAAAAAACTCGCCTACACCTCTCGTGGCAACTTCATCATCTACGATCTCCTGACGAACTCCAAAAAAACGATTCAACCCAGAGCAGACAATCCGTATCGATCGATCTACTGGAATGCAGACTGGTCACCCGACTCGAAAAAACTTTGCTTCAAAGGGACCCTCGCAGATGGGACTTATGAAACCGCCATCGTTGATATCTCCGAAGACGAGCCGAAATTGACAGTCTGTTATGCATACAAGGGTGGCTACGGAAACGAGTTCGCCTGGCATCCCGACGGAGACCGAATCACCACGGTCAAATGGAGCAAGGGAGCTCAAATCCACAGTTTCAAACCAGCAGCGAACGTCGAAACGTCTCCCCTGGAAGGCCAGCCAACTGACCGTGACAACGTCGCTGTCGATTGGAGCCGTGACGGAAAAACGCTCTATTTCGTCAGCCGTCCCAGAAAGTCAGAGTGAGTTCTCAGCAATTTCGGGCTCGACGCCAATCCTTCAAACAGCCAACAATTTGAATCGCAGCTCTCACTGGCAAATGCATCTGATTGGATGCCAGAATGAGCTGATCACGGAGAATTTTAAGGAAAAGCCCACTCTTCTGCGGGAGAGGCATGCAGTCGCGATTGGTGAATTTAAGGGAGCGAGCAAAAGTGAGGAACCAAGCTTCGCTCCCTCCATCTTTTCCCTCTCATCCTGTAGCAAAACCCTTCAGTCATCAAAAACTCTTTCGACCAGTTGCACTGACTCCCCGAAATCTGCATACTCCCCCACATCGCAAGCTTTCAGCTTCAAAAAAGTGGGACTTGCGCACCGAATGTTGTCTCGACGTGTCTCACCAGAACCATCACCAGAGACAACATTAAGTAACATGACAAACTCAACGCGCCAGTAGCTCAGTTGGATAGAGCAGCGGACTTCTAATCCGCAGGTCGGGGGTTCGAATCCCTCCTGGCGTATTTGCTGTCAAACGACTTACGACGATTTGCAGCTTTCGGATTTCGCAGCGTCTGCCGGTAGAGATTGGCACTGCCAATTTGCTTCTTCGAGCTGACTGATCACTCTGAGTTGTTATCAGCCGATGGCAGACCGGGTTCTTTCGACCAGAGGGCTTTGGCGGTCGTTTGAACCTTTGAGGCTGAAGACCGACAAGGCCAGGTAATCGTCTCGCCAATTTGGGCTGAGGTGAGAATAGTCTTCGAGAACGGCTGAGCTGTATTTGTAGTCGTGAGCATTACGGCCGCGAAGGAAAATCTGGCGGCGAGCTTCGTCGATCAGGGGAGCGGGAGCACCACCACCGCTCAGATATTTTCTTAAGAGCATCGAGGCATCGAGCTTGTTAGATGAAATTTCCGCGATGATTGACTCGACGTTCGGCTTCTCGTCCGTCGCTTTCTCTTCCCAGGTGTCATAGTTCATGGAACTGAGCTTGCCGCGCCCCATGGCTGACTCGCGGAAGTACGGATTGAAGGAACTGGCCTGCAGCAGCAGTTTCCGTTTCAGCAACTCATCATCTGTGTTGTCGTAGATGTAGCGGACGGCATTCGCGGTCGTCAGCCCGTGCAGCCCAACAATGCCGGGCTGTCGCATGAGAAGTTCCATCGCACTCATGAAGACACCGTCCCAGACTGACTGCGGGCCGACACCATTTGACATCGCAGAAGCGACGAGTTCGGAAATGTTCGCGGGAGCGGCAGTTCGTCCTTCTTGAATGAGTTCACGCGTGAACTTGTCATCGAGCTGGCCCTTGTTCCAATTCTCCCCGAGTTGTGTTGCTCTCGGCTCGTTGACCCGCCATGCGAGGTCGGCAGCGTGGTCGTTGTCGGAGGGATTTGACTCTCCTCGGTGATTGAGCAGTGCGAAGGTGAGCGACCGGAGCACTGGCTCCGCATTTTCCCAGCCAATTGCATCCAAGGTTCGCCAGCCATTCGCTAGATAGATCGCTTTGTGCCCGATCGAGCGAAAATCACGGGCGGCATACTGAGCAAACAGATTGAAAACGTCTTTCCTCGGTAGATGCCGGACGATTGCAGCAGTGGCGACATCGGCCTGTTCGACATCCCAGCTATCCATTGCCTCAATGAATGCTTGCCGGGCTTTCTCTTTGGTGGGGACCTGCGATTCGTTCACCGCCTGTAAATGCCAACCGCTACGTCGGGCTTCATCTGCCTGTGAATCTTTGAAATAGTCGATCGCCCAGAAAATCGGCAACCAGCGATCTTCATCCGGTCCAGCCAGGCTGGCGAGGTGACACGAGTTGACGACCAGCACGCAATGAAATTTGAAACCGACTGATGGTCGTGGCTGCACATTGCGAACGCCAGCATAGAGCAGGGCAGCCAGCACTTCACGATAGGTCGTTCCCGATTGGATTTTTTGAGCAACTTGCTCCAGTAACCGCTGCCGTGGGGTCTCTTCGATTAACTGTACCAGCGGTTCGATGTCATCGGTGAAGCGAACCATCCCCGGTGTTAGCGTCGCTTCTGCTCGAGAGACGTGCGGAAGATGAGCGAGGAAGGAAAGACCAGCTGCGGTGGAAGCGGCTGAAGACAAAAACTGTCGACGGTTGTGTGAGTGCGTCCGAGACATTGAGAAGCTCCTTATAGAAACTCATTCTCTAACATCATACACAATCGAGTTCACGAACAACAATGAGATTTGAGTTTCGGCACGGTCATCCCTTCTTTACCTTTTTGTAACTGCTTGACTGCACGTGCGAATTCCCTTTGCCGGTGACCTGTTTGCCGACCACTCTCTGAAAACAAAACAATCAACTTACGAAATAGTCGACGATGCTCAATCTCTCGACGATCCATCCCTCCCCACCCTTGCACCTATACAGGCGAACACTACAATGCCGAAATGCCGTCACGACTGAACATCATTGGCCACCTTGATGCAGATTGCTTTTACGCATCGGCAGAGCGGGTACGGCATCCCAAATTGCGAAACATTCCAGTCGGAATCCTTGGGAATCAGGGAGCGTGCGTCATTGCGAAGTCGTACGAAATGAAAGCATACGGAGTGAAAACCGGTGTTCCGATTTGGGAGGCAACAAAACTCTGTCCTCATGGGGTGTACGTCAAACGAGATTTTTATTGGTACGAAGTGCTCTCCAGAAAGATGTTGGAATGTGTCAACTCTGTCAGTCCGACCGTTGAGTATTATTCGATTGACGAATTTTTCTTTGATGCCTCATATCTCCCACAAGCCTTGAAAGGCACAATCCTGGAGGCTGCGAGAGCATTACAGGATCTTCTTCTGAAGCAGACAGGCGTTCCCATCAGCATCGGGCTCTCTCGCTCGCGCACGCTCGCCAAACTGGCTTCGGACCACGGTAAACCCTTCGGCTGCTTCGTCTTATTAGACCCAGAGGAAATTGCGGATTTCGTTGAGCAGATTGACGTTCGTGAAATCACAGGAATCGCAAATCGAAGTGCCATGAAACTTGCAGCCCATGGCATTAAAACCTGCGGCGACTTCCGCCGCGCAGACGCGAAACTCATCAATAAGCTGCTCACGAAAACCGGCGAAGCCTTATGGTGGGAACTCCACGGAGAGGCACTCACTCCAATCTCCACACAACGCCCCATGCATAAAGCGATTGCTCGCGGGGGGAGTATTGGCGAATCGACAAATGATCCAGACCGGTTGCAGGCATGGCTCGTTCGGAATGTTGAGAGACTCGTTGAAGCGATGCACTGGCATCGGTACGTGACGCAACGCCTGACTGTATCATTGTCTTACAAGGAAGGAGGGCATTGCTCTGAGCGGTGCAAACTTCCCGAAGCCAGCAACGCATCCGAATTGATTCTGCCGGTCGCGAAACATCTGTTTGAACGGTGTTGGCTAAAGCAAATGAGACTCAGCCACATGCACATCATTGCGGACGAATTGCAGTTTCTCGGCGCTCATCAAAGGTCATTATTCGTGACTCATCCTCCACGGATCGACGCAATTAAGCGGCTCGTCAATGACAAGTTCGGACGCTTCACAATCCGCAGTGGCGAAACACTTCCGCTCACGGAAATTTATCTGGACGACGCTCACAACTACGACATTTGTGATGTGTATGGAAAGAGTTGCTTCTGATGTTCGGAATCTCGCTTTTACGCCGCGAAGTCCCTGACGCACTCATTCAATCCTATCGACTTCAAGGACGCATCGCCCGTCGGACCAAAGACTCTGACGAAGAGTTGCTGTTTTTTGATCAACACGACTTCCCCAGGCTGCCAGTCTGGATGGAGGGCCAACTACGTTTTCTCCCATGGGGAAACCGCACCTCGCAGTCTCTTCTTCCTCGAACTCATTGGTGCCCATTCGAGAGCCTCGATGCAGGCAACTGGAGCTCATTGCAGCCAGTCGAAGTCGTCGTCCCCGCTTCGTTCGGATGCGACCGTGGCGTCTGGTATCTCATCACGGAAGGAATTCGCGGTGTTGTCGTGAAAGACCGACAACAACAGGTCGTCTACCCAATCTCAACACAAGCAACACACTACTACGAAGTGATGACCAGAAATCGCCGCATGCCCAATTTCGTTGGCGAAACAATTTAGAACACTTGCGTGTTTTCTGTGTCCGTGAAGAGAGCTTTCCATGTGATGAAGCCCCCATCTCCACGAGACAGTTCCCGTACATCTTTGTCAAAACGAATCTAAACACTTGCATGTTTTTCGTGTCTGTGAAGAGAGCTTTTCATGTGATGAAGCACTCATCTCCACGAGACAGAACGTAAGGACCAAGATTAAATTTGCTCTGGAGAGAGTCGTCACGGTACGACAAACATTGAAAACGTTGTAAGATCGGACTTTCTGATAGCAAAACCCGAATAAGTGAAAGTTTGAAATTTGTCCTTATGATCAATCCTCGATATGCCGCTCTGATTTGTTTCTACGTCTGCATGCCCGGAGTACTGAAAGCAGAAGAACGAGAAGTAGACATCCAAATCCTGCAACCGGGCGTAAGCCTTTCAATGGTGGCAGAACACCCATTACTGGCGACGCCAACAGGAATTGATGTCGACGAACAGGGCCGAATCTGGGTGGTTGCAACACACACTCATTTTCCGCCGACAGATTATGTTGGACCGAAGCAAGATGAAATCCTCGTTTTCACGGAAAGTCGTGATGAAGGACAACCACCACAACGGCAGGTGTTCTACAACTCCACCGTCGCCACAATGGATCTCGAACTTGGCAAGGAGGGCTGGGTCTATCTGGCAGAACGGGGACGAATTCTGCGAATCAAAGATACCGATGGAGACATGGTCGCTGACGTTGAAGAGGTCATCATCAATCTCGACTCAGAGGCTGACTACCCGCACAACGGTCTCGAAGGACTCGCCTGGCACCCGAGTGGCGATCTTGTTTTCGGACTGGGAGAAAATTTCGCACAGCCGTGGACTTTAACCGGGACTGACAAATCAACAGTCATCGGAGCCAGCAAAGGTGGCATTTTTCGATGCTCACCGGACGGAAAAAATCTACGGCGAATCGCCTATGGGTTCTGGAACCCGTTTGGAATCTGCGTTCGCAGCGACGGTGAGATTTTTGCAGCCGAGAACGATCCGGGAGAGAGACCACCATGCCGAGTCCTTCACATCATCGAAGCTGGTGACTATGGCTATGAGAGATCATACGGACGAGAAGCACATCACCCCTTCGTCGCGTGGAACGGCGAGTTAGCCGGAACGCTTCCCATGATTCATCCTTCGGGCGAAGCCCCTTGCGGGATCTTGCCTCTCGGTCGCGGTTTATTGGTTCCATCTTGGGCTGACCATAAAATCGATTTCTTGCCACTCCAACCAAAAGGGGCAAGCTACACCTCCGAACCTGTCACGTTGCTTCAGGGCAGCCGATATTTCCGACCAAGTTGCATCGCAAGTGTCCCAGGAGGAGAGGGCGGCACGGGACAAATACGGATATGGTATTTCGCTGACTGGGTCGATGGGCGCTATGAATCTCATGGGTATGGTCGGGTTTGGAAATTAGAAATCGACCTCGACCAAGCAGACTGGACAGGTCCGCTCGATCTCGAACCTGTCACACCGGAAGCCGAACTGGCGAGTCAGCTCCGAAGCGGTCACCATCAGGAAGACTTGAAGTCACTCCTCAAACTTGCAGGCAGTGAGGACCCGTTTCTCGCACGCTCCGCTCTCATCGCACTCGCGCAGCTGTCTTCAAAATGGACATTGAAAGAAGTGTTGAGCTGGCCTGCTGAAGACCGAAAGCAAGCAGTCATCGCATTGAAGTTATCGAAAACCGATCCCGGCGAATGGGGACGCGAGTTCCTTCAGGACGAAAACAGTGACGTGCAATTTGAGACGCTTCGGTGGATCACAACCGCTGAAGCAAAAGATTTCAAGAAGGACGTCGAGCAATACATGAATCGCAGCAATCTCAACTACCGATTGTTCGAAGCTGCCATCGCGACCTTTAATATCCTTGATGGGAATGGAGATGCTGGAATTCGTAACCCTGAGTTAATGCTGACTCGCGTCAATGATGCCGACAGCGACCCACGCATACGCGCATTCGCCTTGAGGCTACTACCAACTCACTCACAATCTCCTCCGAAAGATGGCAACATTGCAAGACAAAATTTCCCGAAAGGGCTGACTCTCGCGCTGTTGAAAGAGATGCTTGAAGTGGATGACGAAACATTGTCGCTGGAAGTGGTCCGCACGCTTTGCGCAAGTGCATCTGTCTCACATGAAATTTTGAGTGACATTGCCGCTGCCCCTGAGCGAAGCCAAACGATCCGAGTCGAAGCGATCACTGGTCTGGCACCTGTCGCTGAACAATACCTGGACTTGTTAGTAACTCTGTCCACGAGCGATGAGAAAGCCATTCGCGAAGAAGCCTTGCGCAGCCTTCGGGCAGTTCAACTTTCACCAGAGCAAATCGCGACCCTGAAACAGACTGCTACGAAGCATCCTGAATCTTCCGATTTCATTCAATCCGTTTTGAGCCCCAAAGAATTAGAACAGGGACGTCCAAAATTTACAGAGACGCAGGCTTGGCTCGACCTCCTGGACTCTATCGAAGCACCGGTCGATGTCGACAACGGTCGCCGACTGTTTCACCATTCGAAGTCAGCACAATGTTCGAACTGCCATCGACACGACGGTCGCGGAAATGTCGTCGGGCCGGATTTAAGCAGCGTCAGCCAACGCAAAGATCGCAAATGGTTATTGCAATCACTGCTTGAACCAAGTCGACAAATGGCTCCTGAGTATCAACCGCGCATTATCGTTTTGAAAGATGGTCGAACTTTCACAGGCATCCGATTACGTTCTTACACCAAAGAAGCCATCAGAGACTCCAACGGACATAACCGGGTCTTCGACCGGGATGAAGTCGAGGCGATGGTTGATTCTGATGTCTCGTTCATGCCCAGTGGAATTGCCAACACACTGACAATCCGTGAGCTCCGCGACCTCGTTGCATTCCTTGAAGCAGAGATTGACCAGAAGTAGCCCGCCCCAGACAAAAAATAAGCGACATTCACAGCTTGCTGCTGGGCGCTAAACTTCGACAGAGCAGGGTGGTTCACCCATCGCGTGGTTCACCCATCTCATTGTTCGATTTGGTATTCGCGTCCTAGCGGGCACAACAAGCTGCTTTATGGAGGAGTCTTGCAAATGCCGACTGTGATGAGCGGGCCAGCGAGCTTGCTCATCACAGCGTATCTCAGCGCATTACGTCGTTATCGCGTTCCATGCCGCAGTCGGCGGGATCGATCAACAACTTCGTGCGATGCCTATTCTAACTTCGTCGATTTTGCCGATGGTTTTGGCGATGAGTTTGCATCTGAATTCAGAACAACGCCTTTCTTCACAGGGACACTGATCACCAAACCGGCAAACTGACGAGCCGTTGACGTGTTCGACAAACCCGCATGGCACCCAACACAGCCGTGATTCAAGGAGATGCTCCCCGCACGTCGATAATACCCATCTTCGACGGTTTCGAACTTCGATTCTCCTTTGGAGATGTTCATCGCTGCCCTTTTCTCGAAGTCCGTTTCTGGTTTGTTGTCGATACTCATCGGTTTCAAACTCGCCGAAATCCATCGTGCTTTTGTATGCGTTCGACGTTCCATATCACGAAAAACATCTATCATTGCACGTGCGGGGACCATTGCACGGTCTCCATGAAAGTAGCGGTCATGAAGAGTTTCGAGAGTTGAATTGTAGAGTAAGTGCATGAGCTCGGCTTGCTCGCGTGCTTCGTCAAGTGAAACTCGCGGAATCTCTTTTTGCTCTTCAACAGCTTCGGAGTCCGTAGAACTCTTCTCTTCAGCAATCAACATCGCAGCTCCCAAAACGCAAATCAGACTCATCGTTGCGAATCGGGAAAAAATATTTCGGAAGGTCACAGCGTTCTCCTAAAGATGAGGAAGGTAATGGGGTGGGAACTCTTGTCGATTGATTGGCCTCGAATCTGAATTGGACTGAATCTAAATTGAACACGAATCCGTATCACTTATGAATCAGGAAATCTCGCATAAGGGAACAACTGGATTTGTCGACTCAAGAATATCCTGGATGGTCACTCGTGAAAAAGCTTGCTCCGTGGCAGCGTAGGCTTTGTCAAGTTCTTCATGCAGCGGACACAAGGAGGTATGACAAGGGAGGCCCAAAGGGCAGTGGTGGATTCGCTCAAGCGGAGAGACGGCATTCACGACGTCAAGAATTGTGATTTCGGCAGCAGATTGAGACAGCAGATACCCGCCTCCGGGACCGGGGCGAGATTGCACAAGGTCAGCCTTTACAAGATCCTGAAGAACCTTGTGTAAATATCTTCGCGGGATCTGAGTTCTCGTTGACAGGGAATCAGCAGCGATTGCCAACTCTGAATCTCCAGCCAAGCACGCAACAGCACGTAGGGCATACTCTGCTGTCTTTGGTAACACAGAAACACTCCTCCTGAAAAACGAAATTTTCAAACTCGGCTCATTCTACACCTTGACGTGAACATTTCAAGAGTTATTCTCAGATTCACTTTCAATCCGTTTTGGATGAACGACTTATTCTTTTTATGACCTGCGCAATGAGCGTTTTTTTCGTGAACGAAATCTACACCTGAACATGCAGTTTGTAAAAAAAATTCGGTTGAACGGATCAAAAGAAGTTACGGAACTCGTTGAAACACAAATCTACTGACAATCCTCTTGGGACAATTCAAAGGAAGAGCAATGCGGCGTTTATGGATCGCTTTTACACTTGTCATGGTCTTTTCATTCCTCGTTCTCGGTTGGATCGGGACGCGAATTTATCAGGAAATGCCACCTATTCCTGACCAGTTCGTTTCGACAGATGGAACGATCTTCATAGAGCAAGGTGAGATTTCAGCAGGGCAGAATGTGTGGCAGTCCATGGGGGGAATGCAGGTTGGGTCGATTTGGGGACATGGAAGTTATGTCGCTCCGGACTGGACGGCAGATTGGCTCCATCGGGAAGCGCTGTTCATTCTCAATCGATGGGCGGATGAAGAATTTCAGAGCGATTACGAAAACCTGTCAGAAGAGCGGCAAGGCCAACTGGTAGCTCGCTTAACGGAACTCTTGCACACCAACACGCTTGATGAATCGACAGGTGTTGTCACGCTTGCCCCGCTTCGGCTCGAAGCGTTTCAATCGAATCTCGATCACTACACCGATGTCTTCATGAAAGGAAATCCTGATTACGCGATTCCTCCGAACGCGGTCACCACTCCCGAACGCGTCCGTTTGTTATCAGTTTTTATCTTCTGGACGGCATGGGCTGCGTCGACCGATCGACCGGACGACATCTCCACTTACACAAACAACTGGCCGCATGAGCCACTCATCGGGAATCGCCCTACAGGGGACAACATCGTTTGGACGGGCGTAAGCATCATCGTTCTGCTCGCCGGGATTGCGTCGATGGCATGGTGGTACGCAGTCAAGCGATCCGAAGAGGAAGAACTGCCTCCTCCCGATTCGGACCCATTGGCGCTCTGGGAGGCAACCTCTTCGCAGAGGGCAACCATTAAATACTTCTGGGTTGTTTCCGCACTGATTCTTGTACAGATGCTACTGGGGGTCATCACCGCGCACTACGGGGTCGAGGGGGATGGGTTCTATGGTTTCCCACTTTCTGATTGGCTGCCGTACAGCGTAAGCCGAACCTGGCACGTTCAAATGGGACTATTCTGGATTGCGACAGCCTGGCTGGCAGCCGGTCTGTTCATTGGCCCTCTCGTCAGTGGTGAAGAACCGAGAGGGCAAGCACTCGGTGTGAATGTTCTGTTTGCTGCTTTATTACTCGTTGTCGTTGGGTCGCTGACGGGTGAATGGTTGAGCATTCAGAATAAGATGTCGGATGCAGTCTCTTTCTATCTGGGACACCAAGGATACGAATACGTTGACCTCGGCCGCGTTTGGCAGATTGGCCTGATGATCGGGCTGCTCTTGTGGCTGTTCCTGATGATCCGCGTCCTTCTCCCCGCCTTGCGGAAGACTGGCGAAACTCGACAACTTGTGGCGTTACTGGCTGTCGCAACAGGGGCGATTGCACTCTTCTACGGAGCGGGGTTAACCTGGGGTAGACATACACACTTATCGATTGTGGAATACTGGCGCTGGTGGGTCGTGCACTTGTGGGTGGAAGGATTCTTTGAGGTTTTCGCCACGACTGTGATTGCCTTTCTCTTCATGCGTCTGAATCTCATTCGTCCGGGAATCGCAGCGGCTGCAGCATTGCTCTCAGCGACGATCTTCCTCGCTGGCGGAATTATCGGGACATGCCACCACCTGTATTTCTCAGGAACACCGACCGTTGCACTTGTGTGGGGGTCTGTCTTCAGCGCGTTGGAGGTCGTCCCGCTGGTTCTGGTCGGTTTTGATGCCACCGAAGATTTGCGGCGCTCGAGAACATCTCCATGGGTCCAAAGATATAAATGGCCGATCTACTTCTTTATCTCAGTCGCTTTCTGGAATATGTTCGGTGCGGGACTGTTCGGTTTCATGATCAATCCGCCCATTGCTCTGTACTACATGCAAGGTTTAAACACGACACCGCTCCACGGCCATGCTGCGTTATTTGGAGTCTACGGAATGTTGGGGATCGGCCTGATGCTGGTCTGCTTGCGAGTTCTGATTCCGGGACGAGAATGGAAAGATGGCATGTTGAGATTCTCGTTCTGGTCTCTCAACGGCGGCTTAATGGCAATGTGTATTCTGAGTCTGTTGCCCGTTGGGCTCATGCAGACGAAAGCGTCTGTGGAGCACAGTTACTGGTATGCTCGAAGTAGTGAATTCATGCAAACAGACTTGATGCAAACTCTTCGCTGGATGCGAGTCCCGGGAGATACAATCTTCTTCTTAGGAGCGGTTGCGCTAGTGCTGTTTGTCGCAGGCTTACGTACCGGTCATTCATTCCGTACCAACGGAGCTGAAGTGACGGAGCGTCATCCCGAAGAAAACTAACCAACGTTTCCGTTCAGACGAATCGGGTCAGTTGACGCGATTTGAAACCCATGAAGTAAGGAGAAAAAATGGCAATCTCACATGCACAACCGGGTGAAATTATTGATGTTCGTCCCTTGGGGGAGAACCTGCAGAAGGCATCGACCAAAGCACTTGTGAAAACAGGGACTCTCGAAGTCATCCGCATGGTGCTTCCCGCAGGGAAGGTACTGAAAGATCACTCCGCACCTGGCGAAATTCTTGTCCAATGCATCGAAGGAAAGTTTGCGTTCACAACGATGGGAGAAACAAAGCATCTCGAAGCGGGTGAAATGTTGTATCTCTCGACAGCCGAACAACATTCCGTCGAAGCAATTGAAGACTCGTCGTTCTTGTTGACGATTCTACTTCCTGGAAAAGACGCGTCATCATCAGCTTGAAGATACAACTCGATAAAGCTTCGACCTCGCTTTTGCAAAAACAAAAAACGCCGAGGAGACGAAATGTCTCTCCGGCGTTTTTTAGAGCATCTTTCGAATTAGTTTGCAGGTTCTGCCTCGTGGCGAACAGTAATTTTACTAGTGAAATGGGTTCTTCACGGGAACACGGTAGAGCAAGCTGCTCTAAGAACTACAACTCCTGCTGAATGACTCGAATTCGTAGGGACTTCAAGATTTTTCAGGAGCAATATCGAAAATGCTGGGCACGAGTTAATCCCGGCAGTGATCGAAGAGGGAAGTTGACAAGTAACGCTCTCCGCTATCGGGGAGGATTACGACAATGTTTTTATCCTTACTCTCCGGACGGGCAGCGATTCGCAAAGCGGCAGCCATGGCTGCTCCGCCGCTGATTCCGCAAGTGATTCCTTCTTCAGAAGCGACACGAGGAGCCATCTCGAAAGATTCTTCATCGGTGACCTGAACAACTTCATCGACCATATTCATGTCTAGAGTATTCGGGATAAAACCAGCTCCGAGCCCCTGAATTTTGTGCTTTCCAGGTGCACCGCCCGAGAGCACCGGACTCGCAGCCGGCTCGACAGCGACCGCGTGCAGGGCGTGCCCTTTTGCTTCTTTGAAGTACCGAGACACACCTGTAATTGTTCCTCCAGTGCCAACACCGGAAACCAGAATATCGACTTTCCCGTCCATGGCTTCCCAGATTTCGGGACCTGTAGTTTTGAAATGAATTTCTGGATTCGCAGGATTATTAAACTGTTGCGGCATGTAATAATCGGCTTGTTGCGAGAGCTCTTCCGCTTTGGAAATCGCACCGCCCATGCCATCTGCTCCGGGAGTCAGCATCAAAGTTGCCCCGAAACTTTTCAGCATCAATCGGCGTTCGACAGACATTGTATCCGGCATCGTCAAGGTGAGTGGATAGCCTTTTGCAGCACAAACGAATGCGAGCGCGATCCCGGTGTTTCCGCTCGTAGGCTCGACGACTTTCATTCCTGGCTTGAGAACTCCACGTTCTTCTGCATCGGCAATCATCGCAGCACCGATACGGCACTTGACCGAATAGGCAGGGTTACGCCCTTCAGTTTTCGCAAGTACGGTCCCGTTGAGGCCCTTCGTCAGATGGTTGATTCGAACCAATGGTGTCCGTCCGATGGCTTCCGCGTTGTCTTTAAAGAAATGCATTCTCCGACTCCTTCCACTCAATGTTAGAAAAAACGCTTGATGCGTAACCGAATTATCGTTGCTGCAGAACATGCAAACAAGACGAAATTCATTCGAGACGTTTTCCGGCCTGTTTTTTCTCTCAAAACGGAGATGAACCATCCGGACTGAGCGTCCTTTTGCATAGATCGGAATTTCGACTGACGGAATCGCAGTGACTTTGCCGATTATTCTGGAAGTACGGTTCCATCACAGCTGGGGGGCATCCAGCTTCGGTAATTCTTGCCGAGTCGGACTGTCAAGGGGGGGACGAATGGAAACGCTGCGCGCACAAATTGTCGGGGGACTCTGGTGCCTACTGAGTGTGGGGACCATTGCTGGCTCTGCCGGTTCGGCTTTCGCTGAAAATCGGCCAGAGACCGGGTCCGTCATTCCAATTGGGGAAACATCACAAGAGCAGGTTGGTTCACCAATCCTGATCAAAACGATTGAGACCGGCACGTCGAGTCGACGCGTTCGCCGGACCGCGGTCTCAGAGTTTCCTCTTCATCTGATGTCGCCTCAGTCTCAGGCGAATGCACAACACATTCTAAATAATTTAAGTCTGTATCGCCGGCTTCCTGTCATTGAACTTGAATCGGATCGGCGGTGCTATGAATTCTTTACGAACCACCCGGATGTCGCAGTCAGCATTTGGCGTGCGATGAACATTTCAAACGTTCAGATGAAAAGAGAATCTGAAACCCGATTTGAAACGGACACGCAAGACGGGACCCTTGGAACTGTTCACGTATTATTAAACACGCCTGAACACTACGTCGTGACCTGTCACGGAGAATTCAAAAGCCCAGCGATCAAAAAGTCGGTCCAGGCGATGGCCATGATGCACTTAAAACCGACCTTTCGGGAAAACGGAACAATCGTTCATCAGCTCGATTTGTATGTGTCGTTTCCATCGAATGCGATCGAGGCAATTGCGAGATTGATTTCGCCAGTCAGCAATCGAATTGCAGACCGCAACTTCGAAGAGATCAGCTTGTTCGTTGAAATGATGTCGATGGCGATGTCTCATCAACCGGGATGGGTCGAAAAAATTGCCCAGAATCTAGAGGGAGTCCGTTCAGAAGATGCTGACAAACTTCTTGCTCTCACCGCAACACTCTATGTTGAAACTGTGAAAAAAGAACGCATTGCATCGGGGATGGAGACACAGGTCTCAGACATTCTGCCCCCGGTCCAAACGGAAATCGCCATAGAAATGCCACCAGTTGCACCTCGGTGACACGAAGGTGACACGCTGGGCAATATGGCTCAGAGGTCGACTGAGTACTTGTGAAAAAAGAAAAGTCCGAAATAAGCCGGGATCATAGTCCCGGCTTATTATTTTTGAACCCGGCTTTTACTTGAACAGTACGGCTGCTGGCCTGCTTTTTTGCGGCCTGCCGGATCATTCCTAATCAGATTACTGCTCGTCTTATTGAAACTTCGGAGCATCTGAAAGTTCATCGCGAATATGGCGTGCTTCTTGAACTGCTCGCGACTCGACCGATTCCGGCAATAGCGTCTCGGGGGACTCTCCATCAATTTCTTCTTCCGCCGGAGCTGCCTGAAGTTCTCGAGTTGTCGAAATGACTCCCGCATCTTCCAACGTAACGAACGTCAGAAACATCAGCATGACGTATGTAAACGCTGACGGACCGAACTCTTTTCCCCAGAATTTAATTGCAGTGCCGGACGACTTCTTCAACCGGGGCATCGCTCCAGACCAGGTGATGGAATAAATTTCATCCAAAAGAAGATGCGAGAAAAATCCAACGGCAATCGCTCCTGCCATCAACCATTTTACGACAATGCTTTCAGTTGGATAAAAGAGATAAGTCACCTCGGCAGCGATCACGTTTGCCGGAATACTGTGGAACATTCCACGATGCACACTTAGCTTGGCGACAAACCAAGCTCCGCCATATCGAATGGCGAAGTACATCAGCAGCATCGTCAACATGACGGTTTCAGTATCCGTCGGCAATTTGGCCCATTTGAGAACGTTTCCGATCAAAACAAGTGGAGCAACGGCAGCAGTCAGCGAGAAGATTTCCTGTCCCGGCTTTCCGGTCGGTGAATCGAGATCGGGGAGCATTCCTCCGACACCGGCGAGATAACCAGCGAGTGCGCCTTGAGTTGGCGAAAATCCAAGTAGAAAGGTCGCTCCGAGTCCGTAACCGACTCCAAGCAATCCGCTAAAACCAACATGCTCCTTAAACGATGCCACTGCGTCCTCCATGACGCATATTCAAACGCGCGTCCTTCTGAAACGCACTTTGCTGGGCGGGCAGGAATGAATCATCGCAGAACGGAGCCATGAGCCCGTCGGAATCACCCGGATCGTGGTCCCGAGCGACGACTGCCTGACAACGACTTCTCTGCTGCTCGCCTTCAAATTTGCGTCCGTCGTAACGCAATTCGATCGCTGCAACACCTCTGACAGCGAGGTTGATTGAGCTTCAAACTCGCTGTTTATCACAGAGTTTCACAATTTGGCAACGGGAATGTCTTATTCCGCAGGTGAAACCAGCAATTCTGGCTTCTCCAGGACCAGAAAGTGACCATGGTCAGCTGTCACGATCATCACGGTCTCGTCCCAGGAGCTGTTTTTCTCAACCCAGTCTGTGACCACTTTGACCGCTGCATCTCCACTCATCACTGCGCCGGCAGAGTTGTCGATGTTGTTGTCGTGATTCGCCCAGTCGACATCTCCTGCTTCAACCATCAACCAGAAGCCTTTTTCATTTTTCTCCAGAACAGAGAGAGCAGCTTCGGTCATCTCACTCAGGGTTGGATTCTCTCTCAAATCCGCCTTACTGTATTTCTCAGCTGTTTTCTTACGTCCAATAGCTGGTTGAAAGTCGCCATCAGCTGTTTGATACGGCAAGTGCCCACCCTTGACTCCGAAAAAGCCAAAGAGACGACTCTCCCTGGCGATGGCTTCTTCCGCTTTTCCTTTGAGTTGCTCGGCTCCATCAACACCTTGCTGACGAATTGCGACGACGTACTTTCCTCCGTTGCGGAAATCGATTTCGCTCAGCGTTTGAGCTGTCAGGTACGCGTTTCCTTCAACAAAGTTTTTCCCTTGCCCGGAGTCCTTGCTGCGAACTTCTCCGTATCCTGCTCCGATCAGAACATCCACACCCGGAAGCGGTTGCTCTGGATGATTGACCGACTTCACTCCAAGAAGATCGTTCGTCAAGTCTTGATAATCGTGTCGCTTGACATTGTGTGAATATGCAGATGCTGGAGTGGCATGGCTGATTGGAACACTCGTAACAACACCGACTTTGTAACCTTCTTTTTGTGCCATATGAGCAATTGTGTCGACCATCTTCCCGTTGTGGTCAATGTTGATCGCAGCGTTATAAGTTTTGATTCCAGCAGTCATGCTGACGGCGGAACTGGCAGAGTCTGTGTATGGCTGACGTGGAGCCGTTTTTGTCTTCCGCCCCAAGAGATATTCTGGCTCTGCTGGAGTTTCCCAAGCTTGGGCTCCTGCAAATTCGTAGGCATAGCCGCCACGAAAAGAATTTGGGTCTTCGGAAATGGTCTGTTCATCAACATCGATTTTGACTTTATCAATGTAGGGTGCTGTTACCATCGTTGTGAACTGCGTCGTTCCGTCTGCCTCATAATCTTGAAAATGGAACCCGGTTCCGCGTCCCGATTCATACGCGATTTTATTCAGTTTAATGATGCTGGCAGATTGCGTTGTCTGCCAGTCCATTCCGTCGAAGACCACAAGGATGATGTTCTTCTTGCCAGCCTTGAGTGCCGCTTTCTGAATCCGGAACACGTCAGTCTGGTCCATATATTCTGCCTTGGGATTCAATGTTCCTTCTGGAACCTGCCCGTAAAGATCTGCCAGCTTCTTTTCAGAACGATAGAGACTATTTTTCCCCACATAGGATTGCAGGTGAATCCCCTCTCCAGAATTGAGTGTCCCGAAGGTGTACACGGGGATGAGCCGATTGGAATGGGTCCCCCAGAGCATGTATTCATCTTTTTCCCATCCCCAGTGACCAAACTCTGCTTTCCCATCTTTGATGGCGTTGGTTTGCAAGTCAAATATGTGGTCGGCATTCGCTTGTGGAATCAGCAGCGATGCAAACGTCAGCAACAGGAAGATACGGGGCATGAAGATCTCGGTGCAAAATTAAGGAGGGACATTATTGGCTCCAGTCGAATCTTTCACCAGAAGCTTGTCAAGATAAGCGAATAAAAGTTTTCGTTCTGGGAGAATTCAAAAGCTCGTTGCCATCGCAGAGCTTTATAGATTTCTTTGAGTTGGTGTTCACCAGAGGCATAACGTGAACACCAATTCAGAAAATGCGATATCAACGAGCAGCGCGCGTTTGGAATGATAGCCTCAAGCGATTCGAACGGGACAATGGTCCCGTTCTACGGGGAGTTTGCTTGTGACTTTTGTTGAGATTGTTCGCCAAGGCTTTTGGACAAACTCTTTGATCTCTTTGATCTCGTTGACCTTTTTGTTTTTTGAACGCGCATCCTTGGTTTTCGTCCGGGGTCACCTGTTCAACAGGCACCTGCCCAGCGGTTGCCGTGCTTGCATCACGGAGAGACCGCCTTCACAGGAGACTATTACTAGAACCGGTCCGAAAACCTCTGGAACCACCGCTTTTCTCAATGCTTGAGAGAGCAATTTCAGGTTTCAGGATGAGTTCTACTCTGGCAAGTCGACCTTGATATGCAAATCTCGCAGCTGATGGTCGTCGACAGTTGATGGAGCCCCCATCATCAAGTCGGATGCCTTTTGAGTTTTCGGGAAGGCAATGACGTCGCGAATGTTGTCGGTTCCCATGAACATCATCACCCAACGGTCCAATCCGAGAGCAATTCCACCGTGTGGTGGAGCTCCGTATCGAAGGGCTTGCAGCAGGAACCCGAATCGACGTTCAGCTTCTTCCGCCTCGATGTTGAGGAGGTCGAAAATTTTCTGCTGAACTGCAGGATCATGAATACGAATACTTCCACTGGCAGCTTCGTAGCCGTTGCAAACAAGGTCGTAGGACAACGCCCGAATCCTGGAAGGATCACTCTCGAAGTATTCGAGGTCATCCGGGTGGACTGCACAGAATGGATGATGCTCTGCGTCCCAACGGTTTTCCTCTTCGTTCCGTGTTACCAACGGGAACTCGACGACCCAGGCACAGTTCAATTCTTTGGGATCGTAAAGTTCGAGGTCTTTCGCAAGATGGTTCCGAAGCGCAGCGAGTGCGGCACAAGTCACTTCGTACTTGTCAGCGACGTAAACCAACAGGTCGCCATCTTCGCCCCCCATTCGCTCCACGATCGCCTTCTGCTCGTCCTCATTGAAGAACTTGGCGATCGAAGATTCAAGTCCATTCCCAACCACTTTGAAGTAGGCGAGACCTTTAGCTCCGTGTTCGCCGACAATCTTCTTCATATCGTTGTCGAGAATTCGTCGTGAGTATTTGTCCGCTGCTCCTTTGACGCACAATCCACGAACCTTGCCGCCACTGCCGACAGTGTTTTTGAAGACACCGAATCCGCTCTCTGCGACGAGGTCGGAAATGTCCGTGAGTTCCATGCCGAAGCGCAGGTCTGGCTTGTCGGTCCCGTAACGTTCCATCACTTCCGCATGTGTGTATCGTGGAAGCGGTGTTTTGAGTTCAGTTCCGCGAACATCTTTGACCATTCTGGCAAGCAGCCCATCGATCGTGCTGAGAATGTCTTCCAAATCGACGAATGACATTTCGATATCGATCTGCGTAAACTCCGGCTGACGATCTGCTCGCAAGTCTTCATCACGGAAACATCGTGCAATCTGGTAGTACCGATCATATCCGGCGACCATCAGGATTTGCTTGAACAGTTGCGGAGATTGCGGAAGAGCATAGAAACTGGCTTCATGAACTCGCGACGGCACAAGATAATCACGTGCTCCTTCAGGTGAGCTGCGACCGAGGATCGGCGTTTCGATATCGAGGAAACCGAGTTCGTCAAAATAGTTTCTGACCGAGGTCGTCAGCTGGTGACGAACTTTCATCATCTCCTGAAGCGCTGGGCGTCGGAGATCAATGAACCGGTATTGCAAACGCAGCTCTTCATTTGCCAAGTGCTCGCCACGCGGCTCGAACGGGGGCGTCAAGCTGCGATTGAGGATCTTCAAGTCGTTTGTGCGAACCTCAATGTCCCCCGTCGCCAGTTTGGGGTTCTTGTTTTCGTCTCCACGGCTGACGACTTCCCCGGTCACCTGGATGACATCTTCGTGACGAATGCTGGCAGCGAGTTTTTGGGTCTCGCTCGATTCCTCCATGCGAAATGCGATTTGAGTGATGCCGTAACGATCTCGCAAATCGACAAACACAACTCCGCCATGGTCACGGTATTTATCGGCCCAACCGCATAGTGTGACTGTTTGTCCAACATGGTCGGCACGAAGTTCTCCACAAGTCGCAGTACGTAACACGGAACTGATTTCCTCTAAATTACTGTTATTTGCCGACAGCGCAATCAGCGCAGAGTAGAAATGAGAAAGTGTTCAAAAGAACAGATCTCCGGCAAAACGAAGCGGGCATTATAGGGGACCATCCGCGTCACTCAATGTTGGTCTGCCGAATCCGTGGCGGTTTTCGGGGTTATGACAAGAAAAAGGTCGACGAAATCACGGAATCGTTCTTCATGAGGAGAGCAGATGGCCCATCTGTAGAACAATCTGTTCGTGAGAGTCGACTCATAGTGTTTCTTCGATTTATTCCACTTATGTCAAATGGGTGGCTGCCGGGTTGTGAACTCCTCGAATCTGACTGTGGTCAGTCGCTCCGAGTGGCCTTATTGGAACGATTTTCACGAACAGATGAGTGTGTGGCACATGCCGTGAGTTTGCGAAGGCCTGGGAGTGGATGATTATGTTGATTCGAAAAATCGTAATTTGTGCAGCCTTCGCAATCGGAATTCCAGCGACGGGTCACGCCCAATTTGGCATTCCCGGCTTCAATCCATGCAACCGCTGTGCGACGCCTCCTGCCCCGGTCGTTCGAGCACCTGTGTGCCCGCAAGTTCAAACAACATATCGCAAGGAACAAGTGACGACCTATCAACCGGTCACTCGCACGCACGTTCGCCGTGAAGCAGTCTCGGTCAATGTTCCAGTCACCACACATAAACAAGTGACTGTCGACGAAGGGGGCTACAAAATGGTTTGGGTCCCCAAGCTGACGACTAAAACCGTCGCGGAAACCAAGCTCCAACGGCAGGTTCAATACCGCGATGTCCCTTACCAGGTCGTCGAAAACGTTCCGCGAGTCCACACAAGACTCGTACCACAACAAACCATCAGTTATCGCGCACCACAAACAGTTGCCATTGCAAAACCATGCTGTCAGGGGAATCAATTCTCTGCTGTGCCAATTCCAATGACAACGACAGCTGCTGTCCCGCTTTCCCCGCAAGTGACAGCTCAAGCCCCAATTGCACCTGTACCAGCGGTCCCTCAACAGACAACTGCTCCGACCGATGATGGGAATTGGCAAAAAATCCCGCAACGAAAAGCTGAAGCGAGTTCGAAAATCGAGCTTCAGAGTTTCCAGAAACAAGTGACGACCGCTTCGCCAGCTCAGGGAATGTTCTCACGCCCCACTTCATCAAACTCGGCATTACGCGCCGGGCAGCTTCGCTAAGTGAAGGGCTCAGCAGGAGCGGTCGTGAATGACTCGTTCCCACTGCAACATCCCGACATTGATACCGATGTCGATTGAGAAAATTCAGTCAGATGGCTTACCATTGCCGACCATTTCACTGATATCGATCAATTCAATCTCACTTCGGTATGTCAAGCTCCAGGCACTCGAACTTATACCTGTTCGCCACTCTTTCCGGGACCTGTGTTGCCGGTTTTGGTTTCTCATTCTTAGAGAAAGCTGCGATTGGGCGGTTCGATCGAGATACTCCCTCGCCCCACTTGGTACATTGCTTTCAATTCAAAAACGGGTTGACGCTATACGCGATGCGGCTCTGCAAATTGATAAAGTGCCAGCGTACGCGATCTCAGTAGTCGATCTCTCATTTAACATTTTTGCGGTTCTGCCCCGCTGTACTGTACAAGTTACGAATGATCTCTCATGGCAAAAACCACTAACCACCCCGCATTTGGACGCTTGGTTCCTGATGATTTAGGGGAAGACTTAATGTGCTTCCGAAAGTTTTCCTCAATGGAAATCTTTTGGCATCCTGACAGCAAAAAACAGTTGCAGGACCTTGAACCGAAACATCGCGATCTCGTCAAAAAATGGGAACAACAGCCCGGCGAATTACCGCAGATCTGTCGCAACTTTGACGTCCTCGCTGCACTTCAGTCTTTGGGAGTTTATGAAGTCGGAGTTAGCCAATCGGAAGAGAAAGAGGCAGCAATTCCATCGCCTGCGCAGGTGACAGCTTGGGAAATTTTTATTGCGAATGAAAAAGAAATTTGCGAGCGAATCTGCGACGCCATTTTACGGTATTACCTCAACCTGCGGAAAACCGAACCGCAATGGTTTGAGGAGGAAGACGATTGTCCGGCATCTCCGGAATCGATTGAAGACCTCACCAGCTGCATCCGCTTTGATGGCATGAACCTCAGTCCGGAAACAATTCCGGGGTTGTCCTCGATCTCTTTCGGCTGGGAAGTCGACTGGGACATGGAACATGGCCTGCAAATGATCCTCCATGAAGGACAGCCCATCGCTATCGGCAACGACCTCTATTCTCCTGAAGACATCCTCACAGAAGCGAACTTCCAAAGAGAGATTTTCACTGAGGAAGAGCAGGCCGCATATCAAAACTTCGCAAACCTGGTAGAAACTTCTCACTAGATCATCTTTCGAATTGGTTTGCAGGACCTGCCTCGTGGCGAATAGCATTTTTATTAGAGAAATGCGTTCTTCACGGGCCCGCGTAGAACGCGTTGCATCAGAAAATTTGCTGATCGTCACAAAGCAGCATGCAAAGACCGGTTTTGACTTCTCTCTGGAATTCGTTGTTCTTCAATGATGCAGAAATGCAACAAATTGGGCAATCTGTCCCCAATGATTCAACGATCATTTCATGAAATGCTAAAAAAAACGATTGATATTCCGATTTTTTGTTGAATGCCGATTTTGGTGACTTATAACGTATAATGAAAAGTCGATTTTTATTGGTTGAAGAACGAACAACATCGAAATAGGCCAGTTTTGCTGAAGTTCAAATAGCAAGAGTTCGGTCTTGCGTCTCCAACCAGAGTTCGACCTCTACGTATGAATTTTGAAGAACAGGAACAGTGTGTCCTTCAAATTTATGATGCGTGGGCCCTAAATCGGTTGTTCTCCAGACAGATTGAATCAGCATGTCAGCGTCACTTCTGCGGTTTGCTTTTCTTCCAGCAGTCGCACTCGCGACAATCGTACCAAGTTGGAACAACATTTCTCACGCAGGTGTTATCTCTGGAGAAAGCTCAGCCTATGGGGTTGAGCTCAACTTGGGAATTTCTGTTGGTGAAATCTCAGTCATTACTGCGGGATTAGGACCATTCTCAACTTCTTCCGGGACGGCACCAGTTGCTTACAATATCTTTAACGACGACGACTCAGCAAGCGCTCTCGGAGCCTTAGATGTCGGCGGAGCCTTGGGAACAGTGAACTTCATTTCATTGGATACAGGATTACTCGAAACAACTTCAGTATCAAACGTTGATGGGGGACTCGGGGGGCGATCAACGACCGCGAGTGCAAGCGTCAACGATGTGTCATTGTCCATTTTATCACTCGTAGGAGTTGACCCTGCTATTACCGCAGAAACGTTTATCTCTCTGGAAGCGACAGCCGTTGAATCGGATGCTGCTGTCTCGGGCGACTTCAATGCACTCTCAGAGAGCGGTTCCACAACAATTGCTGGAGTTGGCGGAGTGGGTGAAACTCAAGCAGTCCTTTCTGTTTTAGGTGTGGAATTTGTACTCGATGCGTCTGCTCCAGCAAATACCCTCATCTCTATAGACAGCACGGTCTCAGGCTTGGCGAGTCTCCAAGGTTCTATCTCAGTCATCTTGAATGAACAACTCTACTCCGGCGATTCGCTGAGTTCACGAAGCATCGATGTGAACGCGATTCACGTGACATTTTCCGATGTGGGAGTAAATTTGGGTGCGTTAGGCATCGGACTTTTGAATGGAGACGTCATTATCTCACATTCAGAGGCTCAAATGTCAGCACTCGATACCAGCTCAGCTGTTCCTGAACCAAGTTCGTTCGTACTCCTCGGGATCGCTGCCCTCGGAGCTTTATCCCGACTCGTTTTCCGTCGAAGAAAGCAAAGCAGCGAACAGTTGGCAAGTTAAGCTCTACGAAGCATGAAACCATCTGCATCATCTCGAAACGAGCCATCACGAATATCGAGGGCCGTTAGATTCCCCGGGTCTGGAAAAGGTTGCCTCACCTTCAGAGTTTCATCAGCAGAAAATCATTGTGAAAGCTGTGTCTCAAGCTGTCTGAAGACGACTTTGCTGCCTCTTACTCTTCCAAAAACGGTTCCAGTTTATCAAGCGTTGATTGCAGTGTGAGTGCCGATTTTCCAAAACCGGGTTCAGCACCAGCTTCTATCGCGGATTGCTGGGCATCTTCGTAATTCGTGATCATCATCACTGGAACAGCAGCCAGTTCAGGATTGCTTTTCATTTTTTGAATGATCTCCAATCCCGAAGCGCCATCTCGATCCATCACGCGATTGACGAGGACTAAGTCGACGTCTCCACTCTTCAGGAGGTCGAGCGTATCCCGCATTCCATGAGCTCTCAGGACATCAACTTCAAAATTTTGCTTCAATAAACGTGTCAGAGACGAGTGGTCCGGATTGCAATTTCCGACGTCAAGAACTTTCTTGGTCATGAATTAGGTACTCATTCTTTGTGGTTTGCAAGCAGTTTCTTTACCATACTTCCCATCTGAACAATTTGATCTGTTAGGTTGATCTAATTAAGAGCTTTCAAATGAAAAGTATTGTCGCTGCATTTTGTGTCCTCTGCTTCGTGAATGCACCTGCATTCTCCGAAGCAGATCAGGCCACAGATCAAAACACAAAACAAGGCAGTGAGCAAGGGACTGCAGATGCAGCAGGTACAGTGAGCTACGAAAAGGATGTTGCTCCTGTCTTTCGAAAGTACTGTGCAGGCTGTCACAACGACCAAGAGAGTGAAGGAGAATTCTCGCTGGAATCCTACGCTTCGTTGTCGAAAGGAACTGAGAATGGCCCGGCATTTCTCGCGAAGAACCCGGAAAGCAGCAAGATCTACCGGCTGATGACAGGTGTTGCTGATCCGAAGATGCCTCCCGAAGACGAGCCTGCCCCAACCCAGGAAGAAATCGCGAAAATTCAACTCTGGATTGAACAAGGGGCGAAAGGACCGCAGGGGGCGACTCCAGACCCACTCGCATTACAGGTACCGACTATCGAATCAAAGACCGATCGACGCCCAATCACGGCGATGGACTGGTCAGCGAATGGAGATGCTCGCGCAATTGCCAGATACGGCGAAGTCGAAATTTCACGTGAACTCATCACGAAATTCATCGACGATGACAACAAAGTTCGTGAGTGGCTTCCAGTCGCAAAACTCAATGACTTTCCCGGGAAAGTGAACTCGGTGCATTTTTGCCTGGGCGGCAGCAAGGTGATCACGTCATCTGGAGTCGCTGGGCTGGGCGGAGTCGCAACGCTCTGGGAGTGGCCTTTGGAGAAGAAACTCCGGGAATTCAAAGGACATCGGGATATCATGTTCGATGCCGAGGTCTCTCCTGATGGAAAGATTCTGGCGACTTGCAGCTACGACAAAACAATCCTCCTCTGGGACATTCAGACAGGTGAGAAACGACTCGAACTGACCGGGCACAATGGAGCCGTTTACGATCTTGAATTCACACCCGACAGCCAACTTCTTGTCTCTGCCAGTGCGGACTCAACATGCAAAGTGTGGCGTGTCAGCGATGGCCTGCGGCTTGACACTCTCGGTCAACCACATAAAGAGCAGTACGCCGTAACAATCTCACCTGACGGTCGATTTGTGGCTGCGGGTGGTGCAGACAATCGGATTCGAGTCTGGCAACTGATCTCTCGAAAGTCGCCGCAAATCAACCCGATTTTGTTTTCACGATTCGCACATGAAGGCCCCATCGTCAACCTCTCCTACACGTCTGATGGAAAGCATCTCGTTTCAGTCGCAGAAGATAAAACAATCAAAGTCTGGGAAACCAAAAACTATACTGAAACACAACTGATTAAGAATCAACCTGAAGTTGCAATGGCGATGGCCATCGCTCCGGACGACAAGAAATTTATCACCGGTCGGCTTGATGGAACGGTTGAAGTTTTTGAGATTTCAAAACAAAAGCCTGAAGGAAAAGCTCCAACAACCAAAGAGGTGATTTCGCCGAAAACTCCAATGCCCCAAACGGCCCCGAAAACAGTCATGGAGCAAGAGCCGAACCAGACGGCTCAAACGGCCCAAACAGTGGCTCTCCCGGTCGCAATTCAAGGTGTCACGCATCTGGCAGACCAGAAAAGCGATGCAGACTGCTTCAAATTTTCTGCAAATGCGGGTGAAGAATGGGTCTTTGAAGTGAACGCAGCTCAGTCAAAATCGGACCTGGATTCCTTCATCGACATCCTGACCCCCGAAGGGGAGCCAGTACAACGACTGATACTGCAAGCTGTCCGAGACAGTTACTTCACATTCCGAGGAAAGACTGCCGATCAAACGACCGACTTCCGGATCTTCAACTGGAAGGAAATGGAACTCAACGAGTACCTTTACGCGAACGGCGAAGTGGTCAAGCTGTGGTTGTATCCACGTGGACCAGATTCCGGATTCAATGTCTATCCCGGAACCGGAAAGCGCTGGGGATACTTCGACACAACACCCTTGGCACATGCACTAGGTGAGCCTTGCTATATCGTTGAACCACACCCGCCCGGGACGGAACTGATCCCGAATGGACTTCCGGAGTTCAAAGTCTTCTACCAAAACGATGACGACGCACATCGGAAATTGGGCAAAGATTCGAAACTCTTTTTCACTGCTCCTCAAAGTGGTGAGTATGTTGTCCGTCTTCGCGATGTACGCGGAATCAATGGCGAGAACTTCAAGTACACGCTCACAATTCGACCACGGAAGCCAGATTTTTCAGTCACGCTGCTTGATAAATCTCCTACGATCGCTGCTGGCGGAACAAGAGAGATTCGACTGACAGCGGATCGCCTCGACAACTTTGAAGGTCCTATCGAGGTGAATTTCACCGGCGTTCCCGAGGGTTACTCCGTCACCTCACCAATTACGATTGAACCGGGACAAATCTCAGCTCGCGGTGTCATCCATGCTAGTGCCGATGCAAAGCCGCTCGCTTCTGATGCAATCAAAGATCTGAAAGTTGTCGCGACCACACAAATTGACGACAGGCCACTTGAACATGTCATTGCTGGCTTTACAGAACTGAAAGTGGATGCAAAACCGAAACTCTCACTTGAAATCGTCGCTGCCAAGGAGGGAGCACAGCCAGTGAACGCCCCGGAAAATGGACCGCTTGAGTTCGAAATTCGACCGGGCGAAACCATTATGCTTCAGGTCAACGCCAAACGCCTCAACTTCAAGGGAGAAATCTCTTTTGGAAAAGAAGAAGCAGGGCGGAATCTGCCGCATGGAGTCTTTGTCGACAACATCGGTTTGAACGGGTTGCTACTTCTCAGCGACCAAAGTCAGCGCGAATTCTTTATCACCGCAGCGAATTGGGTTCCAGAGCAATCTCGGCTATTCCATTTGACCTCTCCTGCTGCTGGGGGACATGCAACTCAACCGGTGATGCTCCATATTCGGCATGACTCAAGATCGAGTGTCACAAAAACAAAATAGCACTTTCTGATGCGAAACGTTTCACACCCCAGAGTCTGGTATCCGTCATCAGAACGCGTTGACGCCACACAGATTCGGACCTAGAGTTTCTCGATATCAATTGAAGATCACCGCTTTCGACAAATTCACCTGTTTCATGGTGGTTTCCTTCTATTGAGGGATGGAACCGCTGGCGTAGAAAGCGAACTTCACAACTTCATTGACTCCTCGCCACGAGGCAGAATGTGAAAAACAATATTAGATTTGCTTGAGCGAGGAGATATGGATATGAACGCAACCCCACCGGATGAATCAGGGAATGAGCCTCGCAAAAAATCGAAGAACGAGAAAAGTTCTGGGGCAACATTCTGGTACTTGTTAATCGGCAGTATCGTTCTAGTGATCGCCTGGTCCTGGGTGAATGAGCAATCTTCGGCAACCGATATCTCTTTCGGCAAGCTCATTAGCAAAGTGAAGTCCGGCGAGTACCACAAAGATAACGTCTTTGGTCTAAGACTCGGCACGCAGTACATCACATTTCAGGATCAACCACTCAAAAAACTGAACCTTGATGGAAAGAAGGCAGAGGAAGAATCCAAGGACGCAAAAACCGAGACAGAAGAGAAGGTCGCGGAAACCGAGAAGCAAGAGTCCGGCGATAAAGATTCAAAGCTGGAAGATGCGAAACCGGAACAGAAATTCACGACCCGGTATCGTGTCCCTGTCGGTGGGATTCCTGATGAAGATCGAGCCGCCTTGACCAATCTGCTTGAAGAAAAAGGAATCGACTACAACGGCGCAGCCCCGCGAACAGAGTGGGGAACTCTCGTATACATCCTGCTGATGGCGACGTTATTGATTATCTTTATCCTGTTCCTGAAGCGAATGGGTGGCCCCGGACAGGCAATGTCGTTTGGCCGCAGTCGCGGACGTTTAATGGCCGAGGATGATGTCAAAATCACATTCGATGACGTCGCTGGTATCGAAGAAGCAGTCGGTGAACTGCGAGAGATCGTTGAGTTTCTGCGGACGCCTGGAAAGTATCAGGCGTTGGGTGGGCGAATTCCGCGAGGCGTGCTTCTTGTGGGACCTCCGGGAACCGGAAAAACGATGCTCGCGAAAGCTGTCGCGGGTGAAGCGGGTGTCCCATTTTTCAGCCTGTCGGGATCAGACTTTGTAGAAATGTTTGTGGGTGTCGGAGCTGCTCGAGTACGCGATATGTTCGCCCAAGCCGTTCAAAAGTCTCCCAGTATCATTTTTATCGATGAGCTTGACGCACTCGGCAAAACGCGCGGGAGCGGAATGCAGGGAGGGCATGATGAACGTGAACAAACATTGAACGCTTTACTTGTAGAAATGGATGGCTTCTCGTCTGATCAAAGTGTAATTGTGATGGGAGCCACGAATCGGCCCGAAACGCTGGACCCCGCACTGATGCGACCAGGGCGATTCGACCGGCACGTCCTTGTCGACCGTCCAGACTACAAAGGCCGTGAGGCGATTCTTCGCGTTCATACTCAAAAGATCAAAATGGATGACGACGTCGATCTCGGACGGATCGCAAAGTTAACTCCTGGATTTGTCGGAGCCGATCTCGCAAACCTTGTGAACGAGGCCGCCTTACTGGCTGCTCGTGGGAACAAAAGTGCAGCCTCGATGCACGAGTTCGAAGAAGGGATTGAGCGTGTCGTCGCCGGGCTTGAGAAGTCGTCCCGGCTCATTCACGAAGACGAAAAACAGCGAGTTGCATACCACGAATCAGGACATGCACTCGTCGCAATGACGCTTCCACAAACTGATCCGGTTCACAAAATCTCCATTATCCCGCGTGGATTTGGCGCGTTGGGTTATATTCTGCAACGACCAGAAGATGACCGCTATCTGGTCACTGAAACGGAACTCACAAATCGAATTTGCGTGGCTCTGGGCGGAATCGCGGCTGAAGAAATCATCTTCGAAGAAACCTCATCAGGTCCACAAAATGACCTTGAGCGGGCCACCGAGTTGGCACGCCGTATGGTCATGGAATTCGGCATGAGTCCAAAACTTGGGCGCGTCAATTACCGCGAATCAAAACGCTCACCTTTCTTGAATGGAGCTCCCCAAGGTGGCGCGGACTTCATTCACAGTGAGCAGACTCTTCGGGAGATCGATCTTGAGATTCGCCGAATGATTGATGCCTGCATGGAAACAGCCCGAGAAATCGTAACTTCAAAACGCGATGTTCTGGAGTACATGACTCAGGAACTCCTCAAGAAAGAAGTCATGAATGCAGACGAACTCAAAGCCATCATGGACAAATTCCGCAAAGGTCCGGAACTCAAGCCGGGGACGTCACTCGCCAAACGCTCTTCCGAACAATCTGTGAGCAAAGAGGAATCAGACAATCTCAAACAGGGGACGGACGAATAAATTGCTTCTGAATGACTTGTTGGGCTCGCCTTGCCGGACACATTATGTTTCCGGTTAAACCCTGTTCTTCAAGATTTGCATGAGATCGTCGACCGATTCTGCGACATGGAAGAGTTCACGGTGCTTCTGGCTCATGAATTCTTTCTCAATCCCATGGTCAATGAGATTCAACAGCGATGAATAATACCCGTTGACGTTCAGGATAATAATTGGCTTCTGGTGAAATTCTAATTGTGCCCACGTCATAATTTCGCAGAGCTCTTCGAACGTGCCCAGTCCTCCGGGGAGGGCGACGAAGGCATCGGACAGTTCTGCCATCAACGCTTTTCGAATGTGCATCGATTCTACGATGTGCATATCCCGAACACCGGGGTGGGCCAACTCCCTTTCTTCCAGCGAGGCGGGAATCACACCAGTCACATCCCCATTTTTCTCCAACACCGCATCGGCAACGACACCCATCAGGCCGATGTGTCCCCCTCCAAAAACAAGACGAATCCCGGAGTCCGCCAGTCTGTGGCCTAAATCTTGAGCAGAGCTGGAAAACTGCGGATCGTTTCCAATATTCGATCCGCAAAAGACGCATACAGAATCAATTTTCAACATAATCTTCCAGAGCAAGTTGATGCGCAAACGCATTCCCAACGTGTATTGAAAACAAATCTCGAAATGAGTTCTTTGAGAACCTCGCGATGCTGAGTGAATCGGATTTCTCAAAAAATGTATTCCATTATGGGAGGAAGTGTTGAGCGATGATCTCAAACTTCTCCACTTGATCGGTCACCCAACTCTCATCCTTGTTGAGTTCTTGTGCGAGTCGCCGAGCGACATCAGGAGCAATTGCCAGCGTTGCCCGAGCATCAAGAAACAGGCATCTTGAACGCCGCGTCAACACATCGTCCAGAGTTTGCGCCATCTCATTTCGCGCTGCCCAGACAACCTCAGAGGGCCTGAGGCTGAGTGACTTCGAAAAGGGTTCTGCCCACGAAGGATGCTCAGCTTCCAGCTGTTCCAAAGCAACCAGGTCTGAGCCATAAGCACTGCGCGGGTCATCGACGTTCAAATTTTCCTGATGCCCGTGCAGCTTAAGATTTTTTGTCACACATTCTTTCGCAGGCAAATTCGCTTGCTTCACAGCGACGTCCACACAATCTTCCGCCATCTTCCGAACTGTCGTCCACTTCCCCCCTGCAATTGTCACCACGCCAGAAGAAGAGGTTTGAATGTGATGGTCCCGAGAAAGAGAGGCCGTCCGGCCAGCGTTGCTGTTTTTCACGAGGGGGCGGATGCCGGTATAAATACTCAAGACGTCACTGCGAGAGAGTGGTTTGGCGAGGTAATCTGCTGATGTGTCCAGTAAAAATTGAATCTCGTCCTCTTGAGCTGTCGGCTCCAGCACTGCCTCTGGAATCTCTGTGTCAGTTGTTCCGATGATGGCGTGGTCGTGCCACGGAATAATGAAGATCACTCGTCCGTCGGGAGTTTTCGGGACGATCATCGCTGCTTCGCCCGGGAAAAATGAAATCGGAACGACGAGATGAACGCCTTGGCTGGGTGCGATCATCTTCTCTGCATTCTGTTCGTCCAGTTTCCGGACAGTGTCAGAAAATGGACCGGTTGCGTTAATGACAGACCGAGCATGTGGAGCGAAGCTTTCTTCAGCCAGTTGGTCAGAGGCCTCAACACCAATCACCTTTCCCGAGCCATCCTTGAGAAATTGATTCACTTGAACATAGTTCAACAGGCAGGCTCCATGGTCAAAAGCCGACCGAGCCATGCTCAGTAACAATCGGGCATCATCAAACTGACCATCGTGATAACGAACTGCCCCCTTTAACTTTTTGTGCTGCAGCGCTGGGGCGACTTCCGCGACTTCACTCTTTGAAAGCCATCCGGAGCTTCCAAAACTGTCTCGGACTGCAAGAAAATCGTACAGCTTCATCCCCGTGCCATAAAAAATCCGCTCCCAAAAACTATGACAGGGAACAAGAAATGAACGGTCACGAACAAGGTGCGGAGCATTTCGGATCAGCCGAGACCGTTCCTGAAGTGCATCACTCACCAATGTCAGATTTCCCTGTTGTAAATACCTGACACCTCCATGAATCAGTTTCGTGCTTCGGCTTGACGTTCCTTTTCCAAAATCTGATTGTTCGAAGAGAAGGACATCAAGGTTTCGGCTGGCGGCATCGAGAGCAATTCCAATACCTGTTGCTCCTCCGCCAATGACGAGAAGGTCCCACGGTTCTTCCCGTTTCCGAAGAGCCTCAAGCGACTTCTCACGACTCATTTGCTCGACAGGCATGTGTGGGAATCCTTGTTCAGCTTCGCTCTTTAATGTTTGAATTGGCAACAATTCGCAGAAATCTGGCTTCCACTGGGGCAGCCAGCTCTCCGGAAATATCGCAACGGGACCGGCGTCCCGTTGAACAATACAATATTCTACCTGAGATCTGCATGCTCATGGGAATATCGCAATTCCACTAGCACCTTCATGAAGCGGTTCATTCTTGAGATTCAGTTTGAATGAGCTGAATGGCAGAGTTGGCAGCTGCTCCGACTTCTCCTTTCTGCTCAAACGCGATTTGTTTGAGCTTGGGAACAGCCGTCTCAGCTGCAGGACCGATGCGGCCAAGGAGTTCGACAACGGGAAGCAGGAGCTCCGGTCCTTCTGTCGTATCCAGTATCCTTGTCAGATCATCGACATGCGAGCTGGCATCTTCTCCGAGAACGGACAAGTTCATCGCTGCCATTTGCTGGAGCGTTGGGTCATCATGCTCCAGAAGAGTGACCAACACCGAGACTGCTTGCGGAGCTTCTTTCGGAAATTGTACGAGTGTGATGGCAGCGTTTGCACGTACGAACGGAACGGGATCTTTCAACGCCGAACGAAGCTCGGGAATTGCACCTTCTGCATCTGGACCAAACGAAATGAGAGTTGAGGCTGCCGTTTCTCGTTCGATGTTGTTTCCATTTTTGAGACGATCTGCCAGTAGCGGGACAACCTCTTCTCCTAAATCAAGCACCGCTTGGTGCGCCTGCTCCCATGCTTCAATCGAATTTGCAGGTGTCACAAGCTTCTCGAAGGCATCGACAAGGTTATTGTCGAACTCAACTTTTTGTGTTGGAGCTGAAGCGGCAGTCAATACTGGAACGGAAGCTCTCTCTACCTCGACGGTTTTCTTTTCTTTTGTCGACGGCAATTTCAGAGGCGCTCTTGCCGGAGTCTCAGGTTGAGCAAGCATGGTCTTCGAATTCGAGTTTTTGTTGTCAGAAGAGGCCGTTTCCTGAGTAGCGATAGAAGATGCAGAGGGAAGTGGAGCAGGGGGGGCGTTTTTTGCTTCTGTGATCCCCGTAGCCTTTGCCGGACTTGCCGGCGGAGCAGATTGATCGGCCCCTCCGCATCCGCTCAAGAAGGCAAAGCAGAAAGTGAGTAAAAGTGAAAAGTGACTGAGAGTCAATTGTTGAATAAGTTGTCGCATCAGTTCATCCGTGAAAACAGCGGAGTCCAGGAAAGCCTACCGAAGTCAGGGAGGTCAAAATCGAACTTCGTGAGACAATTGATACTCTGTAATTCACTCTCTTTGCAATGGAGGTTTCTTCGTACCCGTAAAACCATCAGGCCGAAGAAGGCTGTTGAGAGACAAAAATTCCTGGCGAATTGCCAGCGATTCTTGTTGATCTTTGAGCTGAATTCGATTTCGGACTCTCTCTTTTCAGGCAAGATGGGTAGAATATCCACTCGCATACTCAGAATTTGCAATGGTCGATTCATGATGGAAACTGATATCAATTGGCGAGTTCTTCTCGTTTGCTGGGTGTTCCTCTGCACATCGCTCCAGGGTGTGATCGTCGCTGAAGACGGCGAAACAAAACCCCTGAAAGTGGTTCCGGTCGATGAAGTGATCAAGGAAATCCGACAAGAATCGCGTCTTACCGGGGCGGACGAGCTCACGGCAGAGCTGGACAAACCGATTCAAATTTGGGTGAATCGGACATATCTTGGGACAGACAACGCCTATGCTGAATTCGGCATTCGTTACCTTGCTGTCAGACTGACCATTCTGAATCAGACCGAAAATCTCGTCACCATCAACGGCGAAGAGATTACTCTGACTGGCTGGGGAGAAACTTATGGACTGAAAGACCGTCCCGAGAAGTATCACTCGATGCCAGTGAAGCTGGATCGTGAAGTCCTTTCGATTAACGAAATGACGACTCCGCCCCAGTTGACCATTCCTGAAAAAAGTGCTGCTTCATTTTGGTGTCTGTTTTTGGAAGTCGAAAAGATCAATCAAATTTCAGAACTCAGCCTGACGATCCCATTAGAATCAGGCGGGCAGCTGATACATGATTTGAGATCAGAACAGCGAGCACGCTTGGGGCTGACATCAAAACGAATCGGTCCAGAGGGCTCGCTGGGGCTGCTGGAGATTCAAGGCTCATTGAATACGGTGAATGCTCAAGACCTTGCAGACGCACTCAAGAAACTTTCTGCTCAAAAAGTTCGGCGTATCGTCATTCGCTGGTCAAAAACTGCCTCAGAGATGGATGTGGACCTGGTCGACTGGCTGCTTCATCGGGCAACTCTTGAACCTGCGAATCAGCTCTATTCATTCTTTCCTGCATTTCCGGACATGCAGTATCTGGCGCTCGCAAATCTTCCCAACGTCAACGCTAAAGAGGAGATCGATGCGAGCCATCGACGTTTCCTTTTCGCTGACGTCGCTGATGCCGTACAAGCAAGTTTGAAAGACTTGTTTGCTGTGATCGATCCGAGATACATCGAACGTGAAATCAGGTCCGGGCACCCCCTCTCTCAACGTGCAGCACTGGTCTCACTCGAAACTCGACAGGACCTCGCGACTTTTGAAAACATCTACCCGATGCTGAGCGAGCTCTATGACACCGCTGATGAATCGACTCGACCTTTTGTCCTTCTGGCAATCGGTCAACAGAGCCATCCTCAGGCGATTCCAATGCTGGTCAACATCGCCACTCAAGAAGATCAGAAAGATGCCGTAGGTGCGATGGTTGCGCTGTTGAGGTCCAATCAACAAGCTGCTACGTCGTCCATCGAACGTTTGTATACCGAACAGGCAATGAATGTTCCTCCTGCGAAGCAAATTGAACTGCTGACCGAAAACTACCGCCGCGAATGGTCCCCGTACCTCGTTCAAGCGCTCTCGCACAAGAGTCCAGAGGTTCGTTCTGCAGCTCTAAAGGGACTGGTTGCTGTTGGCCATGAGCGATTGTTCGAATTTCTTGAAGCGGCACTTCAAGACGATTCTGAAGAAGCCCAAACTGTCGCATTTAATGCTTTGGTTGACATGGGGGACGCGGAGAGTGAACAAATTGCGGTCGATTATGCCTTGCTCCGTTTGGCGAACGGAGATGTGACCGAGAACGTCCTGGAGATTCTCCGCAGAACTCGTGATCAACGAGCCGCGACTCTTGTCCTGAATCAAATTTATCGCAGTAAGGAGAAAGCTGATCGCGAACAGCTCCTTGCGATACTGGAACATGTTGGCGACGAGCGCATCATACGTGACCTCTTAAAACATGAGGAAGAATTCGAACCAGAGGAACGAGTCCTGATTTACAATCTCGTTTCTGCACTAGCGATGCCAGAGTTACTCGAAGTTGCCAAGCGAGCTGTTCATGCCGAAGAACCAATTCTCCGCCAGACGGGGATTGCACTTCTCACGAAGGAAACCAGTGACGAAGCTGCCGAAGCCATCTACAGCTTGATGAAAGATGCAAATGAAGATGAGGCAACACAAATCTGCTATGCCCTCGGGAGGATTGGGACTCGCCGCGCAGAAGAACTCTTGAAAGATTACCGTCAGCAAAGCCTTGAGGCAAAAAACGAAAGTGGTCTGGATGCAGCAAATGATGGCATTCGCCTCTGGATGAGCCACTCCCCCGGTTGGAATTCGATTGAGTCTGCGTACTACCATTCGCGCGTCGAAAATTACGAAAATGCACTTACCTACTTTGAACTTGCTGTCGAAATCGATCCTGAACTGGGAGTTGGACATTCAGGAATCGGGAATACACTCCTGAAGTTAAAAAAGTTCGATAAAGCAGGCGAAGCATTCCAGAAAGCCTATGCGATAGACAACTTCGATGGTCAGGCCATCACCGGAATTGGCATCGTGAAGGCGATTCAGGGAGAAACGGAAGAAGCTGTTCAATTCACCCTCGATTCAACAGACAAGTTTCCCAAAGACGACATTTTCGCTTACAACACCGCATGCGTATTCGGTCGAGCGATCGAGTCACTCCGTAAAGTTCCCGATCTTTCCAAGACAATGCCCACCATCAAAGAGTATGAAACGAAAGCGATTCAGGCACTTGAAAAATCCATCAAGTATGGGTTTGAAGAATTCGACCTGATGCGAACCGACCCCGATCTGAATTCATTACGCGGGCTCCCTGAGTTTCAGAAACTTCTTTCGAATTGAGTCAACTAAGAATTTCTGAATTGTGAATGCCTTGAACGTTTCTTCGAATGCTTGCATCGCTGCGGTTGCCTCCGCCTCGGGACCGGCAGCGCGTGGGATTCTCCGCGTGAGTGGCAGCGAAACAGTCGCTTTACTCAAGCGAATCCTTTCATCATCCACTCCCGAGTTTCACCCAACTCACGCTCGTCGATATCCTTGCTCAATCGGTCTGGGCGATGGAGATCTGGAGCTCCCGGTTGATGTCCATTTGTGGCCGACTCACCGGAGTTTCACAGGAGAACCACTTGCTGAGATTCACTGCGTTGGATCTCCTCCTTTGTTAAATGAAATCCTCGAACGGATTTTTACTTCAGGAGCACGACCTGCTGAACGTGGCGAATTCACGTTGCGAGCGTTTCTCGCTGGCCGCATCGATCTGGTTCAAGCGGAAGCCGTTCTTGGTGTGATTGATGCAGCTAATCCCAATGAGCTCAAAACAGCTCTCGACCAACTCGCCGGGGGAATTTCCTCAAAAATCAGCGAATTGCGTGAAGAACTGTTGTTGCACCTGGCTGACCTGGAAGCGGGCCTCGACTTTGTAGAAGAAGACATCGACTTCGTACAACGTCCGGAATTTCTGGAGAAGTTGCGATCTGGTGACACGTTTTTGCAGCAACTGTTACAACAATCTCAGGAGCGAATGCTCTCTACTGGGCACGCTCGCGTTGTGCTTGCAGGGCTGCCCAATGCGGGAAAAAGCACGCTCTTTAACGCCTTGCTCGAAACAGAAACCGCAATCGTCTCTTCAATCGCGGGAACAACGAGAGACTACCTGGCAGCGACGGTCCACAACGAAAACGGAGTCACCTACACACTCATCGATACCGCTGGCTGGGAATCCGCTCGCGACGGCATCGAAGAGATTGCCGGGAATCAACGTGCCGATCAATATCAACGAGCCGACTTGATCGTCTGGTGCTCACCTGCGAACGCGACACCCGAAGAGCAAACCGAGAATCAGACTCTCTTACTGTCGTGTCAAGAAGCGAACAGGTCTGTTTTAGAAATCACCACAAAAGCCGACACCCTCCGCGATAGCGATAATGAGGGCCTCATCAACGTTTCGGTCCAAACTGGTGAGGGGATTCAGGATGTCCGAAACGCTATTCTCGATGAGCTGATGAGCTCCAATGTCGACGCCGAACTGACCGGAGCGACGGCAGCTCGGTGTCGAGAAAGCTTGCAGCATGCCCATCACTCTTTATGCCGGGCACTGGAAATCGTCGAACATGCCGGAGGCGATGAACTCGTTGCGATGGAGTTGCGCGATGTTCTTGATCACCTGGGAAGAATCGTCGGTGTCGTCTATACCGACGATATTCTGGACCGCATCTTCAGCCGATTTTGCATAGGAAAGTAATCGAGTGAATCGCCTCTTCGACATAGATAAAGATATCGATTCCTCAGGTTTTTTCCTCGGAATGGATGAAGCCGGTTACGGACCAAATCTCGGACCTCTGGTGATCGCTGCGACAACCTGGAAAACGCCAAAGTCTCCTGAAGAATGTGACTTCGCTGATCTTCTCAAAGATGTCGTTGACATTAAATCAACGTGCCGGCACGCGAAACTGCATATCGCTGATTCGAAAGAAGTGAATAAAGGAAAATACGGTTTTCAATCACTGGAGACATCTGCATTGTCTCTGTTGAGAGTCGCTGGCGTTTCGACCGCGTCATTGAAATCACTGTGGGAAGATCTATGTGGCCAACCTGAATTGGTGAAAAATACCTTTAAGACCATCCCATGGTTTGAAATGGACTCAGAGTTACCCATCGTTGCGAACAATGATTTGGTGGGCGTCTTCGCAGATCGGCTTTCCAGATCCATGGAGAAGTCGCAACTCGTCTGTGAAAATATTCAGGCGCAAATTGTCCCGGCAGTTCAGTTCAACGAATGCCTCGACCTGCACGGTAGCAAAGGGATCGCACTGTCCAAGCTGACGTTCGACCTACTGAATCGAACCTGGGATTCAGGCGAATCAAAGCAAACGTTAGTGATTGGCGACAAGCACGGCGGGCGAAATCGGTACGATGAGTTCCTCTCTCCCATCGTCGGTGATGCGAACATCCACTGTCTTGAAGAAAGTCGAGCGGTCAGCCGCTATCGGGTGAACAGAACTGAGTTCCGATTTCAGACGAAAGGGGAGCAACACCTTCCTGTTGCCGCAGCCTCGATTGTCGCAAAGTACGTTCGCGAACTGGCAATGCACCAGTTCAATCAGTTCTGGAGGTCACATTCTCCAGAACTGAAACCGACGAAGGGCTATCCCGTCGACGCACAGCGCTTCCGAAAAGAAATTCAGTCACTCCAGAAACAATTGAAGATCAGCGATGAAGTGCTCTGGCGAAAACGTTGACTCAAATGCGAATGCAGTTCGCGCGATCGCATTCTTCACGGAGACGAAAATGCTTTACTGCAACTTTGTCACAACTTTATCGCTCCAACGGGCGGCAGTTTGCTGAATCGGGATCAAAATTGGTTTTCGAACTGTTTTTTGAAGCCCGGAAGTGACTTCAAAGTTGGCTGGCGGAGGCGGAGGCAACTCTTCCTTCTCCATGGGAAGGTCAATTGCACTGGGAGGCACAGGAGCAATCTCTTGTGGTTCTTCTACTGGCTGAGAGTATTCAACCGGCGGAGCAACCAGGCTTTGCTCGGAGCTGTTCGTACCGAAACAGGCTGACTCGATCGAAGCCAGACGCAGCCCTCGCGTAGTTCCACATCCACTCGCGACCAATAGCACGACTCCCAAACTCAATGTCATCATCCGTTTCATCATGATCTCCCGACAGCCGTGCATAAAAAAATCTTGATTGACCGCGCTTTGTCGAGGATGTTTGACTCTGAGAGATGACAAGTAAACATGTGACAACATGAGATGTGGGCACGCCACAAAGTCAGAGTGTCACAAAGTCACAAATCACCAAGCCTGTCAAGAATCTAACAAACCGGCCCGCGGGCACTATTTATTTTGAATCGAACGTTCAGAAGAGAATGTCAAACAGAAACTGTCGAAGTCTGGCAAATTTTGCCGCAACATCACCGCTCATTCGGCAAATGACGCCGACGTAGAATCCATAAAGCACACAAACTTCGGCAATTATTGCAGTCAATGCGGACATGCCCAATAAATCGCTGCCGAAATTGCTCTTCCAGATATTCGCCAAATTCTGTAGATAATGCTCAAGATTCCCTCCTCCATTGCCGACGCGATTCCGCAAACCTCGGCATCATTCCCCACAACCTACCCAGTGTGACATCCATTCCGAATTGAGACTTCGTCGTACTTGAAGCGAACAGCCCACCAGCTTGCGAACTTCCCCATCGACTCCGTCAAATCAGAAGGCCTGTCCACATAACTTTCAGGACAACGTGATGCCGCGCCCTTCGCCGTCTCATCGGACGGTGCATATTCCGGTCATGCTTCATGAAGTTCTTACGCAACTCGCCATTCAACCCGGCCTGAACATCGTAGATGGAACGCTCGGTGCAGGCGGACATAGTCAACACATCCTTAAAGCCATGAATCAACAGGGACAGCTGATCGGACTTGATCGTGATCAATCGATGATTGATCGTGCCGCTCAAGTTGTCTCCGGGCCAAACGTCTCACTTCATCAGTGCAGCTATGCCGAGCTCGAAACAGTGCTGGAGAAACTTTCAATAGAAACTGTGGATCGAGTTCTGCTCGACCTTGGTTTGTCCTCGGATCAACTCGCAGACCCTCAGCGAGGATTCGGTTTCGACACCTCTGGCCCGCTGGACATGCGGTACGACACTTCCACCGGAAGCCCCGCCAAAGATCTCATGCTGACTGCCTCGACAGAAGAACTCACACAGATTTTCTCCGAATATGGAGACGAACGGGATGCAGACAAAATTGCTGCGGAGATTGTGAAACGAAGAAAAGCTGCGCGAGCAATCGAAACCGCTGACCAACTTGTCGAGCTGGTCCACTCGGTCACCGGACCAACGAGTCAAAAAAAATCCCCCAGCGTCGCGCGAGTCTTTCAGGGCTTGCGGATTGCTGTGAATCGCGAGCTGGACCAACTGGAACAGTTTCTCACGGAAGTCCTCCCGCAACGCCTGAGCCCCGGCGGACGTGCGGTCATTATCACGTTCCATTCCATCGAAGATCGAATGGTCAAGGACGCATTTCGAAACAAAGAGGTCTGGAATAACCTCACCCGCAAACCACTTGCTCCGACACCATCGGAAGTACGTATGAATCCACGCTCACGCTCCGCGAAAATTCGCGTCGCGGAACGAGCTGAATAAGAGAAGGAACTCCCATGTTTTCAAGAAATCATGATTCACACCGATTCATTCGAGTTGCCCTCGTACTGACGATCTTCATCTCGCAGGATTGTCTCACAGGAGCAGCGATTGCCCAGGATTCAGCGACTCCGGCGGAAAGTCCGAAGTGGAGCCTTCCGAAGAAAGTCGAGGAACCTGCACTTCTGAAAAGTACGCCTCAAAAAAGCACGCAAGTTGACGTTGCGACCGGACTCTTTGACACAAAAGTCCAGGCGGCTCCTCTTCAAAGTAATGAAGAGAATCCCCCATCATTTCCTCGCCAAAACTTTGACGGAGTTGAAGAACTCGATGCTCCACCAACCCTGGAGATGAACTCTCGACTCCTGAATCCGAGACAAATTCAAGCTGCGGAAATTACTCAACCGACCAATCCGACTCCGCAACCGAGAACGGCACTCACCGTCCCCATTCAGACTGCACCAGTGCAGACAACACCTGTAGCACCTGTGCAAACCGAACAGGGACAAGCTCCGGCCTCGACAGTTCATCGTGATCCATTCTTGAAACAAACCGGAAATTCTGGAACGTCCGCGCAAGGTGCAGAGACCGCATTCGGTGCAGACCTAGAGATTCCACCTTTGGGAAATGAGCCAGCTCCACCTTCATTTCCAAGTGATTCGGCACCGAGAATGGCTCCTCCGGAAGCATCAATTTTCCCAGCGAATCCTGTTGAATCAAAACCGGCTGCAACTCCCCCCCCGGTGCAAAGCTTCGAAATCGAATCCGTCGAAACGCTCAAACCGAGCCCGGCTCCACAACTCTCTCAGCCCGCCCCTTTCTCGCCCACGACAGAAATTCCAGAGACCACGCCTAACGTTCCCAATCCCTCAAATTCAATGAACACTGCGCAGGCTGTTCCGAAAAAACAGGTGTACAATCCACCAGCAAATGAACTCGTCATTCAGAACAAGCAACCGAGCGACGCGACGAATCAAATCGCACAAGAGACAGTTCACGAAGTTCAGCGTGGTGAAAACTACTGGACAATTTCACGTCAGCACTTCGGGACAGCCCGTTACTTCGCTGCCTTGGCGGAATACAACAAACACCGTATTCCTCGCCCCGATCGCATGAAACCCGGAATGTTTGTGCTTGTCCCAGATTCGAAAGTCCTTGATCAACGCTATCCCAAAATGGCAGGGATTGTTGATGCCCAGCCATCACCGGAATCTCTTCTTGCTCCCGGATTTTTCATTCAGGACGGTCAGCCGCTCTATCGCATCGGAAAAGGAGACACCTTGACCGACATCGCAGAAAACCACCTCGGGCGGACCGCTCGCTGGTCACAAATTGTCGGCATGAACCGAGATCTCCTGAAGGATGGGAATACCCTGAAAATCGGGATGGTTTTACGACTTCCTCACGATGCCAGCCAAGTTGTCCTCGCTCCGTCGGGGGAAACGATCCGATAACACTTTACATGTTCTGAGTATTTGATCGCGTATTTGCATGCGAGCAGTAGAAAACGAACGACCAACACAACGTAGGCCGGGACCATTGTCCCGGACGAGCCAATCGGGGCGATGGACCCGGACTACAAAAGGTCGTTTCTTCCTTACCACTTGTCGAAAAACAGTCCGAAACCGCTGAAAGATTCGCCTTTCAATTTTTAAGAGAGCGTGAGAGAGAGTATTTTCCGGTTTCAGGATCAGTCCTCAACAGATCAAGTCGCAGAACTCACAGCTGAAGGATGGACTCCCATGGAAGGGGCAACATTCCATGGTGAGTCTATGTTTTTCCGGTTTGCAGCAACATTGGCGATATTGACCCTGATATCAATCATGGGGATTGCGCTGGAAAAACAGAAGCTGTCTCTTAAAAGGGCTATCAGCGAGCAACACTACCAACTTCAGGCCCTCGCTGAAGAACGTTCGCAGCTGTTCTTGAAAACTCAGCAACTCGGCGCACCTCCGCGTCTTTTGCGGGAGTGGAATTCTTCCATCGAGCTCACCGAAAACCGCTCCGTGAAAGAATCATCCGAGGCGACTCCGCCGCTTCTCGAATGGAGACTCAAGGGGGCCGGGGAGGAGCGTCGCAATGAGTGACTCTCCGCGAAGTTGGACGGGGCGCGAATATCTGGTGCAGATTCTCGTACTGGGGGTGTGGGGTCTGCTTGCGCTACGTCTCATGCATATCCAATTGTATTCGCAAGAGACATTTGCTTCCCGCGCTGCGCGACAACAAATCAGCCATGAACCGATCCCGGCACGTCCCGGCGATTTACTGGACCGGAAAGGTCGCTTGCTGGCAACAACGACAAGCGTGTCGAGCTTGTACGTCGATCCGAGTTCCATCGACGATCCGCAGTCTATTGCGAATGATCTCGCTAGAGTTCTAGATCTGGAAGCTGACAAGCTTGAAGAGAAAATCAAAACACATTCGCAGAAAAAATTCCTCTGGATCAAACGGCAGTTGTCCCCAGAGCAGACAGCCGCAATTCAACAACTCGACCTTCCTGAAGAGATGGTCGGATTACGAGATGAGTTCAAACGATTTTACCCACAGGAATCACTCGCAGTTCATGTTCTTGGGTTGCGAGACATCGATGGAAACGGGCAGGGCGGGGCAGAGCAGGCGTTCGATTCGTATTTGCGTGGGCAGGATGGTGTCCGACGATTCGTTCGAGATGCACGTGGAAACGTCCTGGAAGTCCTCGAAGAGGTGACCGAGCCTCCTCAGGATGGTCACACGGTTGTTCTCACACTTGATACGGTCTTGCAGCTGCATACAGAAGCGGCTTTGGATGATCTCGTTGAAGAACACAATCCAGTGGGAGCGTGTGCCATTGTTCTGGCCCCTTCATCTGGAGAAGTTCTGGCGATGGCATCGCGACCTGGCTTCTCTCCTTCAAATCTTGGTAGTGTCCCGGAAAATGCCTGGAAGAATCTGGCAATCTCAGCTGTTTACGAACCGGGATCAACATTCAAGCCACTCGTTGTCGCCTGGGGACTCGACAAGAAGACCCTCGACACAGACGAAATCTTCCAATGCGAATGGGGCTCCTATTACATGGGGCGACGCCTGCTGCATGACCATCACCCATACGGCGAACTCAACCTGACCGATGTACTGGTAAAATCGAGTAACATCGGGATGGCGAAGATTGGAGAAAAACTCGGGAACGAACAGCTCTATTCATTAACCAGCTCATTCGGATTCGGAAAGAAAACCGGACTCGAACTGGCGGGCGAAGTCCCGGGCATTGTGCGCCCGCTGCGAAACTGGAACAACTATTCAACCGGTTCTATCCCTATGGGACACGAACTGGCTGTCACTCCCATTCAAATGATTTCAGCCCATGCGATTTTGGCGAATGGTGGAAAGAAAAAAAGTCCGCACCTTCTTCTTCGGACAAGCCACGAATCACCTTTGCCTCAGCAGATTGTGGTCTCGCAAGTCGTCTCTCAACCGGTCGCTGACTGGGTTGTTCAGCATCCGATGAAAGAAGTCGTTGAGCGCGGAACCGGCAAACGGGCACAGCTGGGAAAATTGTCCGTCTTCGGGAAAACAGGTACCGCACAAAAAGTGAACCCCAATGGTGGGTACTTCTCGAACAAGAACGTTTGCTCCTTCATTTGCGGAGCCCCCGCCGAGAACCCAAGGTTTCTCGTGCTCGTTTGCGTCGACGAACCCCGGGGAAGCTCCCAATTCGGCGGCACGGTTGCAGCTCCCTACGCGGCCAGAATCTTGAAGAACTGTTTAAATTCAACCGGTTTCTAAAAATTTTGAGAATTTGGCACAATTTCTTAATGGCGCCAACGATTCAGTGAACCAGCCTCCCCCATCTCAGGCTGGATTACCTCACCGTCTCTTATCCTGCTTGTTTTATGCCAAGCAGCCACAATACATCGGAAGTTGTTGACATTTAAGTCAGGGACAACTACGATCACCTCACCTTCCTATCAAACCACGCCGATATCAATTCTGATAATGGTTATCCGATAAGTTGGAAAACTCAACTCAAATCCAATCTGCATAAATTCACTCATCATTCCATTTGCTTTGACATTCATTTTGACAGGGTACTCACCCTTCATTCTGTTTTCGCGATTTTCCTTTTCTAAACTGGAGTTGACGATGATGTTAAAAAGTCGGAGAAATTTCCGAGGGTTCACATTGATTGAATTGCTGGTGGTCATTGCGATCATTGCGATTTTAGTCGCCCTGCTACTCCCAGCTGTTCAACAAGCACGTGAAGCCGCCCGTCGGACACAGTGCAAGAACAACCTGAAACAACTCGGGTTGGCCCTCCATAACTACCATGACACACATGGAATCTTCCCCAACGACATGCACGCGTATTGGCCGACAAAGAATTCTCGTGCAAATGGAGAACCGCGGAATCACAGTTGGATGGTGATGATCCTTCCATTCATCGACCAGACACCGCTCTACAACGCAATCGACACTGAAGAGCAATTCTATGGGCAAACGCTGCCGAGTGGCGATCTCATCACAGCTCAGGATATCCCCGGCTTTCAGTGTCCTTCTGATTCCCAGATCGACACATCATCAATCTACAACCTCAGTGTGACAAACTACGCTGGCTCACAAGGGTTTGACTGGTGGCGACGCAAAGGTCAGGTCCACGAAGGGGTCTTCTCTCTGGAATCGAAGGTTCGCATGAGAGATATCGTTGATGGAACCTCAAACACTATCGCAGTCGGCGAGGTCAACTCAACAGGGCAGAAATGGGGTGGTCGTCGTGGAGGGGGAGGAACTCCTCGTCGCGGTGGAGGCGAGACAGTCTTCCGAAACTGGGCCGTTTCCATTACTCACAATGTCATCGCCACCAACACTGCTTATCAAATCACAAATCCTGACGGGATGGCTGGTGAAGATACGACATGGTGGAAGAATGCACCATATGCAATGGGGCCGTACTACATCGCTGCCCATGCAATCAATTCCGACTGGCCAGGCCCAAGTAGTGTTCACGTTGGAGGAGCACATTTCTTAATGGCAGATGGTTCCGTGAAATTCTTCAGTGAAAACATGGACTACCACGGAGAGCACAACCAAGGGCCAGCTGGTCCGAAGAGTTTGTGGATGTCGTTGAACACGATCAATGGAGCCGATGCTGACAGCATCGTAACAGTTCCGTAACTGGTGCTTTTCTTGTTTGAACACTTTTGGTCCAGAAAACCATTTTCAATTCACATTGGAGAATTTTGTTAATGAGATTGCCGTTACTTTACAGCTTGGCATTCATGGTCGGTTGCTCTGGTGGAGCTGACCTGGAAATGGACAAGCTCAAAACAGTTCCCGCCTCAGGGAAGCTCACCATTGATGGATCACCATTCGGTCCTGCAACGATCGACCTCATCCCGCTTGATAGTAATGAGCGTGTACGTGCGGGATCAGCACAAGTCGAAGAAGACGGGAGCTTTACCGTCGGAACTTACGACGATGATGACGGAATCGTTCCGGGAAGCTACACGGTTCGAGTTTCAGTCCCACTTGACAGCGCTTCGCCTGCCCCCAATGTCGAGTATTTCGAATTCACTGTCGGTAACGATGGTGACGAAGAGATTGCTTTAGACCTCAAGAAAGGAGCGGGAGCGGGAGGACTTCTGTCACCAGACTTGGATGGCGGCGGAACCCCTCCGTAATTCCCGGAAAAAAGTACTACTCATTATTCATGAGTCAAACTCTCGCAGCACCACGGTTTTCACTGTGGTGCTGCGTTTTTTTGTTATTCAGAAAGTCTGCCTTCCCGTTCGCTCGGATTTAGGAAGAAAAAATTGGCAACAGCTTCCTTTCCTTTTCCCCAACCGCCGAGAACGATACTCTATTTGGCTTAATCCAAAGTAGAGTAAATATGGTAGTGAGCTCACTCTCCGCTTTCGTAGCGATCTGTCCGGGTGTGACACTACAAAAACTTGCCGTTTGACTGAAAGTGACTAACCATGCTTGAAATTCCTGTGATTCGCTGGGGGAAGCCGTATACCTCGATGGAGAAGGCTCCTGTCATTCATTTTGAAACGGGAGAAGAACTCGCTCAGATGGATCAGGCCAATGGGGGACTGATCAAAATGGACATGCGGAAAGCTGCCCGGGCGCGGGAAGCTTTATTGCAGTTCTCCATCGAGGAACTCTGTGAAATGTGTGCCAAGGCTGGCAAGCTGTTCATGGAAGCTGAACTTCCACTTGGGAACGGGACACAAACTCCCGAGCAGTTCTGCGAGATTCAGTCAGCTACGACTGGCCTTCCGGTACACATGTGCGAAGGGAACATGAAGAAGAACGCCTTTGTCATGCAACACATGAAAGACGTTCTCAACTCGCTCACACGTGGACTTCCGTTCGAAATCCTCTCCAAAGGATACGGCATGGAAGAACGGGGAGTGATGGTCAGTTACCAGGCAACTTCACCCGTCCTCGGAGCTGTCTTGCCCAACAACTCACCAGGCGTGCATACGCTCTGGCTGCCACTCATTCCGCTGCAACTTGGACTTGTTCTTAAACCGGGTTCCCAGGAACCTTGGACGCCATATCGAATGTTCGCAGCGATGACCGAAGCTGGCATTCCCGGAGAAGCGTTCAGCTTGTATCCCGGACCTCGCGACTGTGGTGCTGCTGTCATGGAAACATGTGATCGTTCAATGATCTTCGGCGGACAACAAACAATCGACCAATACGCCTCCAACCCCCGAGTGCAACCACATGGGCCTGGGTTCTCAAAGATCCTGATTGGCGACGATGTCGTCGATCAATGGGAAAGCTTCCTTGATCTTCTCGTCGATAGCGTTTTCGCGAATTCCGGGCGAAGTTGCATCAACGCCTCAAGCATTTGGGCGTCGCGACATACCGAGGAAATCGCAGATGCCATCGCACAGAAACTTGGACCAATCGCGCCTTTGCCGATGTCCGATCCAAACGCATCACTGGCCGCCTTCACCACGAAGGGTGTCGCTGAAGCGATGAATGACCAGATCGAGGACAAACTCAAAGATCATGGCGTGACAGAGGTCACCGCCAAATACCGTGACGGTGATCGCTGGGTCAAACACGAGCGATATGATTTCCTGCGACCAACAATTGTTCACTGCTCAAGTCCTGAACCATTTCTGGCAAACACGGAATACATGTTCCCGTTTGCCTCGGTTGTTGAATGCCCACAAGCAAAAATGATTAAAACAATCGGCCCAACATTAGTCGGTTCCGCGATTACCGAAGACGAGGCATGGTCTCGGCAACTTCTCGATGCAACGCACATCGACCGCTTGAACATCGGACGCGTGAAAACGATGCAACTCAACTGGTTGCAACCGCACGAAGGGAACATCATCGAGTTCATGTTCCGGAACCGTGCATTCCAAAACAGCCCACCACCGGCTCATTAAAACAGACCGTTGAGCGACACACCCAAGGTGTGTCGCCAAGCGCCTCAGCGATTTCAATCAAGCCGACAAGTGCTTCTTTTTCGAGCAGTTGCCACAACGCAGGCTTATTTTCATTTATTTTTTGTGAGACTTTCCCCTTCAAAGCTTCGCATCTGCAGAAATCTGCATACAATCTAGGCAGCTTGGTATTTGTCTGCCTTTTTCTGCACGATTCGTATTCATGGATTCAAAACAATTGGATTCCCCACCGTTCGACGGCTTCATTGGAGCAAGCGAGCGGATGCGCGAGCTCTTTCGCCACTTGCGTAAGATCGCGAACAGCTCAGCAACGGTTTTACTCCTTGGCGAAACTGGAACAGGGAAAGAACTCGCAGCCCGTTCTGTTCATGATCTCAGTCCGCGTGCAACCGGTCCGTTCATTCGCGTCAACTGCGGAGCATTGAGTGAAAGCTTGCTGGAAAGCGAACTTTTCGGACATGTCAAAGGGGCGTTCACCAACGCCATTGAAAACCGCACAGGTCGTTTCGAAGCCGCACACGGAGGAACCATTTTCCTTGACGAGATCAACTCTGTCAGCCCGACGCTTCAAGTGAAACTTTTGCGGGTGCTGCAAGAGCACGAATTTGAGCGAGTCGGTGACACCAAAACCGTGACCGTTGACTGCCGAGTGATCGCTGCAACAAATCGGGACTTGGCTGAGATGGTCGAAACCGATGGGTTTCGAGAAGATTTATATTACCGATTGAACGTGCTTCCGCTCTATGTTCCCCCGCTTCGTGAACGCCGGGAAGACATCCCTGAACTTGTTCAATTTTTTGTGAACAGGTACGCAATCGAGAATCAGCGTATCATCAGAATGGTCTCTCAGGACGCACTCGATTTTCTCAAGTCTTACCTATGGCCCGGGAACGTTCGCGAGTTGCAAAACTACATCGAACGCGCGATTGTTCTAGCAGATGGCGATGAACTGACCGCTGATTTGCTTCCCTCTCATGT